>JBAWZH010000129.1:0-6989 GCA_037143135.1 bacterium
ATGTCGCCGATATGAACCGTCTGATCGCTCCGGACGTGGTCATCCTTGACGAAGCCCAGCGCATCAAGAACTGGCAGACACAGACCGCCCAGAAGATCAAGCAGTTGTCGAGCCCTTACGCCTTCGTGCTCACCGGCACGCCGTTGGAGAACCGGATTGACGAGGTGTATTCAATCACCCAGTTCCTTGACCCCACCATTTTCGGGTCATTGTTCAGATTCAACCGGGAGTTTTATGAGCTTGATGAGGAGGGTCGGCCAGAAGGCTTGAAGAATCTGCCCGAACTCCATAGGCGGCTACGTCCCATCATGTTGCGGCGTCGGAAGGACGAGGTGGAAGAGCAACTGCCGGAACGGACGGTCAAAAACTATTTTGTAAGCATGGATCCTGAGCAACGCGCCCGCTATAGTGAATTCGAGTCTGAGGCGGCCAAATTGATCTCCGCTGCCAAGCGGCGCCCGTTGTCGCCGGAGGAGATGGAGAAACTCCAGCGCATGTTGAGTTGTATGCGAATGGTATGCGATACGCCGTTCATACTCGATCCCCAATGCCGTATTTGCCCGAAACTGGGGGAACTGGCCGAGATCCTGGAGGATGTCCTGTCCGGCGGTGACAGCAAGGTCATCGTCTTCTCCGAGTGGACGGGGATGCTGGAACTGGTTCGTGACCTGGCCCGTGAAATGAAGTTAGATTTCGCCTGGCATACCGGTTCTGTGCCGCAACAAAAACGGCGGGCCGAAATCAACCGATTCAAGCAGGATTCCAACTGTCGCATGTTTCTCTCGACCGATTCCGGCGCAACCGGACTAAACCTCCAGGCGGCCAATGTGGTGGTCAATCTTGATTTGCCTTGGAACCCGGCGAAACTCGAACAACGAATCGCGCGGGCCTGGCGCAAACACCAGACCCGAGCGGTACGGGTCATCAATCTGGTCACCGAGGATTCCATTGAGCATCGCATGATTGACATGCTGGCGCAGAAGCAGCAACTGGCTGACGGGGTGTTGGATGGACGCGGCGACTTGGAGAATATCAAGTTGCCAAGCGGGCGGGCGGCATTTCTGGCGCGTCTGCAATCCCTCATGGGCGACAAGGGCGGCGAAACGGCGTCCGTTTCCGTTCCGCATGCCAAGTCCGTGCCTGCGTCGACTGTTCCGCCGGAAACCATGTTCACGCAAGACTTGGTTGCGCGGCTTGGAACCCGGTTGGCGGCACTGGAATGTCGCGTGGGTGGCGGAGGGAAAATGGTGTTGGTGGCGGTGGTTGACGAGGTCGAGCAAATCCGACCCATGGCGGAACGGTTGTTGAAGGATGCCTTTGGGGGTGGCGTAGCGGCACCCGGCTTGGAGGTGCTTGACCGGGCCACCTACGAGACGATTCAGCGGTTGATCGGGCAGGGGCTTCTGCATCCCGTGGCCGGCGGGACCCGGTTATTGCATGGCGGCGAGGCCGCTATGGAAACAGGCCGTGCCGTTCGCGAGCGAAAACTGGGCGAAGCGAGGAAGGCCATGGAGCAGGCCGAGAGGAAACGGCGCATGAGTGATGTGTTGAAGGCCGGAGGATTCTGTGTTGAGGCCGTGCCGCCCCTGCGCGAGGCGGTCGAATGGGCGCTCAAAGCCATTGTCCGTCTGGTGGGGGAAGTGGCGGCGGAGGAAACCGCGGAGATTCCGCTCCCCGTATTGAAGACGGCAAGCCAAGACACTTTGCCTGGCGACGCCATGGAAACGGTCACCCGGTTCCGGGCGTTGGCCTCCTCGCCGGAGGCGCCTGGCGAAACCCTGGCCGGTGAATTATTGAAGGCCGGTTCCGAACTTGTCGCGGCCGCGCAGAAGGCACTGGCCCGCGCCGCGTTGGAGTGAGAAGGTGGAAACGCGTCATCCTTTTTTCAAAGTTTCAACTTGTCCAATCCGGCTGGGTGCGGGTAAAACCTTCGCCGCATGAAGATTGATGACATGAATGTGCCGCCAGAGTCAGACGGCGAGGATTATTGGGCCGTCCGTCTCGCGGAGGCCATCGCCACCCATGACAAGGACCTGTCGGCTCTCGCGGCGAAAGCGGTTGATGTGCTCCCGGCAAGCGGTGAGATCCTCGCCGAAGCGGCTCTCGCGTCCATCGTTGCCGGCGAGCCCGACCAGGCCCTTCGGTTTATCAAGCGGCTCCACAAATGGTATACGCCCCATTATTCTTCTTTGATCTATGAGGCTATTGCCCTGGCGCAACTGGGACGGTGGCCGCTCGCAAAGGGACTTCTGGACAAACATAAACTCAGTCATCGCCCGATGCAGCAGGTATTTGCTCCGGGCAGCCTGGATTTTGGCCGGCGCTGGATTAAGAAGATCGCACTGTGGAAACCAACTCAGGAGGTCAAGCCGGTCAGGATGGAAGCCCCGTCACAGATCAAGCCGGTCTCCGTGAAACAGGATGTTGAGGCCTCCAATCCTCCGCTCCCGGTGGCTGCTGAAGCCACCGTTCCCGCCCTGCGCCGGTTCACGTTTCCCCTTCCCGTTGAGTTTCATTGCCCGGGCGCCGATGCCTATCAAGAACTTGATCGGCAACCTCCGGCCTCCCGCGAGGACTGCCTGCTGCTCAATGCGTACGCGCATTTGGCATTGGTCAAGGGGTTCGACGATCTGCTCTGCCTGGACCAGTTGTGCGGCGTGACGTCGTTCTGGTATCAAATCGAGACCGTCCGGAAAGTGCTCAAACAATTCCGGGGCCGGGTTCTTTTGGCTGACGAGGTTGGTTTGGGAAAAACCATCGAAGCCTGCATGGTTTTGAAGGAGTACACGTTGCGAGGCATGGCGGAGCGCGTGTTGATCCTCACGCCCCCCTCGCTCGTTGGCCAGTGGGAGGAGGAAGTCCGGACCAAGTTCGGCATGGAATTCGCCACCAGCCACGACGCGCTGTTTCGGGACGATCCCGCCGCATTCTGGGCTCAACCCCGGATCATCGCCTCGCTCGCCTCGGCCCGCACGACGCGCCATTTCGAGTGGGTCACTGGGAATCCCCGCGATCTCGTCATCGTGGACGAGGCGCATCACCTGAAAGACCGGCGGTCTCGTAACTGGCAGGTGGTGGATGCCCTCCAGAAGCGGTTCCTTCTGCTGTTGTCCGCCACGCCGGTCCAGAACAAGCTGGTTGAACTCTACAACCTTCTGACCCTGCTCAAACCCGGCTTATTCAAGACAGAAAGCGATTTCAAGGCTTCCTACGTCACGCCCCGCCAACCGCGTTCGCCGGCGAACCGGGACCGACTTCAGTCGTTGATGCGCGATGTGATGATCCGCAACACCCGTGCGCTGGTGGATGTGAAACTGCCGCCCCGCCAGGCGCTGACCGTGAGAGTGGATCCGGACGACGCCGAACGGGACTGTTACGCCGCGCTGAGCGAGGCGATCCGCGAGACGTGCCGGAAGTCGGCGGCCGGCCATCACCGGATGGCGTTGAACCATTTGCTCCAGGCGGCGGGATCTTCGCCCGCCGCCGCCCAGGCATCCCTGGACCGTCTGTCAAAGGGCGAGTGTCCCGGCGATTGGGCCGCCTTGCGCGACCGGTACGCGGCGCTGGGCGGCGAGTCCGCCAAGACCCGCGCCTTGCTGGAAATACTGCGCCGTAATCCGGATGAAAAGAAAATGGTGTTCGCCCGGTATAATGCCACGCTCGATAGACTGGCGACGGTATTGGCAGCGGAGGGCATCGCTTATGCCCGTTTTGACGGACATCAGTCCGGTCCCCAGAAAGACGCCGCCATCGCCGAGTTCCGCGACATTGTGCCGGTGCTCCTGTGTTCCGAAGCCGGCGGTGAGGGGCGTAACGTCCAGTTCTGTAATACCCTCGTGAATTTCGATTTGCATTGGAATCCCCAAGCCATCGAACAGCGGATCGGGCGCGTTCATCGTATCGGCCAGGAACGAGAGGTGTTTGTCTTCAACCTGTCCGTACGTCACACGCTGGAAGACCGTCTGCTCGCCATTCTCGACGAGAAGATCAACATGTTTGAACTCGTCGTCGGCGAAATCCAGGCGATCCTGGGCGAGATGGACGAAGATCATGATCTGGCGGAACTGGTTTTCTCGGCGTGGGTTGCCGAGACCGAATCCCACCGCGACAGCGCTTTCACGGCGCTGGAGGAACGGTTGCTGGAGGCCCGTGATCGCTACAAAGAGGTCAAGGAGTACGATGAAGAGCTCTTCGGAGAGGAGTTCGCCACCGGATGAACAGCCTGTCTGAATGGATGGCCCGGGCCATGGCCGCCGAGGGCGCCGTGGTCGACACGGTGGAGCCGGAAGGCCTGGATGCGCTGTTGCCACCTTCTCTTCAAGATGCCTTCCGGTGCGGAGAACTCGTCCGTCTCGGGTTTGGATCCATGATGCCGGAGAATGCGCGCCGGGTTACGCTGGAGTCCGACTGGGTGGATAGTCTGGGAAGGCGGATCGAGACACGGGGACGTCGGACGGAAGTCGGCCTTGACGTGTCACCGGGGAAAGCTCCGGATGCCGCCGAAGTGTTGAGAAAAGCGTTGGTGTTCGACAACGCCACCTATCGCTTCACGGAAATGAAGGCGGTGCGCGCCCGATACCGCATCATGGTATTCCGGGTGGCGGCTGTGTCCGACGAGAAACGCGAGGATGTCATCGCGGTCACGGTGAATGAGGGGAATGCGGCGAGGGCGGACGGGTTGGCCGCAGGCCTGTTGGATATCCCCGCCGCGACGTGGCTTCCGTTCGCCGCCGCGGATCAGGATGAATGTCCCGGCCGGTGGACGCCGGAGCGGATCCGGGATGTTTTCGGGGCCGCCGTGCGGGCTCTGGCCGGGGAGCGGTTGGCGCCCTTTCTGGCCGGTATGGAGCGGCGCATGGGGCGCGACTTGGAAAGACTGCATGCGTATCACGAGGATTTGAGGGGAGAAGCGGTCCGGCGGCAAACCGAGGGGAGAGGGCGTAAGGGTGCCAAACCTGACACCGCGATAACCGCCCAGCGTTTGGCGGCTATAGAGGGCGAGTATGAGGCGAAGATTGCAGATGTCCGGCGCAAGTACGGGCTCACGGTGGAACTCCATCCCCTGCAGACCATTCTGGTTTCGATGCCCATCCATCGTCTGGCCTTTGTCATCCGGCGGCGCAAGGGCGAACGGGCGGGGTACTTGGATTGGAATCCCATCACCCGCAAGCTCGACGCCTTGGGCTGCGAGGCATGCGGGGCGTTACCGCAGGTGCATAGCGTGTGTGACGACCGGCTTCATGGGGTGTGTTCAAGTTGTTTGGGCGCCTGTCCGGCCTGTGCCAAGTCCTATTGCCGTGCCTGCCATCCGAAAGGCTGTCCGCAGTGTCGGCAATAATCCAATAATAACCGGAATCAAACTTTCAAACTTTCCATTGACGCCGAATAAAACGGCGAGCATGATTCCGCACGGTATAGGGTGACATGCCATGAAGCGCGAATTTTGCGAAGGGGATCACACAGAAACAGGAGCCAGTTAATGATAGCTGTAGAAGCTCTATATGAAGATCATGTGCTCAAACCCCTTGTTGAATTACAGGGAGTTCATGACCATGAATCCGTTTGGGTTATGATCAGGGCAAAACCTAAAAAAAACGCATTGCGACGACTCATTGGCAGTTTGAATGCCCAGGAAGCCTGTGAGATGCGTGCCATTGTGGATGGGGAGTTTGAGCGTGTCGAAGGCCAGTGGTCTATCACGTTGTAAACAGGGTGAATCCGGGGTACGAGTGGGTCTTTGACTAAACGCGCAACCGAACCGTAGTGATGCTTCCTCTTGTCTTGCTTGCCTCCGGCATGAGGCTGTGATATCTTTCTACACGTGGTGCTAGAGCCAACCATCAGTGTGAAATTGCAAGGCGTTTTCGGGAAGTATTCCGAAGTGGCTGCCGTTTATTTATTTGGTTCACGTGCAACCGGAACGGCGCGTCCGGATAGCGACTATGATCTGGCGGTGGTGTCGATGCTCGGACGGCAAGCCCGCGGGCGGAAACTTGACATTTTGGCGGATCTTGCAAGGGATGGATTAGAGAACATCGACCTCACGTTCCTTGACCACAACAACATGGTGCTCCAGCATGAAGCCGTCCGGCTTAATCAAATCGTCTTCCGCCGACCGGAATTCGATCATGGGTCCTTCTATTCCCGCGTCGTGCGCATGTATTTCGACATCATGCCGCATTTGGCCATTCAGCGGCAGGCACTCAAGGAAAGGATCCTCCATGGTGCGGCCTGACGTTATTCACAAACGGCTCGCGAAAATCGAGGAATATCTGGCGATCCTGAAGGCGATCCAGCGATACCCAAAGGAACAATTCCTGGCCGATCCCGAGAAATACGGTAGCGCGGAACGTTTCTTGCAGCTCACGATCGAAGCGTTAAACGATATCGGAGGGCACCTCGTGGCCGACTTGAATCTGGGAGTGGTCGACTCCGCCAGCGACATCCCTCGCCTTCTGTGCGAAAAGGGGTACTTTGGTGAGGAACTGCGGGAGCCCTGGATTCGCATGATCGGCTTCCGAAATGTGCTCGTGCATGATTATCTGGACGTTGATCGCTTGGTTGTTCATCAAGTTTTGTGCGATAATCTTCAGGATGTCCAGGCCCTAATGCGCATCTTTGCCCAGTTCCTCTGATCTACAGATTTGATTAGAGGCCGCCCTGCCCGGAGTGATGCTGGCCGATCAATGTTTCAGTTGCGCAATCTGAACGATACCATCGTATAGAATATTATCTATTTATACGATTGAGGCTTGCTCTTTGGCGCGAACGTAATTATTGTTCTTGCTGTGAAGAGCAATAAGGAGTGCCATGCCTGATCTCAAAACAACATTATGCCGCATGAGTCCATGGTGGGATGGCGGTTTCTCACTCGAAGGGGTCGTTCCGCGACCTCGATTGCTGGAACGTGTCCGACCCAGTTTGGACACGCGGGATGTGATCCTGCTCACCGGATTGCGCCGTGTCGGGAAAACCACACTGATGAGGGA
>JBAWZH010000130.1:0-6931 GCA_037143135.1 bacterium
GTGGACTATCTTGACGGTGTTTTGACTGGTGTTTCCTTCATGGAAAGGGTTCTTGCTTATGTCATTCCTGTGGCGAGCGATGGTCGGTTCCTCGGGTCTTCTCTTCTGTTTAACGGGATTCGTGTCCGCCCAACAGGTTCCTGTTGAGCGATCCTCGACTCCGCCTGTTCCTCCGTTGCCCGTGATCGCGTCTCCTGCCGTCAAGGTGGCGGTGACGAATGATGCGCCCGTGACGAATGATATGAACAATGTGTGGTCGAAATATCCCTCAGCCGTCGAGGCCCCGGGAACGCATCATCTCGTAACCAATGCGGCCGGTGTGAGTGTTCATCAATTCAACATGCAGCCGGTAGTTACCAACATGACGGTGTTGACGAATGATCTTCCCGCTATTCAGCGAAAAATGGCCGCCTATGAACAGGAGATGAAGGATCTTCCGCAACGCGCGAATATATTGCGCGAGGCGTGGTTACAGGACACCAAAATCATGGCCAACATCTGCAGCAATTTCGTTCCGGCGGATGTGGCTGGTCAAACGATCAAGGCGCGGATTGACGCTCTCGAAAAAGAACTCAAGCCCCTTCGCGAGGAGATGAAGAAGAGGTTGCTGGCCGATTCCGAGTATATCAAGGCGAAAGCCAAAATGGATGAAGATGCCGCCGCCTTTAAGGCAATAGCGGATCGAAAGGCCAAGATTCGGGAAGAGCGGGGCGCTCTTGCTCCCCAACTCTATCAAATCAACGAACTCAGGAGACGGGACTTGAATAGGCATCCTTTGAAAGGCGAACTGAAGAAGGATGAACCCAAGACCGTTTCGCCCTGAACCGGGTTGATGTGAACAGGCGGACGGTTTCTCTTTTTTTACAGGCACTTGGATGATGAGGACACAACCTATGCGCAGCTTCTTTAAGAGAGTTGTTTGGCAGGTCGCGTTTCTGGGCCTGATGGCATTTGTTGCGCAACCGGTTTTCGCCTTCAAGGCGGACGGTTCCGGGACACCGGCAGGACTATCGGCGCAGGTTGCTCAGCCGGTGAACAAGGGCCTGTCGGCGCCGGTCTTGCAGGTGCGTCAACAGGCCGCTGCGGAGCGGCCTGATCTGGTCGTGCAGTGGGATACCCAGCACAGCGTTCCCTCTGTGGTGCGCGGCCGGGATTTGATGGGCGCAGGTCAGGGGAAAGTCGGCGTGGCCGGGGCGGCGGTTCAGTCCGGGGCGGCGGGAGAGTCTCAACTGAAACAGCGCGCCATTGCCGTCATGGGAAAACTGGCCCGCCTGTATGGCATTCAAGACGCGGAACAGGAATTCGCGCCTCACTCGACCACGACCACTGGCGGCGGGTACCGGCATGTCAAACTGAATCAAACCTACAAGGGTTTGCCGGTCTTCGGCGGACAGGTCATTGTTCATTTTGATGGAAAAGGCACGGCGCGAACCGTGAATGGCGCTTATCAGCCCATTGGCGCCCTCGACACATTTCCGCTACAGACAGGCGTTCAGGCGATGGCGGTCGTCCAGGCGGATCAACTCGCGATGGGCAAACCGGCAGGCGCCGTGACTGATGGACCGACCCTTGTTGTCTTCGCCCGGAAAATGGATCCGAAACTGGCATGGCAATGTGTCATCACGTCCAAGACCGGGGAATCCGTCACAGACCGCTGGCGGTACTGGATTGACGCCAAGACCGGCGACATTCTTTTCAAGTATAACGACGTTCCCCATAATGCCCCGATTCCCGATCTGACTCTGGGTGCGCCGGGGACCATTACGGGATCCATTCTGGCCGGAGAAGGCGGGGGAATTGCCAATGTCTCCGGATGGGCGCAACAGGATCCCTACACTCTCGACCAGTATTACTATCTCTACAGTTTCACCAACATGTGGTATGTCCAGAATGCCGCAGGAGGGATGCATGTGTTTGATCCCGACGCGGGCGACTATGCCCACCGCATCGGGACTCCCAATTGGGGAAACTCGGATCCGACCGAGATGTCCGCCTCACGCGCACTGGAAGGCATTCAGAGAAATTACTCCACCAAGTTTGGACGAAAAAGTTTTGATGATTTGGGTTCGATTATTCCGGTCAACGTTCACTATGGTACTGACTATGTGAACGCGTTTTGGAATGGATACAGTCTGACGATCGGCGATGGCGACGGGGTTACCGCGAATTCTCTGGCCGTTCTTGACGTCATGGGACATGAACTTCAACACGCGGTAACCGAACATAGCGCCGGACTGATCTATGCGGATGAGTCGGGCGCCCTCAACGAGTCCTTTTCCGATATCTTCGGGACGTTGGATGAATTTGCGATGGAACCTGACGGGCGCGCCAATTATCCCAATCGGGTGGCTGGAACCGCTGACTGGCTGATGGGCGAGGATTGTTGGCTCTCCAGCACGGCGCTTCGCGACATGCGCAACCCGGCTAACGACGCCACCGTCGGCGCGGGAAACCAACAACCGACCCGGTACAAGGGAACGTATTGGGATCCGAATGGGGAAGTCCATCAGAACGACTCGGTTCAGAATTTTTTCTTTTACCTTCTGTGCGAGGGGGGGCAGGGAACGAACGATGCAACGATTGAGTACAGGGTGCCCGGTGTTGGCATTCCAGTCGGCGAGAAACTGGCCTATGCCACGTTGACGGCCTATATGTCGCCGGATACCGATTACGCCGCCGCCGCGAATGATTGGGTGGCCTGTGCGGCGGATATGGATGAGGCGGGCGTCACAACCAACGCGGCCATTTCAGCAACCCTCGCCTGGGCGGCCGTTGGATTGGGCGATGTCTCGCTGGTTTTTCCAAGAGAGCCGTTTGTGTCGGGCGGTGAACCCGGATCCTATTTTATTCCGTCAAACAAGGTGTATCAAGTCCTTCAGGCGTCTTCCTCGACCACGACCACATGGAGCATCTTTACCGACCAGTCGTGGCTGCAAATCGAGCCGGCTACGGTGTCAATTCTGACAGGCGAGGTGGTTGGAGTGGTGACCGTTTCCGTGAATCAAGCCGTGGCGGCGGCGCTTCCCAAAGGTGTTTATAGGGGGGCAATCTCTTTTACGAATAATACGGGCAAGTGGAGTGCGTCGCGGGAAGCGATTCTTCATATTGCAAGTAATTACACCGTCAGGGGCGAGACCTATTCCTGGATCGATCCCGTCACCAACGGGCACACCGTCGTGGATGTTTCGCAGGGATATAGCGTTCCCTACACGTTGCCCTTCGATGTCCTGTTCTATGATGCCACCAATCGAACCCTTAATATTTCCGCTTACGGCATGTTCGGATTCTCCCCCTCCAATCTGACCTCCAGGAGTAATGTGTCCCTGCCGAACTGGCGGACGCCCAACAACATTTTGTGTCCGTTGTGGAGTGCCATTGCCGGTAACGATCATTCCGCCCGCGTGTATATCGGGATCGAGGGCACGGCGCCGAACCGAAAGGCGGTGATCACCTGGGCCAATGCGCCGGCGGTGGCGGATGCGAGCGCCCGGTTTACTTTCCAGTCTGTCATTGAGGAAAAGCCGACGCTCATTTTCGACAACGACATTGTATTTAATTATCAGGATGTGGCGGAGACCAATGCTGTTTTGGGTGGAGGAAAAATCGCGACCGTTGGCATCGAGGATGCGTACGGAGCGCTGGCCCGTCAGTATTCATATGATGCCAGTTGGCTGGCCAATGGCATCTCGCTCCGGTTCACCCATATTCCGGCGATTGATTCGATTGCGCCCGTCGGGGTCGTTCGCTCCCTCGGTCGTTCCGGCACCACGGCGTCATTCGAGATCCGTTTCAATGAGCCGGTGTTTGGCTTGACCCCGTCGGGTCTTTCACTGGCGGGGAGCACGGTTCCCGGCATATCGATTTCGGGAATTAGTGGGGGCGGGTTCCGTTACGTGGTTGATGTGGCCAATGTGGTGGCGTTAGGCCGGGTTCAACTCTCCGTGTTGGCGGGCGCGGTGCAGGACTTGAGCGGGAATCCCAATCCCGCCTTTGGCTTTGGACTCTACGTGGTGCCGGCGCCCAAGTCGGATTTTGCGGACAATATGGAAACCGGTCGTGGCGGCTGGACCGTCTCCACCCAGGTCTTTTTTGTCATCGACACGCGGGGCTGGGAATGGGGCGTTCCCACATTTCCGTCCGGCCCCTCTTCAGCGAACAGTCCCAGTAATTGCTGGAGTACGAGTCTGCATGGGCCTTGGGTAACGAACATGTCGAGTGCGCGGCTCATGTCCGCTCCAATCTGGGTTGGCAAGAATCCGGTTTTGGATTTTGACGTGTGGTGCGGGTATGGCGCCTATGGCACCCTGGAAGTGAACCCGGGATCCGGTTGGTATACCGATATGACGCCGAAGGGCGATTATGGCCATTACCTCTTTAACACTAGTAATAATTGGATTCATATAAGGGTCTATCTGGATGACAATCGCTTTGGAAGCCGGGCGATTCAGGTTCGATTCAATGCCAATGGTTTAGATCTTAACGAGCCGGGATTGTATGTGGACAATCTGTCCGTTAGTAGCGAACGCGATCCGGGTGTCTGGGTTGTCTCCTGTACGCCAAGCAACGGCGCTCCCTCATCCACCGTCCCGGTGACGCTGACAGCCTACAACTCAACCACCAACACACTGCTCAATGTGATGGGTGTGGTCGGGTCGCCGGAACTGGGTGTCTCCTTCTCCAGCGGTGTGCCGGTCTCGTATGGAACGATGGGGCCTGGCGATGTCAGTTCGGGAACCGGCGCGGTTGGACTCGTTCTCGGGAGCATCGGGAATTTCGCCAATCCGTCCGTTCAATTGACGCACCTTTCAAAGTCCGGCATCAAACTCCTCGGCGAGCATGCCTTGCCGTTTAGGGTGAATGGCGTCACGGTAGCCGCCTCCACCAATACGCTTACGGTCAAATCGGTCCAACTTGGCGTCGGCGTGACCAATTGGGTGGGGACGTATCTCCAGGGGGATGGCGGGCCAACATCCTGTCTCTTCCAGGTCATTTATGCGGGGACAAACGGAATTGCGCAACCGCCCCTTCCGAATGGACAGGTGACCGGGGATGACAGAGTGCTCTACAGTTCCGTACTTGCCCTGCCCTGGGGATTCTTCGGCGAAGGTGGCGTTCCGTCCGATGCCGGGCAGTTCAAGAAGACCTTCAATCATAACTTGCCCGCCGGAGCGCGCGTCTATGTTAGAGCGTTCGACGCCTCATCCTTCGGGGCTTCCGTCGCCTATGGCGATTCGCCTTTCTATACCTTGGGCGCGCAATTGTCCCAGACTCGTGATTTTGGCGCGTGGCTTGTGGGAACGCCTCTCGATGCTAACCGCGACAGCGACGGGGACACGATTACGGACGGCTATGCCATTCTCCACGGCATGAATCCTCGCAACTTCATAGGCCCGCTTGCGCCGACGTGGGTCTTAAAAAATCAATTGGGAAACACCAGCGGAAACGGACAATTTGCCTCCTCGTCGCCCAGTCCGACCCGGGTCATCCACAAGGGGAATTTCCTGTATGCGCTGGACACGGGACACAACAAAATTCAAGTCTGGAACCGGTTCACCTCAACCTATGTCGGATCGTATGGCGTGAATGGACCGGGAACCGGCCAGTTCTCGCGTCCCTGCGGATTGGGGCTGGATCCTCGTCCCGGAACAAATCGGTTCGCCGTTGCGGATCAGGGGAACTTCCGGATTCAGGTATTCCAATTCAATCCGACAACCGGCACGAACGTGACTTTCCTTTTCTCATTCGGCGACAGCAATATCTTCACCAGCGTGAGCGATGTGGCCATCGCACCGGACGGGCGCTTCTATGTGACGGACTTGTCCTCTGTTCGGGTATTCTCGCCTGCCGGAGTCTTCCAGTCCAATTTGGCGACTCTCACTCCTTCCTACGTCCTGCGGCCGAGGGGCGTGACTGTGGGGCCGGACGGCCGTGTGGTGGTGGCCGACACGGAAAACAATTGCATTCAGTCCTGGAACGCGGCGAACGTGTGGCAGTGGTCTGCCGGGGGCGCGGGCACGAATGCCGGACAACTGATGGGGCCGAGGGACGCGGCCTTCGGGCCCGGAAACATGATTTATGTGGCCGATACCGTCAATTCGCGGTTGGTTGTCTTCAGGACAAACGGCACGCATGTCGCCACACTGGGTTCGCACGGCTACAGTTTCGATATTCAAATGGTGCAGCCCTACAGTCTGTCGCCGGTCGTGGACTCGAACATCGTCTATGTGGCCGACACATTCAACAGTCGTATCCTGACTGTCTCCGCGTTTTTTGACTCTGACGGGGACGGGATAGACGACGTGTGGGAAATTCTGCATGGGTTGAATCCGATGGATCCAACGGATGCCCTGCTTGATTTCAACGGCAATGGTATTTCCAATATCGGCGAATACAGACTCGGACAGGATCCGGGGTTGCCCCTTCGCATTACGGCGTTTTCGGTCAATCCGGCCTGGCTGAGTTGGGAACAGGTTGTCACCGGAGGAATCTACAGGATCGAATACTCGTTCGATCATGTCAATTTGGCGTCCAACAGTTGGCAGAGCGGGCCGTCCGTGACTTCCGGGGTGGCGGGAGTGATGACGTGGGTTAACACGCTTTCGTTGACCAACGCGATTGAATATTTCCGGGTTATCAGAATAGGTCCGTGAGGAATGAATGGCATCAGGGAGTTGTTGAAATGAAGAAAATATGTTTGGTGTTCATGATGTGTGTGGCGGGGGCCTCCATGGCGGTTGCCCAGATGTTGCTTCCCGGGGACGGGGTTTCACTGGTTCAGAAACCAGTTCTCGTCGATGACGCGGTTCACACCAACGCTCCGGTTGTGGCGGATACCAATGCATTGGCGTCCATGGCGGCGGAAGAGAAAACGTTGACCGCCGAGGCGAAGGCCGTCACCATTAAGATCACCGAATTGTCATACCCCTTGCGT
>JBAWZH010000131.1:0-6882 GCA_037143135.1 bacterium
CGCCGGAAAAGTTGTCGCTTCATCTTGAGCCAGAACCAATAGGTGACCATAGCATAGTTCGTGCACACACTGCGGTTCGGGATCTGTTCCGCCCAGTGCTTAATAGGTCTTAACAGGGCGCAGTCGGTCTCCAGGGATTGTAGGCGCAGGTAATCTCGGTATACAGCATTGGGAAGCCGTCGCTTCAAAATTCCCCTGATATCATGTGGTGAAAGATCAGTTTGGGTGTTGCGAATACTGCGGTCATCGTCGTAGACAACCGGGAAGGGTAGGTGTCGCGTCGAACGGCCCGCCAGCAACACCTGGATATTGAAGTCCAAATCGGCAGCAATCTTGAGATTGCCGTCATACTGCCCGAGCGTGTCGAAGAGTTCTTTTTTGTAAAAAATGGACGCTTTGCAGAGGCCAGAGTTGGATAACCTGGCAACGGTTAACTCATCCGGCTGAGGCCATTCTTGGAATCCATTCGCGCCATCCGGCCGCAACGTATTCCCGTACAATAAATCCTCGTTGTATTCATCCTTGGAGAAGATTCGCGTCAATACCCGTGCGGAAGCAAATCGGTTTCCGCTATTTAGAAAACAGATATACTCGCCGCGGGCCAGGAGAATCCCCTTGTTCATGGCGTTGTAGATTCCGGTATCCGGTTCCGAAACCCAGTGAGTGAATTGGTCAGCATGCGACTGAATGACGTCAAGGCTTCCGTCCGTGCTGCCGCCGTCTATCACGATGAACTCATAATCTTGGAAAGTTTGCCCGATCACGCTTTTCACCGTGTTCTTCAGTCCGGCGGCATGGTTCAGATTAATGGTGATGATGGAGAGTTTCACGGGGGGGGGGGCGTTTACTCCAATCAAGTCGTCCGGTTCAAGTTTAGCGTGATGAAGGCTACTGTCATGAGGGGGCTGTTGTGGTGCGGGAATGTGCGCAGCCCAAAAATCCGGATCATATTTGTCCCAGGCATGACATCCGAAGGGAAGCCTCCCTTCCATTTGGTCTGAATATTTCCGTGGCTCCATTTCTAGCGCGAAATGCCGGGCCAGTGTTTCGCGCGGAATCCGGAACCGCCAGTCATACACGGGCGCAGCGAGCGACCAGAATAGGTCTTCATTCTCAGTCCATTGGGCTGCGATGGAGGCATGTCGGCGAAGAACTCGGCAAAAAGTCTGGATACGGCGTAGCGAGAAGCCTCCATTCCCAACTCGAAAATCCTGTGCATGCAGAAGTCGTGCGACTTTCAAGTTGCGGGAATGCCATGGAAAATCCTTTCGAAACTCCTTTTTTTGAGCAAGAGGGGCATCGCCCCACGGCGCCCCAATATAATCAAATCCCCGGACGCACCAATCATCAAGCTCATCCCGGAAGACATAGGCATCCAATTGATGGATCAACATGTAGTCGTAAGCGCGGAATCGCTCGTAGAAGTCCAGGCTCAGCATGAGCCGGTTGTAGTTTTCCACACTTTTGAAATAGTGTGCGGGAAAATATTCCGCCTCCAGACCGTCGAACGCGTCGGGCAACGCCATCCCTTCCGGCAAAAAGACCTTGCAGACATGCTTGGATAGCACTCGGCGGCATTGCTGCAATGAAACTAAATCATCCTGTGTCAATGTGGGCGTGTAACAGGGGATAAGGACAACTGATTTCATACAAAAACACACAACGAAAAGTGACTTTTATAGTCCACTGTCATCGCCAAACTTTAGAGGTGTTGCGGCGCTTCGAACTCCATGGTTTCGGTATTCCATTCAATATAGGGCAGCAACTTTGCAGGAGATTTATAGTCAGGGTAGGTTTGGTTAACCAGGCCATTGCGAAGCACTTGGATCTGAAAAACAATGGGCTTTGGGCCGATTTTGCGAACACAATGGATCGATGCCTGAATCGAAAGTGAATATTCACCTTCATTCAGCAAATTCGCAGGGATGACGGCCTGTGACCGGTATACGCCTGGCTTGTAAGTTCGGATGGCGCCTTCCTGGCCCGTGCTCAGAGATTCAGCCAGGATGGTGTCATCCGAATCGGAAAGTTGGAAGGATGTGTGGAATCCAATAACTTCACGCTTGATTCGATACGTGAGAAACAAGTCGATCGCCTTTCCATTCACGCATTGATTGGCGGGTTTCTTTTCTTGCAGCACGGCGATGTCAACCCATTCGAAGTCCGGATCATTTGGCAGGGCGTTGATTTGGCTGCGGAGATCCGGCACGGACATGTCTTCTGATTTCATGTACTGTTCGTGAACTTCACCGGTCTTGTCGTACATTTTCAATTGGCCGCCGCTCAACCAAATCGTTGAATCGCACAGCCTCTGTATTGCGCCCATGTTGTGGCTGACGAATAGAACGGTGCGTCCGCCTGATGCCACTTCCTTCATTTTGCCCAGGCACTTTCGCTGGAAGGCCAGATCCCCCACGGCTAAGACCTCATCCACCAGCAGGATTTCCGGATTGAGATGTGCGGCCACTGCGAACGCTAGTCGCACATACATTCCGCTTGAATACCGTTTGACCGGAGTGTCGATGAACTTCGACACTCCTGAAAACTCAACAATTTCGTCGAATCTTTCCGCGATCTCCCTTCGTTTCATTCCCAGGATGGTTCCGTTCATGTACACGTTTTCCCGTCCCGTCAGTTCAGGATGAAATCCTGTTCCAACTTCCAGCAGTGACCCCAGTCTGCCATTGAGGACCGCCCCCCCTGCTGTGGGTTCCGTAATTCTGGCGAGGATTTTCAGTAGCGTTGATTTTCCTGCTCCGTTTCGTCCAATGATTCCCACGATGTCGCCTTGTTTCACATCGAAACTCACATCACGGAGCGCCCAGAATTCCGGATTTCTCTGGTTTGCCTTCGCGCCCACTGTGCCCATGTGCGCAACGGGATCCTTTCCCCTCAGTTTAAGCCACCCGTATTGAATCTCATCCGCAAGTGTTCGGCGGTTGATGGTTCCAAGATGGTACACCTTGGAGATGTTCTGCACTGAAATAGATGGCTCGCTCATGGGGTGCCTCGTTTATACGATATCTACGAAAGTCCGCTGCACGCGGTTGAACATAAACAATCCCGTCACCAGCAGTACTGTGGTGACAACGGCTCCTGCCATGATCTGATCGAGGGTAAATGTTCCCCGTCCAACCAGGACCAGGCGTGTCACCTCAACCGTCCACGATATGGGATTGTACAGGATCACCCAGCGCCACTGCTCCGGCACCACGCTCGCCGGATAGATGATTGGCGTGGCATACATCCACAGCGTCGAGAAGAACGGCATAAAGAAATTGATGTCCCGGTACTTGATCGTCATGGAAGACAGCAACAATCCCATTCCCATCCCCAGCAAGGCAACATAGGCGAGGAGGGGCAGGAGGATCAGCATCTGCCAGGCCGGAGGTAATGCAGCATCGGTGAAGAACCGGTAGTAGGCCCAAAATCCAAGAAACATGACAAAATTCAGCGCTGTGGTTGTCGAGGCGACCATGATTTTCACTATGGGCACGCTCAGGCGGGGGAAATAGACCTTCCCGAACAACGCCACGTTGCCAGTCAGCGTGGATGAAATGGAGTTCATGCACAACGCAAAAAAATTCCAAGTCAGCATTCCGCTCATGTAGAACAAAATCGGCGGAATTCCGTCCGTTCCGATCCGCGCAATACTGCCAAAGATTACGGTGAACACCAGAGTTGTCAGCAAGGGTTGCAGGATGAACCACGTCGGCCCCAGCACGCTTTGCTTGTAGGTCGACGTCAAATCTCGTTGCGCCATGACCCTGATGAGATCCCGGTATTCCCAGACCTCTCTGAAGTTAATGTGCCACCATGGGGTGTCCGCTCGGATAATCGTTTTGTGCATATGTTCTTCCTCAGTGACTCCCTGCCTTGTCAATGGCGTTTCCCTTGACAGGGAGGGCGGATTTGGCATTGTAACCGGTCTGATTTTTGAAAGGACGATGAAAGAATGAATAGTTCGATGGAATCAACACCTGTGGCCAGAGTGAACGGGAAAATCCTATATTCATCCTTTCAGACCGGGAGAACTTTGCCTGGGTTCATTCGCTATGCGTTGTCAAGTCTCGTCCAAACCGGATTTCCGGTGGTGTTGTTGACCAACCGCCGTGAACTGGATCCCGAATCTCTGGCTTTTCTTGAGCAACAGGGCATTGAGTTGTTTTTGACCGAAAACATGGGCTTTGATTTTGGCATGTGGTGCCGCTATCTCAACGCTATCCCAGCGGAAACCCGAAATTCCTGGGAACGTCTTCTGCTCATCAATGACTCAGTAGTCTACTTCCGGGATGTTATCCGCGACTACCTGCGGGAAGCCGAATCCCGTTCTGCTGATATGGTCTCTCTGACCTGCAACGATATGGTCGCCTTCCATCTGCAATCGTTTTTCCTCTACATGAAACCCCGCGCCATGCGTCTTTTCTATTCTCACCTTCTGGAGTCGCCCGTCCACACGGAATACTGGGATATCGTGAAATCCATGGAGATCGGCCTCAGTCAGAAAGTGCTCAAAGCCGGACTTTCGTTGGATGCTCTTTTCCAGACAGAGCGGAATATTTTCTTCTCCTATGGGGAATTGATCCGTGGCGGCTCGGGTTTCGTGAAGCGTCGGTTGACGGAACGACGATACACCATTTCGGAAATGATGTTTTATATGCAAAATCGGGCCGCCTATGTTTTGAAAACTGACTATGTCCGATTGATCGAGCGAGAGGGGCAGATGGATCCGGCTTTCCAAGCGGAATGGATCCTTCCCTCCTGCCCGACGGCGTGGCAACAAATGAAAATCGCGATGCGGCTGGTTTACGGTCGCGTCTATTACGTGTTGATTTTCAAGTGGTTCGACCGGATCAGGCATTATTGGAAATGGAGTAGTCGGGCAGCACTATTCTCTGACTTCCTTGTTTTTTTGATTGGATGCGGAACGGCGAGTTGGAGCGTGTTTCTGGGTGGATGGAAGGTTGGTATTTGCGGGTTCATCGCTGGGTGTGTCGCCGCCGTCCTGACCCGCCGGGCGTTGCAGATTCTGCGTGGGCTGAAACCATTTTTGAAATCGAAAGCATGATGATTGTGGTGACTGTCTCGGCAACGTTTGATCCCGCTTGTTATTGTTTTCTCAGGACGATGGTAAACCCATTCCCCACTTTATCATCTTGATCCTGAACCGCTTCAATGACGACGGGTTTTGGAAAAATTTCGTTATTATTCATGTAGATAATGAGTTCCAGGACGTCCTGGGTTATCCATACTGAAAAATGTTCAAAGGTTGCCTGATTCAGATTCGTTTTTCCTGCATGTCGGTCTATCAGTTCCTTGAGTGTTGTCCTTGGCCGCTCTTTGTCAAATGTTCTATCCTTATGCGGGATGATCATGAAAATGATACCGCCTTCTTTTACGATTCTGTGCCATTCCAGCAATGTTTTTATCGGATCGACAAAATGTTCCAGCACATGGGAATTGACAATGAACTCATAGGATCCGTTGGCCACAGGGATCGCGTCGCCGGGAGCCTCGATATCGACTGGCATATAGCTTCCGCACAGCCTGATTTCTTCTTTTTTGAAGATTGTAAGCGCTTTCGTATAATCAACATTGAGTGTATTGAGCCCAAATGCATTATGAGCGGAGCCCCCTATTTCAAGTCCCTGTCCCCTGCAATAGCGTTTGGCGAGGATGGATTCCTTCATCTTGAAAAGGGCGGGTTTCTCGGCCGATGTCGGTTTGCCGATTTTGAATTTTGCTTTGAGTGTTGAAAACATACTTCTCCTTCATGTTGTTGACTCTGATTATTCGCAGGCATTGGAAAGCCTGAATTTCCGCCGATGATTTCCGCGATTACCCGGGTGGATGCTTACGGAATTTTCCGGCCAATGACTGGCCAGGCACCTCGAATGCAACCTGGGTGGAAGTGAATGACATTGTCCTGAAGACCGGTTTTGAGTTCATCCGGTGTGCCTGTAAACAGGGAGCCTTTTTGAGTGATAATACAATTTCCGATTTGGTCTTCCGGAAGCATGGCGATGATGTTGTTGGCTTCGCTCAACATGGTTCGCCAAGTCTGGCCCAGTGCATTCGCATCAGGCGCGGCGCCCTCAAACGCAAGGGTCTGGTAATCGTCCCGTGTGTAATGGGTCGAGCGACTGGCCTGCTCCAGAATGAACATGGGACTTAATCCCGGATCTTTCCCGCAGGTGGCCCAAACCAGACATCCGAAAGGTTGCAACTGGGTATGGCAATGGATGATATCAACCCAATCCCTGACCTCGACTCGTCCAATGAGCGCCAGTGTTTTGTTGGTGGCCAGATCGAACGGGTGAAGAGCCAGTCCAAAATCAGGATGCTCAACAAGCGGAAAAAAACGGAAAGCGCTGTCCTGTACCCATTGCAGGATGACCCCGTCTTCGCCGCAGGTAACCTCCGCTTCCACGAACGTTTCAAATTCGCGCACGGGATGAACATGATGTCCGGCCTTTTCGAGCGCCTTTCGATCCGACTCCCAGGAGGAAAGCACAGCCTCTCGGGTGTCATGGAAAAGATCCACATCATGTGAGACGCGGGCGGATTTCAACAATTCGTTGAGCGCGGCGCCGCCCGCAACATAGCGTTCCCCCCGGGCCACCCGCTCCGCCGCGAGGATCCTGCAGACACAGCGTTGGTATTCGGTTAAAGGCATTTCAATAATTTCCGGGCGAGGACAAAGGTTGCCCGATCACCATGTTGCGCGAGCATCGTGAGACACCGGGAAAACTCATTTCGGGTCTCCGGAATAAAATTGTCCCGCAGAAACCAGCCGCATTGCAGACGGTTCCTTTCCCAAAGCGCGAGCGCTTGCTTCCTGATCTCTGCTGAAATTGGTTCTGAATGAATCGTGATACTCAT
>JBAWZH010000132.1:0-6816 GCA_037143135.1 bacterium
CGGGCCCAGACTCTGGTTCATGACAAGAAGCTTGCCGCTTTCCTTAAGCAACGGGTATGTGCCCGTATCGCCAAAAAAGCGATTTCTTATCCATTCCATTCATTTCATTCCATTCCATCGCTTGAATAATGAAGGCGATGGCACAGAGGCATAAGCGGTTATCCTTGTTCGGCGCGACTCCACACATCGTCAGTCTCCTGGTGGCGCTTACACTCGGTCAGGCGCCGCTCATGGCGTTTGACCAACCGAAGATCTGCGACCTTAAGACGAACGACCATGTCATGGTACTCGGCGACTCTACCACGGCAGGCGGCCTGAACACCGCCGGGTATGTGCGGCAGATCGAGCAGGCCATCGGCGAACAGATCCCGCAGATGGGGTTGACCGTCTCGGGCGTCGGCCGACCGGGCGCTCCCTCCGTCCAGATGATCGAGAAGAACTGGATCGAGAACGACGTCAAACCGCTGTTGGCGAAGCCGAAGCCGCCGACGGTCTGCATCGTCAACATGGGGTTGAACGACGCGGTTCAGGGTGAGAAGGCGGTGGTTCCCTACGGCGAGAATCTTCGCGCCGTGGTTCGGCAGGGCCGCGCGCTGGGTCTGACGATGATCCTGTGCACGCCCACGCTGCGCGACGGGCTGGCGAAGACCCAGGCGTTTGCCGAAAAGGCGCGCGTCGTGGCGGCGGAAGAGAAGTGCCCGATCGTTGACCTGTACGCCGCGCACGCCGGGCATATCCTGGCGAACACCAAGGACGGCAAACTCGCGCCCGGCACAGACACGACCTATGACGGCGTTCACCTCACCGGGGCCGGCGAGACGGCCTCGGCCAGAGCCATCCTGCAGGCTTTCGGCCTGAAACCAGTCTGGCAGAAGTTCCAGATCCGCAACAAATCCAATCCGGACTTCGGATCGTACACCATCGAACCCGCGCAGCCGTTCTACGAGGCCGGCGCGAAGATCACCGTGACGGCCATCCCGGCAAAGGGTAAAGTCTTCTCGGGTTGGGCCGGCGATATGGCAGCCTACGGCACGCAAAACCCGGTCGCCGTCACGGTGGACCGGCACATGTTGATGAGCATTCCCAAGCGGGAGTTTCGTCAGACCAAAGACACCACAGGAGGGTAAGATGAATCGAGGCTTGAATATTTGCATGATTGCCGTAGCCAGTTTGACAACTGTGTCCATGGGGGCGGAACCCGGACGGTCGTGGGTCATGACGAACCCGACCGGACGACTCTACTCGAACGAACTGGTGCGACTTCGCGTCGATGTTCCCAAGGATTTCGATCCTGCGGGATGGACAGTAACCGAAGACGGTCGCGATGTTTCATGCCAGACGGAGACGATAGACGGAAAACCGGAGGTGTGGGTTTTGACGAATCTGGGCCCGGGAGAGAAGCACACGTATGCGATCAAAAAACGGGCCTCCGCCAAGTTTCAAGGGAAAGTCGCAGTGCGGAGAGAATCGGACACCTGGGTGATGGACAACGGACGGACGGCGGTTCAGGTTCCGGCGCAGGCCGAACCCGGACAAATGCCCCCGCCGGTGCTGGCGATCCGGTTGCCGGGCGACCGTTGGCTGGGAAAGGGACAATGGAAGACGGATCGAAAACGGATCTCTTTCGATTCGAAAGTGGTGGGAGATGGAACGTTGTTCGGGAAGATACGGTTGGAGTACCGGTTTGAAGGGGTATCCGGGGTCGGGAAGGTTCCGGCTTTCTATCGCGCCGATGTTTCCCTTTCGCCGGGCCAGAATCATGTGGTTATCGAGGAGTCCTACGCGATGTCGCGGGAATCGTACTGGGAGTTCGATTCTGCGGCGGGGTGGGGGGCGCGAAATGCCTTCGCGATTCCTCACTTCGGCGGGTTTGATCGCGAAGACATGAAGGATACTGAAGGCAAACCGTATCCGTTCCCTCCGCAGTCGTTGAAGACAGGTCAGACCCGGATGGGCGATACGCTGTTGAACCTCGTTCCGCGTTGGAGCCAGGCGTACGACGACGGGTGGTTCTTCATGGCGCACGACGGAAAGGATGGGGTCGGCGCGATGGTCTGCCGGGCCGGGAAGTGGTTGTGGCCGTATGACAGCATGATCGAGATCAAGGTGAAGTCCGCCGCCGATTATGCGGGGTTCCGGTGTCCCACCTGGCGCGGCGCGCGAGTTTGGTTCCTGCTTGCCGGTCCGTTCGAAAACTGGGCGGACCATCCGCGATGCGAGGAGTACGTATTGCGTCACTCGTTCGAGTCGCTGGATAAACTGCACCAGGAGTACATTCTCGATTGGCCGGGTTTGAAACCGCCGGTGGACAAGGACGGCAAACCGGTTGTGTCGTCCGAAGAGTACGGGAGCGGTGTGGGCCGGTTCGGACGGCGGAGCCGGCCTTTCTTCGGCTGGGGACCCGCGGTCGGTAAAATCTCTGGAGACGATCATCCGATTACCGCCTTGATACGCGCGCAGGTGCTGCTGGACCCCGACACGTTTGGCGATTACTGGCGGTACTATTCTCCCGAGAATCCGAACTTCGCCACATCCTGGTGGGCGCCGATCTTTCCGGAGGTGGCCAAGTGCGCGGGGCATCCGCAGTACCCCCAACTCGTGCAACTGGCCAAGATGAAACTGATGGAAGACCTGTATCACTCCGTCACGCTTCCCGGAGGCGCGGGCCAGGAGTGCCCCGGGTACATGTCCTATGCCGTGGATCACCTGCGGCGCAATATCGCGTTCTGCAAGGAGAATCTGGGATTCGATTTGACGGACGATCCGCGGCTAAAGGCGGCCCCCTCGTTTCTCCTGCACCTCTCGCAGCCGAATGGCGACGGTTCGCGGCGTTCGCACCCGGGCGGCGACACGCATCCGCCGGGACCGGATATCTTCCCGTACGCGAGGAACTTCGGCGTGACCGAGGATCCGGCAACATTCGTGACGGAGGAACTGCCGGGGTTCGGCGTCGTGTTCCGGAACCATCCCTCTACCCCGCGGGAGACCTACTTCGCCTTCAAGAGCGGTCCGAACCGCGGGCACTACCACGGCGACCAGTTGTCGTTTCACTACGGCGCCTTCGGAAGGATGCTGTTGGTGGATCACCATTGTTCCTATAAACCGCGCGCCGGCCAGGAGCACATGCATAACCGTGTGGCGTTCCATACCGAGAAAATACCCTGGGCCAATATGGATGGATACGAACGCGTCATTGGGTTCAAAACTTCGCCTGAGGTTGACATGGCGGTTGGGCAGGTGGAATCGGAGCGATTGCGCGCGACCGAGCAATTTCCGCCGGAGAAATGGGACAACCGGTTTCCCGAGCAGGGGTTCGACGTGCCGCTCAAGTACCGGCGCACCGTTGTGCTGGTGAAGAGCGCCGACAAAGGAGGGCCCCTGCAAGCGATACCCGACTATTTTGTCATCCGGGATCAATATATCGGGCCTGATGTGTTCGCCACCTATTGCCTGCATGGGTATGGCGACAAATGCGAGCAGCGGGAGAAGACGTTCGACTTCGACGGGTTGCGTGCGTTTGTGGCGGCCCCGAAGGACTTTGATGTGTCGCGTCACGACTGGCAACACGCGAATGGAGAACCGGAATCCACGAAGGGATTGCGGTTGACGACCCGGGGCCGGTCGGGCGAATTCATAACGGTTTTGATGCCAAGGCCGATGCCGGCGGTCGAGACCATCGAACTGATCCTGAAGGACGGCTACGTCAAGACCGAGGCGGTCAAGAATGGAGCGCCAAAGGAGGTGAAGATGGATCTTTGCGTTGGGTTGCGATCACAGGGCGGCAAACCGGTGGCGGAACCGCCGCGGGTGAGAATATCCGCCCTGCAGGCGATTGGTTGCGAGGAACGTCCGACGATTACGGAGAGCGCGGACGGGTGGAAGATCCAGATCAAGGCGAGTTTTTCCGGGAGTCGCGGCATGCAGGCTGGTAAGGGTGCCTACGAACTGGAGATCAGGAAAGACGGCGCAGGATACAAGGGCGCGTTCAAAGGGGCATACACGCCGGAGGGAAAGGCCGGTCCCGGCAAGCCGCAGGATGTGAGCGGCGCGGTGATTGGGAACCTGTCGGCATCGGGGTATCCGCTCAAGTTGGAGTACAACGGAGAACCGTTGCCTGCGATGAGCGTCATTCCGGGCGGGGTTAAAGTGGGCGAAGACGAGGTCGTCTTTGGAGGCGGAGTCGAAGAGAAGGATGATGTCGTGTATGTTGCCGTGCGCCGGAGTGGAAAGGATGTTGCCACGTTGCGCGGGCGGGATATCGATTTGAACCGGTCCCAGGGAGAGATCGGTCTTTTTGTGCCGGACGCCGGTTATCCGTTCGGCACAATCCCGGACTGGTTGATCCGGCAGCGAGCCGGGAAACCGGACTGGTATCGGAACCTCTGGCCGCTCACGGGCGGGCAGGAGTGAGCGCTGTGACGGGGCGGTTGAGTGGATCTGGTGTACAAACTGGTGAGGCGGAAGGAGTGACTGGAAAGACGCGTGGGGAGCAATTATGAATCCTATGCAAGATTACGAGGAACGCGTTTACGCCGGTGTGCTCGGCAAGGTCGCAGGAGTCTACGCCGGCCGACCCATAGAAGGCGCCACGAGCGCCGCCCTCCTGGCCCGTCTTGGCGAGATTGGCCACTACGTCCATGAAGAGGTGGGCAAACCACTTGTGGTCGCCGATGACGATATCAGCGGTACGCTCACTTTCATCCGCGCCTTGGAGGACAGCGGACTCTACGCCGACACCCCGCCCGATTTTTACGGCAAGACGTGGCTCAACTATCTGATCCCGGGCCGCACCGTGCTGTGGTGGGGGAACTTTGGGCATTCCACCGAACACACGGCGTATCTTCGGTTGGCCACCGGTCATCCGTCGCCGGAATCGGGTTCGATGGCGCTCAATGGCCGTGCGGTCGCCGAACAAATCGGCGGACAGATCTTCATAGACGCCTTCGGCATGGTCGCGCCCGGCGATCCTGAGTTGGCCGCGCGTCTGGCACGGCATGCCGCCGGCGTCTCGCACGATGGCGAGTCTGTGCATGCCGCAGTGGTGGTGGCGAGTATGGTCGCTGCGGCATTCGTCGAATCGGACATGGAGCGACTTCTGGATGTCGGGGTGGCCCAGATTCCGGCCGACAGTCTGATCGCCCGCCTACACAGGGATGTGCGGGCCTGGTGCCGGGAACTGAAGGACTGGAGGAAGGTCATGACCCGTATCCAGGACCACTACGGTTATCGGGATCATGGCGGCGGGTGCCACATCCTGCCCAACCATGCCCTGATGGTGATGGCCTGGAGCCTCGCCGGTGCGGATTTCTTTCAGGCCCAACGCATCGTCAACACCGCCGGTTGGGATACCGACTGCAACGCCGGCAACGTCGGAGCGGTCATGGGCGTTCAACTGGGTCTTGCCGGGATCAACGCCCGTTACGACTATCAAACACCGTTCGCCGACCGCATCCTGTGCCCAAGCGCCGAGGGAACTTCTTCGACCACCGACTGCCTGCGCGAGGCGTTGCGCGTCGCCCGCATCGGTCGCCGGGTCATGTGCTGGCCGGCGTTGCCGGAACCTAAGACAGGCGCTTTCTTCCATTTCAGTCTGCCCGGCGCGCGCCACGGTTTTATGGCCGAGGAGGAACGGTTTTCCCAACGCGGCAACATCAGGATCGGGCATATGGCAACCGACGGCGGCGGTCTCCTCTGCCGGTTCCAGATCGGGGTGGAACGGTCGGGACGATTTTCCACACCCTTGCTGGCTCGGGCCGGCAACCCCGGGAGTTATGATTTCCAGGGCTCCCCGCTCCTCTATCCGGGCCAGACGATCCGGGTGAGGGGAACATGCCGCCTTGCGACCGCGCCGGTTCGCCTGCGTTGTTTCGCCAGGGGTTTCCGTGGCGCCGAGAAGAATTGGCATGGTTTGTACCCTTCTCAGGAGTTCATCGCCGATCGAATCCAGGCCGGACCAAACCTGGAACTGATTACAGGTGCGGCGTTCGTACTGGACTTCCGCCTGCCTGACAACGATGGCCTGCCGCTGGTGGATCTGGGACTGGAACTGTCTGCCGACGCTATGGTCGAGGGCGAGATTCTGATCGATCGCATCGAGGTCGGCGGGTCGCCTTCCTTCTCCGTGCATCCTCAACCCAACCTGACGAATTTCCCAGGTTGGATCTCCTCGTGCGATTGCGTGAGCGGTCGGTATCTGGACCAGACTGACCGTTTTGGACTGGTGAAGAACCAGGGGCCTGGCCTGGCCGTCACGGGCAATCGCCTGTGGAAGGACTACCGATGGTCCGCCAGTGTCTGTCCCCATATGGCCGAGGCCTGGGGGGTGGTGGTGCGTTACCAGGGATTGGAACGTTACTTGGCCGTATTGGGCGACGGTCGCAATCTCCGACTGGTCCGTCGCTGGTACGGCAGCCAGACCGAACTCGCCAGCGTACCGTTCGCCTGGGAGTTGGATCAGCCTCACGAGGTGGCGGTTGAGTGTGTCGGAACGTGCATTCGCGTGGCCATTGAGGGTCGGGAATGCCTGCGCGCTGAGGAGCATGAACTTCTCGAAGGCGGGGCCGGGCTTATTACTGTTACCGGTCACACCCGATTCTCAGCGGTGCGGGTCGCTCGGCCGGACGAGCGACCAAACTGAAAATGACAGAAACCACAACGATGAATCCGCGTGAGAATATCCTGCGTACGATCAACTTCAACCATCCGGCGCGAATTCCCGGAAACATCCCTGGCGTCTGGTTGGCCTACCGTGGTTGCGGTCACGAAGCGTTCGACCCCAAAGGTGGAGCAGGGACAGCCAGAATTGTTGAGGAGGGG
>JBAWZH010000133.1:0-6766 GCA_037143135.1 bacterium
ATCACCGACCTCCCCTATGGCGGACGCGGCGTCGGACGTCTGGAGGGCAAAGTCTGTTTCGTCCCCGGCGTTCTCCCCGGAGAGACGGTGAAGGTCAGGATTGAAAAAGACCGGGCTGACTTTTTCGACGCCGACCCGCTCGAAATCATCACCCCCTCCCCCCATCGCATTACCCCAACCTGCCCCTTCGCCCGAACAATCTCAAATCTCAAATCTGAAATCTTAAATCCCCTCTGCCCCGGATGCAGTTACCAGCATGTGTCTTACGAGGAGGAGGTTCGGATCAAGAACGGGCAACTCCGGGTCTTGCTGGCCCGTCACGCCGGCGCCGGGGATGACGTGCTGCTTCCCCCGATCCCTGCGCCGACGCCGCTGGGATATCGCAATAAGATGGCGCTTCATGCACAGGTGGACGGCAAGGAGGTGAGGGTGGGTTATTATATGGCCGACAATACAACCGTGCTTGATATTCCCGCCTGCCCCCTGGCCATGTCGCCTTTGAATGCCGCACTGGATGAACGCCGTCGCGATCCCTCTTTTTTCAGGACGTTGAAGGATGGCATGACCATCACCTTCCGCTGGACCGAAAAGGATGGAGCCGTGTGGTGGAGAAACCGGGCGGCGGAAAAAGACATCTGGCTGGTGGAATCGTCGGTTCTCGGATCGCTCGCCGTGCCCCGCAACAGTTTCTACCAGATGAATCCGGTTATGGCTGACCGCCTTGTCACGGCGACGCAATCCCGGCTCGCGGAATCCCCCTCGCACACCGTGATTGACCTGTATTGCGGAGTCGGTGTTTTTGCCCTGGCGGCGGCGATGCTCGGTACGCCGCAGGTTATTGGCATTGATCTGGACGGACCGGGCATCAAGGCCGCCGAGTTCAACACCAGGAAACGGGAATTGACCAACACGCAGTGGAAAGCCGCCACCGCCGAGGAGGGTATTCTTGGACTCGGCCTGAAGAGACCTGAAGAGACCACGCTGATTGTGGATCCGCCTCGGAGCGGACTGGGCCGGAAACTGGTTCAGGAAATCCTGGCACACCGACCGCGCCGGATACTCTACATCTCCTGCGCCCCCGACACCATGGTTCGCGACGCCGCCTGGTTGAAGGAAGGGGGTTATGGAATCCGCTCCTCCCAACTTTTCGATCTCTTCCCCCGCACCATCCATTTCGAATCGCTGACTGAATTCCAACACCCGTAGCACACAGTCAGACCGGATTATGAATCCGGACTGTTCTTTGACCCGTCACTGTCATACAATATTTGCGGGGTCTGGTATGTCGTATGGATAAGGTCGGCAAGGTGAAAAATCAGGAGACTCAAGATGAATCGCACGATCCGGCTAGTGGCTCTGATCGCCGTGCTGTCAGGTGGATCGAGTATGGTAAACGCGGGAGACAAAACCACAATGAGGGCATGGAATAAACTGACGCCTGAAGAAGAGCAGGTCATTGTTCAAAAGGGCACGGAGGCCCCCTTTACCGGTCGGTTTGAAAAATTCAAGAACTCCGGCACCTATGTCTGTCGGCGTTGCGGCGCCGCCCTCTACCGCTCCGAGGATAAATTTGACGCCGGTTGCGGGTGGCCCAGTTTCGACGCCGAAATCCCGGGCGCTGTGAAACGGCTTCCCGACGCGGATGGCAGACGCGTTGAGATCGAGTGCCAGCATTGCAAGGGGCATTTGGGTCATGTGTTTACCGGTGAACGGCTGACTCCGCGGGACACCCGCCACTGCGTGAATTCCATCTCGATGGATTTCGTGCCCGAGGCCGACTCCACCAACCGCTTTGAGCGCGCCGTCTTTGCCGGCGGGTGCTTCTGGGGCGTTGAATACTACCTGCAACAGGCCACCGGTGTGATCCGAACCACGGTTGGTTACACGGGTGGGACGACGAAAAAACCGACCTATCAGGAGGTCTGCAGCCACGCCAGCGGCCATGCCGAGGCGGTTGAGGTGATCTATGACCCGTTTCAAACATCATTCGAGAAACTCGCCCGGTTGTTCTTCGAGATCCACGACCCGACCCAAGTTGACCGGCAAGGGCCCGACATGGGCGACCAATACCGATCCGAAGTGTTCTACGTGAACGCGGCCCAAAAGAAAGCCGCCGAAACTCTGATCGCTGAGCTGAAGACAAAAGGCTGGAACGTCGTCACACGCCTTGAGCCGTCTGCCGCATTCTGGCCCGGCGAGGACTATCACCGGAATTATTACCAACGCCATGGCAAACTCCCCTACTGCCACCGTCCCGAGCCGCGTTTTGAAAAAGGGCCGGGCAGGACTCAGTAGCCGGGAGTCGGAACAGAAAGCCGCGAAAACGATGTCGCGAAAAACGATTGACAGTGGCGGCTCAGACGCGCAAAACTCAATGCCATGAAACACACTTGGAACCCGTTTGCCGTCATCACGTTCGGAATGGTTGTGTTAACCGCATGTTTTATGACGGGGTGCGCCACCATGCCGGGCGGAGTCGCTCCTTCATCCACACCGCTGGAAGGGCGCAGTTATCAAATCATGGGGTACACGGAAGCCACGGACAGTCGTGTCTGTCTGTTCGGCATCATCCCGATCACCCCGCATAATTCCATTCGCGAGGCCATCCGTTCCGCAGCCCGGAAAGTGGGCGGAGATGCCCTCATCGAAGTCTCGGTCGAGGGCTACACCCAATACTGGATTCTCTTCAGCCGCAATGTAACGCGCGTTGAAGGCATTGGCATCCGGTTCACGAAGTAGTCAGGAGTCCTTGGAATCCGGGATTCCGCCCCGCCCTTTTCCGGGCCGGGGCAGGATGTCGCCAACGGCTGGCAATCCTGTACCCGTTTTGGGTACAATTGCCTTTTGGGTTTATGCTCCCCCTCATGAAGAGCATTCATACCCACGCCTACCGCGCCCTCTTGGCCTGGCTTCGAGTCAACCGGCGAGCCCATTGCCTCTCCATGCGTCAGGTGGGAAACCGGATGGGAATGTCACATTCCTGGGTCGGCAAGGTGGAAACGGGCGAGCGTCGGCTGGATGTGACTGAATATATCCAACTGTGCCGCGCCATTGGCGTGAAGTCAATGCAGGGGATCGCCATTGTGGAAGCCGCCCTGTCGAAGTCTGACGCCGTGAAAACCTACCGCCCCCCGGGCGGATCCTGAATCACGGTGTCGCGCAAGCCGTTCACCGCGTCCCGCCCCGGATAATCAAGCGTGTAGTGGAGGCCCCGGCTTTCCTTGCGCTGCTGGGCGGAACGGATGATCAACTCTCCCACATCGGCGATATTCCGCAACTCCAGGATGTCGGATGTGACGAGGTAGTCGAGGTAATACTGCCTGATTTCCTGGCGCAGGTTGCGGATACGGCGAGCGGCGCGCTCCAGGCGTTTATCCGACCTGACGATCCCCACGTAATCCCACATACAGGTGCGGACTTCGTTCCAGTTATGTTCCAGGACAATACTTTCATCACTGGGCACGGCCGCCCCGTACTCCCACTCGGGAATCCCAATGGACCGGGTCTCCCGGCGGGGTTCTCCCCCGAGATGATCAGCCATCTGCGCCGAGCAAACCAGCGCTTCAAGCAGGGAGTTGCTGGCCAGCCGATTCGCCCCATGCAGGCCCGTACAGGCCACTTCCCCGCAGGCATACAACCCGGGCATGGCCGTGCGTCCATCCACCGTGGCCTCCACCCCTCCGCAGAAATAATGCGCCGCCGGAACCACGGGAACCAGATCCCGAGCCATGTCGATCCCCAGCGCCAGACATCGCGCATAGATTGTCGGAAAACGGTTGATCAGAAACTCCGCCGTGTGTTTGCGGATATCGAGATAGACACAAGGCGCCCCGCTGAGTTTCATCTCGCGGTCAATGGCCCGGGCCACAATGTCGCGCGGCGCCAGGGCACCCCGTGAATCGTATTGATCCATAAACGACTTGCCCTCGCCGTCCACCAGAACCGCCCCCTCGCCCCGGACGGCCTCGCTGATGAGAAAGGATTTGGCCCTGGGGTGGTGCAATATAGTCGGGTGGAACTGAATGAACTCCATGTTCTTGATGGGAAGCCCCGCCCGCCACGCCATCGCCACGCCATCGCCGGTCGCGATGTCGGGATTACTCGTGTAGAGATAAACCTTTCCGCCGCCGCCTGTGGCAAGGATTGTCGCCGACGCCCGTATGGCAAAAATCTCCGTGGTCGTTTCGTCCAGCACATAGACGCCCATGCACCGGTTATCGGACGGTGACACGGATCCATTCCCGCCGCCCCGCTCCGCCAGCCAGCCGGTCGTAATCAGGTCAATCACCATGGTATGATCCATGATGGAGATGTTGGCCTGGGCCTGAACCTGGCCCAACAGTGTTTTTTCCACAGCCTGACCGGTGATATCGCCGGCATGCAGAACCCGGCGCCGTGAATGCCCTCCCTCGCGGCCCAGATCCGAGGCAAACTTCAGACCGAACCGCTCCAACTCCGCGATCTCCTCGGGGCCGTTTCGGACGATCTCCCGGACCACATCCTCGTGACAGAGCCCCGCGCCGGCGTCGAGCGTGTCGGCGACATGCTGGGCAAAACTGTCGTCGGAATCCATGACGCAGGCAATCCCGCCCTGGGCATAGTTCGTGTTGCTTTCCGCGCGTCCCTTCTTGGTCACCACCAGGACACGGCCCTGGCGGGACAAATGCAGGGCCGACATCAGCCCCGCTATACCGCTTCCCAGAACAAGGTAATCGCAATCAAGGATTCTCATGGCTTCATGCAGGACACGTCACAAACCGAAGAACGATTTCTTTACCATTTTCTCAAGCAAGATATCAATTTTCCGGGTCTCTCCCGCACGGACTTTATAATACTGCAGGCACTCTTTGTAGCCGGAAGCCTCCACCATGACCTTGTGATTTTCGTCAGGCGTTACCTCGATGCGGCCTGAGGTTGCGACAGTCCCGTCCACGGTGATCATGGCCGTCTTGGGAGACACACGGATATCGAGCGCCCCCTTGCCTTTTGAAACGGCAGACTCTTTGTTCGTCGGAGTCGAAGGAATATTCCTGGCAGCCTCCTCGGCCTGCAACTTGGCCTTGCGCTGCAACGCCAGCGCATCAGACTGTCGGGTCAGATAGGCGGCTCGCCGCCCCTCAACATCCTGTAACAGGCCGACGAGCGCGCTTTTCCCGAAACGATCCGGCGTCACCGCCATGAACGTGACAAGTTCTCTTTGGGCCTTCTCGGCTTCATCCGCCTTCCCGGCATCAAACGCCGATTTCGCCCCCTGGGCATAACCCTCTGCAATAAAAAGGTATTTGGCGGAGAGCGCCTCCTCGGCCGATTTGATCTGTGTCAGCGGGATACGTCCGCCTGACGCCTTCTCGAGGGCAGCCAGTTCCGCGACCACAGCCTGAACCCCGGCGAGATCCCGGGCACTGGCCGCGTGATCAAGCACCTTGCGCAATCCGCCTGCCACCAACCGGCTCTGGCGGGCCGTCTCGACGCTGTTCCTGGCGTCGAGATACGACGCCTGAATAACCCAAGCCAGGGCCGGATTCGTCTCTCCGAAATGAATCAGGGCATCACGTTCGCTGTCGCCGTCCTGACCCGCGCGATACCGGCCCAACGCCGCGTCCCTCAACCCGGCGATATAGGGCATGGCGCGATCAGAAAGAGTCGAGGCCAGCGCTCCCAGTTGCTGCTGTTTCTCACCCTCGTCATACCCCGGCCAGGGACGATCCCTCAAGGCCTTGAGTCGACCGGCCGCCGCCTCGCCCTTGTCGAGGGATGAGTCGTCCAGAACCGTCTCGGGGATGGCCTGGCGCAACGCCGCCAGTTCCCGTTGAATGTCACTGCGCGCCATCGCGTTTTTCATGGCCTCGCGCCGCTCGCCGAACTGTTGCGCCGTGATCCCCATGATATCGGCAAAGGTCGCCAGAGTCTCCCATTCTTTGAGGATTTTGGCGGCCTTCTCGGTCTTGTCCGCCGTCAACGCAGCATCAAAACTTCTCTTGAACTCGGCAGGAAGGGCCACGCCCGCCTTCCTCATCATCCGGCACTGTTCATCAATCCGGGAACCGAGTTCGGGATATTTCCGACCCGTTCTGACGGCCTCCTCATACGCCTGACCCAGCGAACGGACATACGTGGCGGAGGGAACAGGATCTTTCATCTCGCCAACCGCCTGTTCGACGCCCTGGATGGCCTGCTCCATCTTTTGCGCCGTGGTGGCCGCAGACCGGGCGATCACTCCGCTGATGAGCCATCCGCCAATCCCCACGACCGCCAGCGTTCCCGCCGCCAGGGCGCTCACGGTGATCAATCGTTTCCGGCGCTTGCGCCGTTCCGCCTCCGCTTTTCCAGCGGCGAGCAACCCCTCAGGCGCAAGTTGGGTGACCCCCACGCCGTCCAACGGGCGGGTCGCCTGGGTGGCGCCGGGTTCCGGCGCATGAAGCACATCATCCTCGGCAAGGGAGTGCAGCGTGGCATTCGTCAACTCCAGATTGGCCTCGTCCGCATTCACGTCGTCGTAGCCTTTGCCCGCCAGAATGTCCTCGAGATCCTTCCTCATCTCGGCCGCGCTGCGGTAACGATCCACAGGACGTGCGGCAAGGGATTTCAGGATGACGGCCCTCAACCGGGGGTACTGGCGAAACGCATCGCTTTCAAACGTCAACTCCAGCGGCTTGCGCAGTCGTTTCTGAAAGGCCAGCCAGGCGGAATTCAAATCAGTCGGCAGCCGTTCATGCACGGGACGTCCGGCCAGCGACTCGTAAAGGCAAAGCCCAAGGGCATAAAT
>JBAWZH010000134.1:0-6717 GCA_037143135.1 bacterium
CGCGCGCATGGCGCTGGGTGGTATTCAAAAAAGTCGCCATGCGCGCGCGCGGTCTTCCGCCGTGACCTAGGCACTTCCCGGGGGTGCAGGGGGGCGGATGCTCCCCTGCCGGGGTGATGGGGCAGCGCCCCATGAGTGAGCGCCGGGGCCTCCCTGGCCGCGAAAAATAAAGGCTTGCTTACAATCATGGGAACAGGCCTCTGGCGCTCTCCGCGCGGTATCCCGCGCAACAGGTGTGGTACTCCACACCGACGGGAGCGACAGCGACCACATTGAGCGCGCTCGACTCCTTGCTTTAAAAAAATTTCCGGGGGTGCAGGGGGGCGGATGCTCCCCTGCTGGGGTCCAGGGGCAAAGCCCTTGGCGGGGCGCGGGGCGGAGCCCCGAGGCGCACGGTGGGAAGCGCGCGCGGCGCTGTATCCAGCCACGTTGCATAATAGACGCTATGTCAAGTGCTTGGGTGCGGTATTCCGCACCTCGCGCGGATGCGCGACACTTCGACATAGCGGGCTATTATGCGATGTGCCGGTATTCCGGGCCAGCGCGCGCGGCACCGTGTGCTGGGGGTGCAGGGGGGCGATGATCCGGACGCGCAGGGCGGCGTGTACTCGCGTCCGCGCGCGCGTCCGGAGCAGGAAAGCCCCCCGCGCGGGGGGCTCGGGGGGCGGCAAGCCCACCGAACTATTTTGGATGACGAGCGCGCGCCCAGGCGTCGGGCCGGGTCGCGCGCGCATGCGTACCCGCTTACGCGCGCGGGCCGGCCCGTCCGCCTGGGCGCGCGCGTGCCTTTGAAGCGCGTCCGGTGGCCGGTCGGATCGCAGCCGGTCAAGGGTCGGCCGGTCAGTTGTCAGGGGTCGGCATTGGGTCGGCCGGATTGCCTTCGCCCTAATATCGAGAGCGCAGCCGGCGTTTCTCCGCCCGCTATCCTGCGGGCGTCGCCGGCGTAGCGGCAGCGCTTTTATCGAGAGCGGCCGCGCGGGCGTTTCCCCGCGCGCGTATTCGCGCGCGTCGCCCGCGCGGCCGCGGCGCCGACGTTGGTTCGTTTCGCATTATATAAAGCGGGGTAAGTGTTCAATGCATCAACAACCGGATCCAGAAAGGTGTCACGCGCGCGCTCGTCATCCGGCACCGTGCAACCGTTGCAATCGTTGCCGGCCAGGGGTCGGCCGGTCGGCTTTCGTGGGTCGGCGGGTCGGTTTTAGTGGGTCGGCCGGTCTGGTGTCATGGGTCGGCCGGTCGTGAGTCGGGGGTCGGCGGGTCTGTTTTAGTGGGTCGGCCGGTCTTTGGTTAGGGGTCTGCCGGTCTGGAGTCGGGGGTCGGCGGGTCGGCGTTCGTGGGTCAGCCGGTCGGGTGTTGCGCGCGCTCTGTCCCTGGGTGGCCGAGGGGCGGCAACGGAGTTGTTCTTAGTTCGCGCGCGCGCAGGGCTTTGGCGTCCGGGGGCCGGCAACGGAGTTGTTCTTAGTTCGCGCTCGCGCAGGGCTTTGGCGTCCGGGGGCCGGCAACGGAGTTGTTTTTTGTCGCGCGTGCGCTGGTTCGGGTCTTGTTCGGGTCTGGTTCGGGTCTTGTTCGGGTCTTGTTTTGGTCTGGTTCCGGTCTGCATTCTGTTCCCCACGTGCACAGCATGCCGCCAGATGACACGCCAATGATAGTGGATACTTGTGGCTTAATTGATCGGGCCTGTACGGCCGCAAGCCTCCCAGGGATCATATTCTGCCAGCCGCAGGTTCGATCCAGATCCGGATCCGGCGCTGGGGGGAACCTAAGCAAAACATTTTGATCTGGGGTGGAAGTGGATGTGTTTCACCAGTGTTGTTCGTGTTGGAGAAGTTTTGTCTCTGTGGGGTTAACCCTCTAGAGGTGAATTAAGGTTCTATTACGGTTCCTCACGCGATAAAAAAGAGATGACTTCGGGAAGAGGCCGCGACCAGTCCATTTTAGAGAGGGCACCAGTACACCAGTCGCGCCAGCCTTTCCCCAAAATGTTGGGAAGAGACTCGGCCGGTACTACGGTCTTTTGTGCGCCGCACAGAAGACAGCCGGGAACGAAACACGGCTTGCCGTCGTTTCGTGGTTGTTCCACCAGTTTGAAGTTAAACCAGGCACCGAAGGTTCCCCACATTCGTTTTCCTTTGATCGCCTCGAACCAGCGCACGATTGCCGGATCTCCAACCTCGGCAACAATCGACTTTCCCGCATACTTCGCCACGTAGCGCCGCGCGGCGTCGCATTCAGCGGCTTGAATCGAAACATGCGGATCTTTCACGCCGATGATGTCCGACCATTCGTTTTGAAGTTGTTTCCACGGCATATATGGTGCGTCCACTAACAAATGCGCGTGAATGTGCCAGCCGTCCGGCTTCGGTAGAACTTCGATTGTGAGTGCGCCGCCTCGGCAGTTTTTAAAAAGTTCGCGCCGTCTCAACTTAGCGATCGCGTCACGTAGGCACTTGATACCTTCTGGGCCTTCTCCCATCCAGCGGGGTATCGTCAGTACAATATGTTTTGGCTTGCCCAACTGCTTGCAGATCTGAGCAAGGTACTCTTGGCGCTTCTTCGCTTCGCGCCAGGAGCAGATCGGGCAACAGCGCAAGCCGCATCGGTACAACACCCACCAAGAGCCCCCGCATGACGTGCACGCAACAAGGTGCTCACTCTCCGAACACAAACGGAGTTGCTTTGCTACCTTTGCATTTCCTGATTTCTCAAACTGGTCTGCATAGCGACGTTTGAGAAGTAGCGCCTTGCGTTGTCGATGCCACCAGGGCGCGGGCGCGGCGCGGATGATGGAGTTAGGTGTCAAGGTCGGTGGTGGTGGTGTTTGCATCGAGCTCCTTTGAAAAGGGGGGCGCGGGTTGAAGTCCCCGCGCGCCCCGCCCTGCATCGCGCGCCTCTCGGGTCGCTTCCCAGCGTTGCCTTATCCTCGCGCGACGGTGTGAGCGTCGCACAAGCGACCGGATTTCGGCAAGGAAAAGTTATGAACAGGATCGTGAGAGTCTGTTCATAACCTGTTCGCAAGATTTTATTGACGAAACGGCGCGGGCGGTGGCATGCTTGCGCGCATGAAAACACCACACTTGGCGAAATGCGTAGCGTTCGACTCATCTCCCTTCAACGATGACGACTCGCGCGTGATCGTGTACCAAGCGCGCGGTCGGCGCGTGCGGGCCATCGTTCGGCCGGATAAATGGGTCGGACTAATTTATCAATACGACACTCGACATGATCTGCATCGAATGTGCAGCGGGCCCTCCTGGGCGCGCGTGATCCTGTCCGTGTTGCACGTGTGCGCGCACGGTGGCAAGGCAACGAAGCTGCGGTCTACGTGTGGCGCGTGGCGCGTTGTGGGGCGGATCCCGCAAGGGTGGCGTGGGATGGCTTGAGGATTTCCGCCGCGCGCGGGGCCGGCCCGCGCAAGGGGGACACACAAACAAGCCGGCATAAGGGTTCAGTATGAAGTATACCATCAAAGAGGGTTGGATCACGATCACGGGCAAGGCCGCACAACGGCCGTTCGTCGCGCGGGTGATCGGCATCAGTGACAAATGGGGTCTCGAGCGGACATTTGTTTCGACGTCCGAGGTGAAGGATGCGGCCGGGACCGTCTCTGGCCTGTGGCGCGCGCGTTTCGAGATTGGTACAACTCGGTTCATCGAGTTGGGTGGTTGGGAGCGGTCTGGGTCGGATCCCAAAGCGCGGATCTATGGAGAAGTCAAGGGAAGTGACTTCGTTCCGGTTACGCTTGAGGCGGTCAAGGCAACGTTCGGGCCTGTGATAGAGGAGGGTAGCGAGTACGATGATGCGTTGCCCTTCTAAGGGACGCGCGCAAAAAGAAACGAGAACAGGCGGATCCGCCTGTTCTCGTTTTTTTTTTTCTGTTATCTGACCCGTGGCCTGTACGGGCGTGGCCAGGCGCGTAAGCGTGTCTGGCCGCGCACGACGTATAAAACTGCTACACCGTGGAAGAATGCGCGGAGTTCGGGTGTCGGGGTTGCTAGTATGACGGCCATTGTGTGCCTCCAAAAAAGGTGGCCGTGCCTATCAGGGCGACACCACTCGCGCAAGATCGGACACGGCCGGGGCGGCGGGCGCCCGATGGGGTTTAAATCAGCGACGGATGAAGAGGCAACCCAAGACTTTCACCGGACCCTTCAAGAGGGCTTGAATGACAAGTTGCATGAGTTGAAGAGCGAGGCTTAACCAGTTCTGCTTGTTCATGATCGAGACCTTTCTACGGCGGCGGCCGGTGCTCCATGATATGCGGATGAAACGGACGGGGCTCATGGGGTTTGTAAAGGCAGAGTGATTTTCATGGTTTCACCGATTGAGCCGCGCGCTGACATCGAGAGAAAAGGGTCGGTGGTGGTGGACATGGTGTCAATTTCCGAATGAGAAACGAAAGATGGTCTGGAAGTTCGCGCGCGCCTAGTCGCATATGAGGCTAGGCGCGCGCGCCGGATCCGCAGGACGCGCACGGGGTTCAGGCGCGCGCGGCCTGCGGGAGGTCACGCCAGGATTTTGGTCGGGGCGAGGATCAAGACGCCGTTCGTGTCGGTGACCGACACGAACTGTCCGACGGTGGCCTCGATGCCTCCCACGCCAAAATCAGAGACGGTTTTCGTCTGTGAGTGCGTGAGTGCGTCGGGGGTATCGCCGTAGCGGAAGATGTAATCACCCATGACCGGCGCGGTCGTGTCGGGGTTAACCGGGGTCAGCGTTACACCGATCGTGGTGACCATGGAGATGAAGCAGGCGGCCGTCGGGTTGGCGGCCTGGTTCTTCGCGGTCGTGGACACGAACGCGTTGAAGCCGGACTGGGCTTTGCCCGAGACAGACGCGAAGTAGTTCCAGCCGGCTTTGATGCTGTCCGTCTCGAAACCGGTCTGCCAGGCGACCACGCAGAGGGCCATGATGTCACGCTGCGCGGTCTGGGCCACGCTCTGGGGGTTCGCCGGCACAACGTGCTGACGCATGTATTTTACGCCCTTCCAGGCGCCGGCGACGAGGGTTTTGCCGATCGAGCCGCGTGCGGACAACGAGAGGAACGGAGCGGTAATCTTTGCCATATGAGACCTGCCTTCTTGAGATTTGCGGGGGCACATTGTCCCCGATTGGCAATAGTGTGACACAATGACTCATGTGCGTCAACTGCCTTTTTTTGGTGTCACGTGAGGCGCGCGGTGTAGATTCCTGAAATGGGTTTACCCCAATTGTAAATCTGCCAACAGGTGTCAGTTAACGGCGGCGGCAAGATCGCGAAATATTCCCATGACGAGCTTATATCCCAGCTTCCCTCTGCGAATAGTGTTAGAGTGTTTGGTGTCGGTCCTGTGTAAAACTGGATATAGCAATATTCATACGGATGCGGGACCGGCCAGTACGTGTTGAATGAAAACGCCCACCGACCTTCCCAGCTCCAACAAGAGTCAAAGATTCCATGTACGACGTCGAAACCGATTGGGCTAACCGCAGCGCGGATTAATGAATTATAGGGATGTTCGCTCCAGCCGTGCAAGCGTGCCCATCGAGTCCATGCTTCTGTCCAATCAGTTATCCACCAATGGTCCAGCCACGACCGTTGGCAGAGCTGAAATGCCAAATGGATTTCTCGTTGGCGTTGCGTGTCTGCGGGTTTGGCCCAGGTGCTCGAGCGCGTATAAGTTTTGCCGTGAAATAGGCGATACACTCTCGCGCCGATCCGGCCGCGCGCGCCTAGGAAGTATGGTACTGGTGGGGTTGGCATGGTGATAGAGTAGCACGGCAAGCGGCAGCATGCAAGGGGGCGCGTTGCGCCCAGGGATTTAACGAGAAGAGCAGAGCGGGGGTCCCTGGGGATGGTTTTTCCGCGCGGGTCGTGTGCGGGGGCGCGCGCGGGCGAGCGGGGCGCGGTGCGCGTAGCGGGCGCGCGTGTTGCGGGGGTGCAGGGGGCGGCAGCCCCTTGTTGAATTTTTTGCGCGTATGCCGCGCGCCGGGGTCCAGGGGGTGGGAGCCCCCTGGCGCGCGGGCCAGGCATAGGGCATGCCAGAATGAGGCAAAAAGAATATTTATTTTCTTTGTGGAAATGACCCCTTCCCAACTCTTTAAGGGGTAGGGGAAGCAATACGCAAGCCCCATGCGGAAAGAAAGGTTCAATATGAACGGAGAGAAACCAGAAGTCGATGGGAAGGAATACGCTGTCGAGGTGCTGAATGGCGACAATAGGCGCCCATGCATGCGCGCGGATCATCAATTCTTGGTCCGGTTTAATACTCATCCTAGGTTTGGGTGGTTGTGCGCTACGACGGCCGCCGATCAGGAAGAGACGGAGTTATTATGTGCACACCTTCAGGAGTTGGGTTATGTCGAGCGTGATTGTTCGTACCAATTCCGGGTCTAACCGGCGCGCGCGGGCGGATCGCGCCCGCGCGCGTCGCGCGTCGCGCGTTGCGCGGGCGTGGCGCGCGGCCGTGTGGGTGGAGTTGGTTCGAGTGTTCTCCCTTGGGTGATGCTGGCCGGCGTCGCCTGGCGCCGTGTGTATGTCATTCAGTCGCGAGGATTGACATACACGCCGCGCGGCGGCGGCCGGATCTGACGCGCGCGCGTGGTTGTTGTGAGGATGGCCGTCAATCGGTAAACTAAGCCCCAGTGGATACACTGGGGGCCCCCCCGACGCTGCGCGCTTCCCCCCTTTTTTTTCCCCCTCCCTGGCGCGCGCGCTGGCATGCCGTGCGCGCGCCAGGG
>JBAWZH010000135.1:0-6643 GCA_037143135.1 bacterium
GGGGAGGTTGAATCGGCTTGGCGGGAAATCAAAGGCGCCGCTCGCTTCAGGGATGAGGGGGTCAACGTCATCCCGTCGGCGGAAGTTTTCAGTCAAATCGGCGCCACGCCCCCACCCCTCCGCCCGGAGCGATACCGACTTCCCGTAACCGCCGTGACTCAGGGAACCGTGTCCATGCGGCTGGCGCTCGCGCCTGTGACCTGTTCGTCCGGGGGTGAGGAAGACCGGGAGACTCCCGAACCGGTGCTTGACCGGGCGACTCTCGGCACCGTGGCCCACCGGATTTTGGAAACACTGGACTACGGATCCGGAATATCCTTGAACACGCAGATTGAGCAGTCCCCGGAATGGGATACGGTCGGCGCCGGCGTGCGGGACAAACTCCGCACCCGGATCGAATCAGCGGCCCATACCCTCTCCGAGTTGCTTGGGGGAGCGGCCCCGGAAACGATCATCCGGGAGTTGCCCTTTGCCGCACGGTTCAACCATGACGGAACTGAACTCGTCGTTGACGGAAGGGTGGATCTGCTGTTTTTGAAAAATGGAGTCTGGCATATTGTGGATTACAAGTTCTCCGAACATGACGCCCAAACCCTCAGGGATCGATACGCCCTGTCATTGGCTGTGTATCAGGAGGCCCTCTCCGCGCCGACGGGACAGTCCTCGCTCCGCATTCCCCGTTTTGAAACCCCGGTCGCCGGGCCGGCGCCGTTCCGGCTGATCTTGATTGGCATTGATGAAGAAGGCCACTGCACGGTCATTGATCTGACAGAACTTGCGCCCGACCCGGTGGCCCCGCTCCTGATTGCCTCGGCAAAGTCGCTGTCCCTGGTTCATCCTGCCGATGCGCTTGAAGCCTTACAGGAATGATGCTGATCAATCTATCTCTGGCGCCGATTACCTCAACATCGTGTGATCCAGCCCTTGCGAATCAATTCATCGGCGAGCGCTGTGGCGGAAACAACCAGGGTGCCGTTTATGGTTTTCCCATACAAATGACCGAAATGCCGTTTATCACCCGTCCAGAGATGCGAGCACCGGGCGGCCACGGCTCCTCCCAACACAGGCTGATCGTCGTCAGGAAGCGGACAACTCGAGACGGCTTCCATTTGTGAACTGAACTGGAAGCGGGACTTCAACTTCTCCAGGTTCCCCGCCAAACCGGACCGTTTCATGGCAAGATTGCGCCGAGCCTCATCCCAGACATGCTCATTAACCACAACGGTGGCGTGATGAAAAAGCACATCCAGCAAAATCCGCGTGGCACTCGACGGATCGGCTGCGGAAAATAGGATATTGGCGTCGGCGAAAACTCTCATTTCTTCCGGAGTTTCAGATGTTCCCGAAGATCCGCCTCAGCCGCGTCAAATTCGGCCACACGGGCATCAGAGTAGAGTTCAATGGGAAAGGCCACACCAGGTCGCAACAATATGCCTTGTTCCGATGTCTCGGCAATAATTCTCCCTCCATGGTCAATGCCCAGCAGGTGTCTCATGGCCTTGGGCAGCGTCAAAGTGCCCCGCGAATTCAGTTCCAGTATCGCATTCATTGTTGAAGAGTACAGATTTACTGAATTTCAGTAAAGATGAATAACTCACACAACCCACTATCTCTGGCGCTTCGATTACCTCAACATCGTTCCGCCCCAGGTTGTCACACTGTTGATATTGGACATAATCAGCGTGTCGGTCGACGCGAGTCCCGACCTTGCACTGGTTCCGGAGACGGTAATAATCATATTTGAATAACCGGAACCTGAGTATGAATAGTCGGTATTCAGAAAATACGTCCCATCCAAGTCAGCCGTACTCAACCCCTTCACACCCGCCAGTGTTGTCGGCGCGGTGTCACCTTGAGCCTGCATGATCCGCACCAACATCTTGATGGCGCCGGCTCCCGCCTGGGCTTCCGTCGCCTGGGCTTTCTTCTTATTCGCCGACATCAGGGGAATCGCCACAGCCGCCAGAATGGCCACAATAATCGCCACAACCATCAATTCAACCAACGTAAACCCTAATTGATTCTTCCGATTCACGATCCTTACTCCTTGCTTCAGTGAATCACCACCGCGATCCCGCTGTTATCACCTTGATCCCGTACGGTAACGGTATTGTTCCCGGCCAGGTTCTTGGACTCATAGATGGCCGTTACCCCGCCGCTGGCGCGGATCGTTCCACGCCCCGGATCACTGACCGACCACACTAAAGGCAAGGTCAAACTCGTATTGGTGCTGGTCATCGAGGCCGTAAAGGTCAGCGTTTCAAAATCATTCGTCAGAATCACACTGGACGGACTGATCGTAATGACGTTATCCGTGGTCTGCGTCGATTCGCACCCCACCATCGCCATTCCCGCCGCGACCACCACCACCAACGTTGCCAGAACCCATTTACTTGCTGTCTTCATTTTCAGTCTCCTTTGTATCATCATGCCGTTACCGTAAATTCCATTCCTTTATTGCCAACCACTAAACTGGTAAATACTGGGTGGAAATGAGGGAGGCGCATCCGATGCGAACCGGTCGTCAAATTTATAATTCTTATGAAAACCGTTAAACGGGGTTGTATTCTGACCAATTTTCCCGCGTGAATACTGACTCATCCCGCCGAACAGATTGATGGTATCACCGCCAATATTCACATTCCAGTTATCGGCATTGAACCCGCCGGCGGTGATCATGATCGAAGCATGGATGTTGATCGAATCCGCTCCCTGGACATTCACGCTATCCACCGCCATTAAACCCAACATGTCGTTCACATTGGTGGAATTAAAACCGGTAGTCCAAGGAGCAATATTGGTACCACTGGCCGATTCATAAACAATGTTACTCACAATATTGATCGCGTGTCGTGATGCCAGCGTGACCTTGCCATTCACCGTGCCTTGCACATAGACATTCCCATCGACATAAATGGTGCCATTGAGTGACGACAGAGTGTTGGTCACCAATGTCCCGCTCGGCCTTTTCTGATACACAAACTTTCCTATCGAATTCGTGTTAAAGAACGTGAAATTGTAATCGCCCGCGGCGCCCCCCTCCAAATCCAAACCACCCGACTGGGATTCCGTCTGAATGTCGGTGATATGATCGCCAAACTGCCCCTGGATATCCAATGGCGCGGCATTCAGCGACAACCCGCCCTGCCATACCGCATTAAATTGAGCGAGGGTCGGTGTCCATCCATTGTAATCAACACTACTTGCCCCTGAACTTACCAGTTGTTTAAAAACAGGGCCGGCAGGGCCAATGATATGCAACTGGTCGTCCGTATAGATGGGACCATCGAGTGTATCCCCGGTTGCAAAATTCACACCATTCTCGGAATGTGACGCATGCATATAACCTGCATAATTCAGCAGCATCGCCCGGCTTGTGATCGTGCGTGATCTCCCCCACGCGGACGTTCCCACGGACGTAATGATGTATTTCTGAAGAGTATGAGCCGAATTATCCCACGAAGGATCATCCAAAACGGTCACAGCGTAACTTCCCTGGAGGGTCGTGCCACTCAGCACGTTGGAACCCAAAAGCATGCCACTCCCGGTTGGTTTGGGAATCACCGAAAACCTTTTTCGCTTGGCCTGCCCGATGGTTCGAATCCGTTCAATCCCGGCGTCAGCGGCCCAGAACGCGTACGCATCATTGACGGCATTCGAGACTTCCACGCCCGTCCCTGTACTCAATTGCATCAGACCCGCGCCAAGTCCCCCTATCACGACAACCATCACCATAACCAACACCAGCACTCCGCCAGTCTTGTTTTGCGTTTTGGTTCTCATCGTTAGTTCCTCAGGAAAATACTGAACGGCATGTCGAGAGTTTCATAACCCGATGCCAATTTCAGCGCGACGGACACGGTCGCCCTGTCTCCGAAATTCGTCACTCCGCAGACGAATGAAGCAACCCGATTCGTGATCAATACAGACGTCGTTCCTGACGCAACCCACACGAAGTTAGATCCGGTCTTTGTAAAGGTTTGAGTCGTTGCATTCGTCAACCCAACGGTCAAGGTACTTCCACTCCACGTCACGTTACTGGCGGCGCGAACAATCTGATCCATGGTTCGCATGACCACATCCGCGTCGGCCTGCATGTCCGCTTGACCCTGCAGTTCTTTCCATCCTCGGTAACCATAAATCACCACCGCGCTGAAAACGACCGCAAGGACGGCGGCGGAAACCATTCCAACCATCAGTTCCACCAGTGTGAACCCGCTATTCCTTTGGGTCTTCATGTCATTCCTCAAGGCGAACCTATTAACGTCTGCAACGATACGGTATCTGCCGGTTTTCCGGGATACGTAACTGAAACCGTGACTTGCACGCAATCGTAGGAGGTTGTTCCTCCGTCCGCATCAATATAACTCAGCGCATTGGTGACCGGCATGACCACATTATTGTTGGTGACATTGATCGATCCACTCGCCCAACTGCAGAGTCCAGTCCTTCTGAAATAATTGGTAACACCAGAACGGGGTTTCGGCATAAGATTGGTTATCGTCCCCCATGACGTCCCCCTCCATTCCTCAAGACATCTGTGGGCCGTTGCCAGCGCCGCCAGTCTATTCCGTTGAGTATCGACATTCGATGCCGACTGCACCAAATAGGCGCCGCCAACCAAAGCCAGTATCGCCAGAATGACAATACTTACCATGACTTCAACCAGAGTGGATCCGGACTTCACATTCCACCTCCGCCCTTGTAGAGCCTGATGGTCTCGCGACGCCCGCTTTTGCTGACCACGGAAACGCTGTCCGCGCCAATGGTTTCAATCCTGCACCCGTCCACCTCATCTCCGACCCCCAAGACACCGCGATCCGTCATGATCATCGGGAATTCCTTATTCCGGATGACCCCCGTCAAACGAAACGACACCTGGGGTTCCGGCTCAGCCTGATTGGGCGTGGGCGCCACATAGGCCACCCGATTCTGCAACCCCTTGATCGATAACGGGGTCACAGGCGCGACGGCCCACGTCTTCACCCGCTCAACCCTCTTTCCCACCATGATGCCCATCTCCTCCGCCATGGCAGGCGTCGCAATCCCCGGGAGTCTCGCCCCGACCTCCCCATTCTGGTCCGCCACGACGCGCGACACCAGAACCAAATCTGCGGAACACATCGCTTCGGGAGTCGAACGGGTCGAATTCAGGGTAACCTGTATGGCATGAAAACGACGTTGCGGCTGACCCAGGTAGTCCAACATCGCAATCAATGAGGTCAACGCCCCCTCGCCGCTCAAGGTCAGTTTGTAGTCTGTCCAGGATCCCGCCCCGGAACCCACCTGTTTTTCCACATTGGACGCGCGAATCGTAAATCCATATTTCTGCGCGGCATCACTCACAACCAGGGACAGGTCGGCGGCCATATCCTTGGTGCCCTTCAACGCGACATACGGTTTCAACGCCTGATGCGCGGCGGTCACATTCTGTTCCAGGGCCGGAATCAGGGACATCAGGGCTTCCTTTTTCGCCAATCGTTTCTCCTGTTGGCGCTCATAGACAAATCCGAAAACGATCATCCCGCAAATGACAACAAGAGGCGCGACAATGCAGATTGCCAGTTCCCGATGTCCTGTTTTGACCCGTCCGCCACTCATTTAGTGATCCTTTTCCAAAACCCCGGTAAATCGCCAACTCAGATAATCAATTCCCTCAAAATTAACCCGCTGACTATTCTCCGAGGTGATCTGTCGCACCCGGTTTGTCAACAGTGATGAACCCTCCCAACTGGAAATCATATTCGGCAGGGTCAAACTACCCTCCCGCTTCATGGAGGCGGGCACATACACCTCAACCTTGACCGTGCCTTCCGTGCCATCCAGGGCCAGTTTCCCTAAATTCACTCCCTGCGGCAGGAGTTCCGCGAACCCCAACATGATATCCGCCGATTTCGGTCCCATCGTCCTGAACTGCACAACCGCCTCCAGGGAGGTCGTCACGCAAACCAACTCCGCCGTCACTTTATTCAAATTATCATCCAGACTGAGGACGCCGGGACGTTGTTTTAGAAACTGCTTCTCCCGTGCCTCCACCGTCCCTCTGCGAACCGACAAAACCAGCGTCGCCGCCGCGAGATGATAGGCGACAACGGCGATCACAAGCGCCGAAACCGCCAGATAAGAGAACACCCATCGAAACCACATCCGCCGTTTCTCAAGCGTCAGAACCTGTTCGCGGGCCATGTTCAGTTGATAGAGCGCCATGTCACGACCTCCTTAAGGCCAGGCCGAGGGACGGCACAAGCAGCGAGGCGGCGGCCGCCGATTCCGACACCTTGTCCTTCACACGCTGATCTTTGATGGTCATCACGTCCAGCGGGTTCCACACTTCCACGGTGACATTCAAATCCGTCTTCAATTGTTCAATAAATACCTTGGATTCCGGAACTTCGCCCGTCAACAACACGCGTTTGACACTGTCCCAATCCAACTTAAACTCACTGTACTTCAATACATCCCGGATGTTTTCCGCCAGAAAGGTCGGGGATTGTTCCCACGTTGAGGCCCTGCAGAAAACGGTATAGGGATAAATGCCGCCCAGTCTCCTCATCACGATGACATCGGCCGAGTGGGGGGCCATATTCACCAAACAAACGGACGACTCGCCGATGCGCTCATCCAGCAACAGGAACAGATTGGC
>JBAWZH010000136.1:0-6587 GCA_037143135.1 bacterium
AGAAAGGTGACGGCCGAAGCCGGATTCATGGCCTTCAAACCCGGCACGATACTTTTCAAGATTTCGATATCATACGTCCATCCAGCCAGAATCAGGCAGGGCATGACCAGAACAAAACCTGCGGAAAAGCGGGAAAACGCCTTAAACCGTTCGGCCATCAGAGGGTAAGGAAGCACATTCATGAGGATGTCTCCTTTGCCTCCTCGTAGTTCTTGACAAGATTATTCAGTTTCAGGCCCAATTCGTTCAGGTGCAGGGCGGACTTCTCCAGTTCCTTGGCGCTATCCACATTCTGCACCGCCGCCTCCTTGATGCTATGCATGGCGGTCGCCACCTGATCCATCCCGACCAACTGCTGCTGGCTGGATGATGCGATCACCGTCACGGCCTGGGCCCCCTCGGCCACGTTTTTCGCCAGAGCCAGAATCGATTCGCCAGCCTGGTTCGATTGCCGCACACCGATTTCAACGACTTGGGTTCCCTGCTCGGTCGCCGTCACCGCCACCGCGCTGGCTTTCTGAATATCCTTGAGAATGGTTCGCACATGGGCCGTCGCCTGCTTGGACTGATCAGCCAGACTTTTCACCTCCTCGGCCACCACGGCGAACCCCTTGCCCTGTTCCCCTGCCTTGGCCGCCTCAATGGATGCGTTGACGGCGAGGAGATTGGACTGCACCGCCAAGTCTTCGACGGTGTTGATGATCTGCTGGATGGCCTCCCCCTGCTCGCTCAGGCGCGACATACTTTCCGCGATGGAGTCCATTTGAAGACGGATATGGCGCATCCCCTCGGCGGCCTCTTCGGCCGCTTTCTTCCCCTGTTGGGAGATACGGGTCGCGGTCATGGACTCATCCGCAACCGCCTTGGCTTTCTGCGAAGACATCAGAACCGTCTGCCGAACCTCTCCCACCGTGGCCGTTGTTTCTGTAACCGCCGTGGCTGTTTCCGTTGCGGCGGTCGTCACCTGCGTGCTGAAGGCCAGAATCTGCTTGGCCGATGAACTCAGCACACCCACGCTCTCAATGATCTGACCGGTCTGAACCATGAGCGACCGATTGGCTTTCCGAAGCGCGTCCTGCCCCCGTTCAATCTCCGCCAGCATCCGATTGAAAGCATCGGTCAGTTGTCCCACCTCATCACTCCCGGCGCCCTCGGCACGGATTGAATAATCCTTCTTTTCCGAGATGATTTTAGCGGTGCGACCGAGGGCCAAAATGGGTCTGGAGATCAAACTCTGGAGCGGCGCCGACACCAGCAGGGTCAGGACAAACGCCCCTGCCAGAACCAGAACAACCATGCCAAGATAGAGTCTCAGCATTTCCTCAATCCCTTCCAGATCCACCCGGAGATAAAGGCTCCCGATTCGCTTTTCGTTAAGAACCACCGGGCGCACCAGCGCCAGATGATCCGATGTGAATTGGAAACCGTCTGCGGCGGGTTTATCCGGAAACACCACCGACTGGTTATTTCTGGCGTAGGAGGCAAACCGCCCCCCTCCCACCTTATAAAGACAAGCGGCAACCACATGCGGTTCTGCCTGAAACCCCTTAAGGAGGGTCTCCGCCGCTGTCGGATCATCAAATTGCATGGCGGCGGTGCAGTTCTGACTCAACACATCGGCCAGCACGCTTTTGTCGCGCGCCAGATTCTCCCTGAACAACGAGACCTCCTGGGCGACAAATGCGGTGCAGGCAAGAAGCAATACGGCGCTACTCGCCAAAAAAATGACCAGAATCAACTTTCGCTTGATGGGAAGATTACGGAACCAGTTCATTTCAACGAACCTCCTTGCTGGATTCCCGCCCCACAATCCTACCCAGGCAGAGCAGTTGGGAGGTGATCTTCAGGCCCTTCCGACGGGCTGATTCATGATTGATTTCAAACCTGACCCTGTTTTTCTCAGTGTAGAAATTCACCACCCCCCCGCGATCCGCAAAGCCGTCCAGTTCGCTGATTGTCAGAATGGGCAAGCCCTCAAGACGTTTTAGAATCAGCGGGATTTGCTCTTTTTCCGACTTGCTAATAAAGAGGACATGACATGACTTGACATCATCCACGTCTCGAAACCGCCTGACGACCAAGTCTCGTCCTTTGACCGACTCTCCCTTCACCGTCTGATCCAACAAAGGGCCAAAAGGATCAGTACCGAGAACTCCGATCATCAGGAGTGTTCCAGGATCGGGGAAGGCCGAGGGCGGCCATTCCACAAATTGGATGAAATTGTATACGAAGGCAGCCTTGATCGCGTACTCATTGACGGCCCCGGGGTCGGCCCGGACGGGCATTACCGTGGCGCCGAACAACCAGGCCGCCGCCAGTAACGCGGAGAATAATGATTCCATTGTGCTGAGAAAATAGTGTTTCATGATCAGAAACTCGCTTTCATGCCGATGACGCCGCTGAGGGTCTCCTGGGGAACCGCTGTGCCGTAAAGCCCGGTTAGCGCATAATGGTTATCGGTAATGTTACGGATATCCGCGAACACATCCACAGATCGGGAGAGGTTAAACAGCACATACAGATCCGCCTGCCAGGGAGTCTGCAATTCGTCGTGTAATTTATCGGCATCAACATTTTCCGGGGTGGAACGGATGACAAAGCTGGGAGTGACAAACAATTTGGAGGTCATGGCCCAAGTCAATCCCAACCGCCCATTGTGCGAGGAGATTCCCTGCAATCCCGACGTCAAGCCATTACAGTCCATCTCAAAATGGGTGTAGGAATACGAGAACCAGGGGCTAATTGGACCGATGTTTGCCCGTCCATAGAAATCCATCCCTTCATTGTGACTCGTTCCCCCATTGGCAGAATGGATGAGACTGATGGGGCGGGTGTGCGCCGGGTCAAGGTAAACGGTCTCGACATAATTCATAGGCAGGTTCCGGTCGGAAATCTGTATCAGGTTATCCTGGTTGCCGTAATACAGGCCCACTCCGATCTGGAGATTCCTGACGTTATAATTGAAATCAACCTCATGCGTCAGCGACGTTTCCGGTTTCAGATCGGTATTCACCGTGCTGAGTTGGGTTGTGTTCTGATAAACGTTGTCGGCGTAATAGGGAGACGGGGAAATATACGCTGTCGCCACCTTGTATTTGACCGTCAACGCGTCCGAGGCGCTCCAGATCAGGCCGGCTCGCGGGGTGAATGACAGGTCGTCGATCCGGGTATCTTTGTCCAGGCGCGCCCCGACAATCAGTTTTACAGACTTCAGGGCCTGCCAATCGCCCTCCAGGTACCCGCCGTAGGTCTCATAAGTCTCATGCCAGACCCGCGGAATGGTGTAGGGTCCGCTGCCATCAGCCTTATAGAAGATAAACGATCCGCCTTTATCGATAATCTCGTCGAGGGAACCACTGGCCCCTCCGGGCACCGTGCATTTTGGCACAATATCATAGTAGGAAGCCACTCCGCCCGCCAGGACTGACAACTCTCTGGTGAAATCCACCCGGAGTGTTTCCTCGACCGAATACGACGATCCGTTCGCGTATTTGTAATCATTGTAGAACCATGAATTCGTGCGGGAGGAGTCTTCCCAGATGTAACGGGAAGAGGGATCAACCCTGTAGTGGTTGTAGGTCACCGCCGAGTCCAGTCGGATCGTGTCCGAAAGCCGGGCCGCATATTTAGCCTCGGTGACGAATGATGAATCTTCCCAGATAGCCTCGGGAATATAGCCAAAGGCGGGAGACATGCTCTCCGAACTGCTCCGCTTGGACTCCCTGTACCAGGTCTGCAGTGAGAAGTCACCGACCTCCAGACGCGCGAACCCATTGATTCCGAAATCCTGACGCTCCGGCGTCAGGCCAACCCCTTTCGGGCGGGCCACATCAAGATGATCCTGCCACCATCCCGGATACTCCTTGTCCAGGCGTGTGAGATCTGAATTGTGGTACTGCAGCGAACCGCTCAGGCGAACGTTCCCGGCTTTGTCCAGACTTCCCTCGAAGATTCCCCACGCCTCCCGCTCGTTGTGGAGTCCTCCCGCCACACCCGCCTCAACGCCCGTGTTCTCTGAACGCTTCCGGGTGATGATATTGATGACGACACTTACCGCATCACACCCATAGAGTGTTGAACCCGAGCCGTAAATGACCTCGATCTGCTCGGCATTCCGCACGCTGAAATCGCTGCGGAACGGAAAATTTTCACCTCCGGGGGGATTGACACGCATCCCATTGACCAGCACCACGATCTTGTTGTTTCCAACTATGCCGCGAACGGAAACCTCCGTACCGTCTTCCGAGAAATAATACCCGCGCAGATCCATCCCCGGGAGGTCGCGTAGAACGTCCTTCAGGGTCGAATACCCGCGCAGCTTGATATCATTGGCTGTGATCACCATCACGGTGGCGGGGGCTTCAATCGTCTTTTCCTCGCGTTTCGAGGCCGTCGTTACGGTGGCAACCTCGACCTTCATCAGCTCTTCCAGCGTCAACCGTTTCAGGTCTTGTGAACCCGGATCCTTCTCAGAAGCGCCGCCCCAGGCGGACTGCGACGCCAGGATCAAACCGACCAACACGATTCTGTTCCAGTTCATGGTCATCTCCTCATTATGGTTTCCGCTTTTCATCCTTCGGCCGATCTTCGGCTTTGACCTCAGACTCTCTGTCCGGGACATACTCATGCACCAGTAACCTCTTATCAGATGCCACACCGGGTAGATCCAGCACAATTAACCGATCATGGGCTCCCCTGAGAACAAAGAAACCGCGAATACCGGCCTGCGCGGGCCGACCCACCTCAAGATCCCGGAGCGGAAAGGCGGCCGTCTCTGTGGCGGCGTCCGTTAAGATTCCGAACGCTGAATCATCCGACTCGACAATGATGACATGGTCGAGGGAGATCCCGGCGTCGCCTGGCAGATCAAGAAATACCCGAAGGTCAATCACGGCGAGAATGTCTCCACGCACATTCATAATTCCCGTCACAAAGGCAGGCGTACAGGGAAGAGGCGTCAACTCCCCCAAAGGATAGACTTCCCGCACATATACCGACTCGACGGCATATCGCCCCGCCGCAAGATTGAATATGACAACCTCCAGCATGGGTTCGCTGTTCATGACAGGGACTCCATTTCCAGCAAAGTCTTGATCATCGCTTTGAGCCGACCCGCCGTCAGGCCTTCAGAATACGGCACAGGATCATCCGGGCCGAAGTGTTCAAGAAGGGTTAAGGCATTTACATAGTGCCTGTGCGCATTCTGGCGATTGTGCTGCTGGCGTCCTGCGTTCCCCATCGCAAAGTTGGCGAGCACAAAATCAGGGGCAATGGCGAGGGATCGATGTAACGATCTCACCGCCTCCGACATATCCCCCCGTTCAGACAGGATGCTGGCACGCAGATAGTGGCAAACGGGATTGAGAGGACTGGCGGCAAGCGCCTGGTCACACCAGGCCAAAGCCTCCTCTAAGTCCCCTTGGTTTGCCAGTTTCATGGCCATCCACTCATACTCATTCTCTTGAATGCCAGAAGGATGCCCACCCCCTCTCTCTCCTGTTTCGGGCACAGGGGGGGTCGTGTATTCGGAAGAGGAAATGGGCAGAGACGATTCTCGTTTTGGGGGATCGGCATGACTCTTCCGGAAAAGGGTTCCCCCCGAATATCCGACAGGAATCAAATCCGGTGCGGTCACACAGTAGGTTTCACAGGGGCTGACGCCAAGCCAGCCTCCATCCGCGAGAGCCAAGGCTAGTTTCCGGACAACTCGTTCAGCCTGATCCTGAGCAAAATACATCAGGACGTTTCGGCACAGGATGAGATCCATCGCATTGGTGTCATTCAGTAATGAAGGATAGGAATCGTCGACAAGATTCAAAGGAAAAAATGTCACCATGTTCCTGATTTCCGGCAAAACGGCGTAATGTCCGGGTGAGGTGATCAGAAAATATCCCTCCTTAAGCCAGTCTGGCGCATTTCTGAATGACCATTCCCTGTACTCTCCGGCCTGTGCCTTTTTCAGGAAGCGGGAATTAATGTCGCTGGCCCTAATGGTGACGTTCCAGTGAGACAAATCCGGGATCAACCGCTTCAGAAGAATCGCGATCGAGAAAGCCTCCTCGCCTGTGCAACAGGCCGCGCTCCAAATCCTGAGTCGTGGCTCCTTTCCGCCCCTTGCCGCAATAAGCGTGGGAAGAATCGTGGTCTCGAGACGCTCGAACAGATCTTTCTGACGGAAGAAATAGGTCTCACCAATGGTCAGGTTACTGGCCAGAACATCAATCTGTTCGGGCGACAGCGCGGCTGACATGATCCACCGGACACAGTCACCCGCATCGTCAAACCCGAACTCACATCGTGCGGCATCAAGACCGTATCGGAGTTCCGGCCACCGCTCGGACGGAAAATGCAGCCCCATGCGTTCGGCCACAAAGTCACTGAGTCTGGCAAGATCATCATCGTGGAGAGAGGCAGTCATAGCCCGGCTTTCTTTTCCTCCAGACAGGATTTCGCCTGGATAAAGACCTGTTCCATTTCATCCACAAGAGACGGCAGTTCCGAAACCAGTCTCTCACGCGCGGCTTTTTCAATACGATCACCCAGAGTCTTCATCCGCACAACCCCGATCGTCCTGGCGCTTGAATGAA
>JBAWZH010000137.1:0-6586 GCA_037143135.1 bacterium
CGGCATACTTGGGCAGACCAGAATCGCAGGAAAGTTGGATCAGGGTTATTGATCGGCTTTGCGGTTCTGGTAATGGTTGCGGTTGAGTTGTTGCCTTCCAAATATTCAATGATTATTACGGTCATGAGTTTGTGCATTATTTTCTTGGGAGGCATTGTGCTTTTTATCGATTATCTGGCTCGACAAGAGAGTCGGCAATAAGTGCCACCTGAAACCTTCCGGAGTGTTCGCCCGTTCTTTGGGCCGTCTTCACTGAAGTCTCGACACACCTGATAAACTTTGAATATGATCAAAATCAGAAGTGAAAAAGGAATTCTTTATTAATCAAATCCAGCAAGTAAAAGTGACGCTGTGCCATGTGTTGGAGACTCCGTGACTCCCGGAAAATCTATTTCCTGGCTTGTTCTGGGAAGCGGCTTGGTGTTCGCCATCATGGCGGCCTTCTCCATGAAATCGAGTTTGGACCGGTTTGCAGAGTTGGAATTTACTTCTCACTGTGGCGAAATTCGCATTACCGTTGCGAACAGACTTGGTGATCATGCCCGAATTCTGCTGAGCAGCGCGGCATTGTTTAAACTATCAGACAAGGTCACGCGCGAGGATTGGCATACTTTCAGCCAGTATCAGAAACTCGACAAGCAACTCCCCGGCATTCAGGGGATCGGGTTCTCGTTATTGATTCCGCGGGCAGATCTGGCCCGGCATGTACAGGATATCCGTGGCGAGGGTTTTCCGGAGTACGCCGTGAACCCGGAGGGGGACCGGGAGCTTTATTCCTCCATCATCTATCTGGAGCCCTTTTCCGGACGTAATTTGCGGGCCTTTGGCTATGACATGTTCTCGGATCCGGTGCGAAGGGTGGCCATGGAGCAGGCGAGGGATACGGATGCGGCGGCACTCTCCGCGAAAGTGGTGTTGGTCCAGGAAATGGGCGAGGACGTTCAGGCGGGTTCGCTGATGTATGTCCCCGTCTATCGTAAAGGTATGGCCGTTGCCACCGTCGAGCAGCGCCGTGCCGCGATCTATGGGTGGGTCTACAGCCCCTACCGGATGACTGATCTGATGTTGGGGATTCTAGGGGATAGTGAGATGCTTAAAGCGAACAATCTCCATATCGAGCTTTTTGATGGCGACCAGCTTTTGCCTCAGAATTTGCTTTTTAAAGAACGGTCGGCTTCGGATAAGGGGAGGCGAAGTCGAGGCGTGCGCTTCGAGCGACAGGTGCCACTTGACATGAATGGCCATCGGTGGACGCTGCGTTTGACGCAGGATGCGGTCGGGTGTTTTGCGGCGCAGTACACGAAGATATGGCTCGCCCTGATGGGCGGTGCGCTCATCACCATTTTACTATTTGCCTTGATTCGCGTGCTGCAGAAGACCCGGATCAATGCGCAGCGGTTGGCTGAAGAGTTGACGGTGAACTTGAGGGAGAGTGAAGCCTCGTACCGAAATCAATTTTCCAATAATTCTGCGATCATGCTCCTGGTGGATCCTGAAAATGGCGCGATCATCGATGCGAATGCCTCGGCCGTGAGTTTTTATGGCTACCCGCATGAGCAGCTTCTGGGTATGAATATCTCGGACATCAACTCCCTGTCACTATCTGCGGTTCGGGAGCTGATGGCGTCGGTCCCCCAGATACGGGGTAAGCTGTTTGAGTTTCAGCACCGTCTGGCTGACAACTCTCTGAAGGACGTGGAAGTGGCGTCAAGCCGGATTCAGTTTGGCGGGCGCATGGTTCTGCATTCGATTATCACTGATATCACCGACCGCAAGAAAGCCGAAGCGGCTTTGCGTGACATGTCTGGACGACTGGTGCTCGCCACGCGTGCGGGCAAGGTGGGGATTTGGGATTGGGATGTTGTGAACAATATCCTGGTCTGGGACGCCCAGATGTATCGGCTCTACGGAATTACTGCGGATGCATTTGACGGGGCTTACACGGCCTGGCAGGCGGGGTTGCATCCGGATGACCGGAAGCAGGGGGATCTTGAAATTCAGATGGCGCTCCGCGGTGAAAAGGAGTTTAACACGGAGTTCCGAGTCCTTTGGCCGGATGGAACGATCCATGACATCCGCGCACTTGCTCTGGTTCAGCGTGATGCCGGTGGCCACCCCCTGCGTATGACGGGTACGAACTGGGATGTGACCGTCTCGAAGCAGAACTCGCGAGCTTTGATCGAGGCGAACACGCTGCTTGGCATCACTGCCGCGCAGGCGAAACAGCTGGCGGCCAGTGCCGATCAGGAAAACACGGCAAAAAGCCGGTTCCTCGCCCACATGAGCCATGAGATTCGCACGCCGCTCAACGCCATTCTTGGTTTTTCACAACTGCTCCAGAAAGATCAGGGGCTGACGCTCAGTCAAATGCAGCGGGTAGGGATTATCAACAGCAGTGGCGAACATTTACTGGCTTTGCTGAATGATATTCTGGAATTGTCCAAGATTGAGGCAGGCGGGATGGAGCTGTTCCCGCTATCCTTCGATTTTCATGCCTTGATCAATGACCTCACCCTCATTTTCCGAATCCGGGCTGAAGCGAAACACCTGTCATTCACTATAGAGGGCCTTGAGCGAGTGTCTCGCTATCTTTTCGCCGATGAACAGAAACTGAGACAGATCCTTGTAAATTTGTTCAGCAATGCCGTCAAGTACACCGCCTCAGGTGCAATCCAGTTGCGGGTATCGATCGAGCAAAAAGAGGCGAACGAGAAGTGGCTGGATATTGCCATTGAAGATAGCGGTTCGGGCATTGTAGAGGAAGAGATGAGCCAGCTGTTTGTCCCCTTTGAGCAGACCTCTTCAGGGCGTAAAAGCAATTCCGGGACGGGGCTGGGTCTGGTGATCAGCCGTCAGCTTGCGCGACTGCTGGGGGGAGACGTGACGGTCGTCAGTAAAGTGGGTAAGGGCAGTGTCTTCCGGTTGAAGATTCCCGTCAAAGACGGGGCGGCGATAGATCAGCCTGATAGGCGTCATGTTCTGCGCCTCGAAGAGGGGCAGGCGAACTGCCGGATACTGGTCGCGGAGGATGATGCAGTTAGCAGACAATTTCTTGTTCAGTTGCTTGGCGAGGCAGGGTTTGACGTCGTTGAGGCCACCAACGGCTTGGAAGCGGTGACGGTCTTCACTTGTAGTCAGCCGCAAGTAGTTCTGATGGATGACTGGATGCCCGTCATGCGAGGTGATGAAGCTATTCGCCAGATCCGGCATAAACCCGGTGGGGACGGAGTCAAAATCATCACTCTGACCGCTAGCGCCAGTGATGAGACTCGCCACCGGTCCATTTCTGCGGGAACAGACGTCTTTCTGGCAAAACCGTTTCGGGCGCGTGTATTGTTCGACCATATTCAAAAATTGTCAGGGATTCGCTACGTCTACTCAGAAGTAGATCGCCCGGAAGAAGTTCATCCGGATCGTCTGCAGGTCCTGACGCGGGAGATGATGGCTGGCCTGCCCAGTGAGATGCGAAATCAACTTCGTGTCGCGGCCCTCGGTTGCCGCCAGCAGCAGTTGCTTAGTCTGATTCACCAACTGACCGAGACGGCGCCGGATATTGCTCGACCCCTTCAAAAATTGGTTGAGAATTATGAGTATTACGCGTTATCTCAACTGTTGAATTTAAAGGATGAACATGATGAATAAAACACACACCCCGCCCAACGTCCTGATTGTGGATGATGCTTCAGCTAATCTTGAGTTGCTTACTGAGATTCTCGGACAACGGGGGGTTGAGTCGCGGCCTGTCCTGTCAGGTCAACTCGCCATTATGGCTGCGCGGGCCGATCCGCCCGACCTCATTCTGCTGGACATCAATATGCCTGTGATGAACGGGTTCGAGGTGTATGAGCGGCTGAAAGCGGACGCCGCGCTGAAGGACATTCCCGTGATCTTCATTACAGCGCTCACTGAGACGGTCGATAAGTTGAGGGCGTTTTCAATGGGCGCGGTGGATTACGTGACCAAGCCATTTCAGGCTGAAGAGGTTAGTGCGCGAGTTGAGACCCACCTCCGTCTGCGGAAGCTTCAGCTCGACATTGAGGAGCATAATAATCATCTGGAGGATCTTGTTCAGGAAAAAATAAAGGAGATCTCCCGCTCCCAGATGGCAACCATCTTTGCGCTGGCAAAACTGGCTGAATCACGCGATAGCGATACCGGTCAGCACCTTGAGCGTGTTCAAACGTTGAGCTGGATATTGGCCAACGAACTGCGGGGCTTGCCGCGTTATGCGAGCATCATCACGGACCAGTACCTTGAGAACCTGTATCAAGCCGCTCCCCTCCATGATATTGGTAAAGTAGGGATTTCGGACGCCATTCTTATGAAACAGGGAAAGCTATCCACGGATGAATTTGTAGAAATGAGGCGTCACACGACGATCGGAGCGGAAACGCTCGCGGCGGTTCATGCTGAGTTTCCAGGCAATTCCTTCATTGCAATGGGAATCGATATCGCGCAGTCCCATCATGAAAAGTTTGATGGCTCAGGGTATCCTGAAGGTCTGAGCGGCGACGCCATACCCCTTTCCGCTCGCATTGTGGCCGTGGCTGATATCTATGATGCCATGCGGTCAAAGCGCCCTTATAAGTTGGCCATGACTCATGACGAGGCCGCTGATTTTATTATTGCAAGCGGTGGACAGCACTTGAGTCCTGACATCGTTGCGGCATTTTCAAGGCGGATTGGCGATTTTCAGGCGCTGTACCCATCTCTGTAAGAAATTCATTCAGCAGGGGATAGTCGAAGCAAAGGGCATGTTATTGTCCAACACTTCGCGCACCTTGCGGGCCAGGTCGTCGCGCGAAAAGGGTTTCTGTATGAAGTGCAGTCCATTGGCCGGTGCCTGCTGGCTCAAGATCACATCGTCCGTGTAGCCGGACATGAACAGGACTTTGAGGGCCGGTCGGTTCGCAAGGATTCGTTCGGCCAGTGCCCGTCCGTTCATACCGGGCATGACCACATCGGTGAACAAGAGATGGATGTCGCCCTCGTGAAGAGCCGCCATGCCCAGAGCGGCGGTCGGCAGTGCCGCTACCAGGACCTTGTACCCGAGTGCTTCCAGAAACGACCCGCACGTCTCGCGAATCGATTTATCGTCCTCCACCAGGAGCACTGTCTCTCCGCGACCCCGGGGCGCCTCCACTTTGCTTGCGGTAGCAGCTTTCGGGCCATCCCCTGCGAACCGCGGCACGTAGATCTTGAAGGTTGTGCCTTTGCCCGGTTCGCTCTCGACATCGATGAACCCGCCGTTCTGTTTGACGATGCCGTATACCGTGGCCAGCCCAAGACCGGTTCCCTTGTCGACGTCCTTGGTGGTGAAGAACGGCTCGAAGATGTTCGCGAGGACAGCCTCATCCATCCCGCACCCATCGTCGCTGACCGTCAGCAGAACATACGCACCGGGAACAAGTCCCTCATGATCGGCGCAAAAGGCTTGATCGATCATGACATTGGCGGTCGCGAGGGTGATTTTACCGGCGTCGGTGATGGCGTCCCGGGCGTTGACACACAGGTTCGCCAGGATCTGATCAATCTGAGACGGGTCAAGTTTGACAGGCCACAACCCCGCGCCCGGCATCAAGACCAGGCTGATATCCTCGCCGATCAGGCGGCATAGCAGTTTGAGCATACTTGCTATGGCGTCGTTCAGGTCCAGGACCTTAGGTACAATGGTCTGCCTACGAGCGAAGGCCAGCAATTGCCGGGTGAGATCGGCCGAGCGCTGTGAGGTTGAGATGATCGCGTTCAAGTAGCCGCGGAGGGGATGATCCCCAGGAAGACGGTCCAGGCACATTTCGGCGTATCCCATGGTGCCCATGAGCAGGTTGTTGAAGTCATGCGCCACGCCGCCGGCAAGCCGTCCCACAGATTCCATTTTCTGCGCCTGGTTCAGCTGATCTTGGAGTTTGGCCTGCGCCTCCTCCGCCACTTTGCGCTCGGTGATGTCGCGGCAGAGCGATACAATACGAATCGACTCGTTGGCCTCAACGATGGCTGCATTGACCTCAACGGGGGTGATCCGACCGTTTCCGTCAACATAATCAATGACGAAGTTCCTGATAAAACCAGTCTTGACGCATTGGGCCACAGCCGCTGCGTTTCTTTGTTGATCATACTTGGCAGTCCACTCGCTGATCGTCTTGCCGAGTATGTCGCCCAGTTCGCGGTGGCCGGTTAGACGCACGTATTCAGCGTTTGCATCGATGACTGTACCTTCATTGTTCAGGATGAGGAACCCCGTATTCGTCGTCTCGACCAGAATGCGGTATTTCTCTTCGCTCTCCCGCAGCGCCTTCTCTGCCTGCTTGCGCGAGTTGATGTCTTCCATGGCGACGCACACATGCGTGCGGCCGTTGATCTGGACGGATTCGGCTCCGATCTCAATCCAAAACTTCTGAGGCGCGCCGTTCCGCATCAACTCCATCTCCACCTCGGCCCCGTGTATCTCGCCACCGCTCGTGATTAATTTTTCAATACCGTTGCGCGCCGGGCACAGTGGGCAGTCCGGCGAGTAGCCGCAGCCGCGCGGATCCTCCGAACTATGAACACAGCCCAAGGCGTTACCCGGTCGGTGTTGCAGAAGATC
>JBAWZH010000138.1:0-6584 GCA_037143135.1 bacterium
GGAAAACGACCGGCCTTCCCGTCGCCGGGGGAAGCGTGATCGTCGCAAAATTTTTGGGGGAGGACCTGTCAGGGCCGGACGATCTGGAAGCGCCCGTTGATCCGGTCAATATTGACAATCCCGTAATTGGCCGGAAGTTTGTTCCCTGCGCCGATATACGCTTGCATCGCGCAGACCGACAGGACGTTGACCGTGGGACCAGAGCTGTTCGTCGCCGGAACATCCAGCGAGCCGTCCGGTTTGAAATAAAAGGCCACGCCTCTCGTGCCATCGGCAAGTGTGATCTGGTTCGTCAAAGATTGAATGAGTGGCGAGTAAGTGGAATTGCTCACGATGATGCAGCTCTGGGGAAGCCGGACAATCTGTCCCTCAGGACGCATCCGCCCGTCACTGATCAGCTGTGTGTAGTCATTCGTGTAATACGGAGAATCCGCACGAAAGACCGCCATCGCAGTGAACTGGCCGACGCGAAGGATATCGGACTCTTGCGCCCCATAAAGGCGCACCTGGGTATATTCGTTGCGGGAGACGGCAATCTGCCGCGCGACATTCAGGGTATTCGCCACATACTGGATACTGTTCGTGATCTCCGTGGTGCGGCCTAGTGACTGAAACGAACTGGCCACCAGCGCCATCATCATCATCGAGATGCCGATGACCACCAATAGTTCCAAGAGCGTCATGCCACTGCTGCCTCGCCGGTCGCGGTGATACCTGGTGAGGCTCATGGCGCGAATTGCTGGTGAGCCAGTTTGCGGAATCGGTAGTAGGGAACGCCCGTTGCATCGTGGCCAGCCAGTGCGGGAAATTGAGTGGCGGGAGTCGACCCCGTCCCGTAAACACGTTTGGCAGTCGCACCTCCAGAAAACCCGTCCAGATACCGCTCGATCACCTGCGAGCCGCGATACTGCCCGACAATGCTCCACTTGCCTCCCTTCCCCTTGAGCGACTGCGCGACGAAATGGATCTTGAACGAGTTCGAGCGCGTGGTGACACGCGGGTAAATCGCATTGTACGGCGCTTCCCGACTGTCATCGCCGCTCAGCTTCAAATCATTCCAGTGACTTTCAATATCAGCCGGTGTCTTGCCGTCAAACAACATCGGGATCTCGCAGATCTCGGATGCCGTGACGAAGGGGTCGTTGCTCACTTTCAACCGGTCCTGGATTTGGGCGACAGTCGACGACACATCTACGGACTTGCGGTAATTTGCCGCGCTGGCACCAGCAGGCTTTGCATCAGAAGTCTTAAAGGCCGCAGCAACGGCATTGGTGCTGGGCAGCGCGAGAACTTTCATGTTTCGCAACAAAGCCCAAAGTCCGGTGTTTCTTCTTATATAGGTAAAAGGAGCAATCTGCTGATTGAGATTTATTTTTCCATTTGTCGCAAAGTTCTCTGTAATGGCATAAGGTTCAACGACAGGCATGTAAAAAAGATCGAGCCAGTAATGATCGCGCGGAAGCTGAGTCCATCCTCGATGGGAAGACCTTCCCCCCAGAGGAACCGGATTGAAAAGAAGCGTTTCCCATGGATCATCGGTTGTGGCGCGCGAGGGCAAAGACCCGAAGTTGACTGCCGATGGCATTTGCTTCCATGGCGAATATACAAGGCCGGTAAAGTTGGTATGCCAAATATCACTTCCGACCGTATCGCTGGAGCTGCTTCGGCTGAGACGATTCGCATAATAGGGTGTGTCGCCTGCTTGCCACGAGATCGCCCCGATATCCACGCCCCTGACTTTGCCTCCGTCTCCATTTGCCGCATATCCATTGGTGAAATCACCCTCAGTGCCATTGCTTTTCATGGTTCCGTTCATCCCATAAGCGGCAAATCTTTGAGATGCGCCTAAATCCCTCGTGTATTTCAACCCTGCCACCGGACGGGCCATAATTTCATAAAGATCCATGCATCCAGTAGCGGAAACGGTTGCGCTGTGGCGAATTGTCTCCGGGCCGCTCATTCTCGCAAGATAAGTCGGAAGATAACTCATACCGAAATATGTGCCCGGCAAATAGTAGGATGGGTTCGGCTCAAACCAGTTGGCGGGAATGTCACGCTTGACAGCGGCGAGGCGAAAATCTCCCTTTGCTCCGGTGCTTGCGGATAATGTGTAGGAACGAAAGGTGTCCATCAATGCATTCGTGTCCGCTCCCCCGGGAAGCCAACCTCCGGTGCCAACAGGAACGAGCATCATCATATCTCCGGGCATTGTATTCGAGTAGTCCAAACGCAAGGAATAATCGCTCAATGCAGAATATAAAGACTTCGGGCTGTTCGCAGCATTGTAGCAGGCAACAAATTGAATGTCAGGACCCAATCTGGGCAGTGGAAGATTGGAATCAGCAACCTGCAGGTGAACCTCTTGAATATAAGTGGTGAGGGGGTTGAGGTTGCTGGTGGACAACTGCAATGCGCCTTTTTTCAGGCCAGGGCACATCGTAATCTGAACCGGGGTGAAAGTGGCGTTTCCGGTCGTTGTGGACGCCGATTCCAGTCGAATTGGAATGCTTATTTTGTCGGGCGTCAATGTGCCGTTGGCACTTATCGTTTGATTAACTGTGAGACTGCTTCTTACAGAATTCTTATTATTGTCAGGATCCTTAATGGTCGCATTACCAGTTAAATCTTGAAGTGGAATCCGAAATTCCAACATGGCACTCACAAATGGATAGTAGCGGTAATCCTGCGAAATAGTTGAATTGAAAGATTTCTTTGCGGAGCCCTCCGACAGATAGGTTGACGTTGCGTTGCCGCCTGGCCGGGAGCGCAAGCCATAACTCATGCCCAACGAGCCTCCAAACAGATTGGTTCTAGCCGACGTATCAAACTGGGCATCGTTACTACAATACAAATTCGTCGAGTTGGGCGGAAATTGCAATTCTATCCGGCCTGTTGTCCACCCGACATTGTCGGCCTGTCCTAGTGAATAATAGCGCACGTAGACTTTATCAAGATCGTTGGCAGGAACGCCGTTGGGATTCGGGTTGATGTAAAATCCTTCAGCCGTGCTCGTTCCGTTTCCTAAAACCATTTTGACCTGAAAGACCGGTTGGGCACTATTCAGAGTGTTCACCGACATGGTATAATCCAAGAGGATCACCACCTGGACTTTGCGGATGATCGAGTCAACCTTTGTATCCGACCCGGATGCTCCGGTGGTGTTGTTCATGAGATCAGCCGTCGTTTCGCCGGCATTATAAAACTGCATGATAAATTCTTTGAGAGTAATTCCCCCGACCCCGAAGCCTTGAGTCATCCCATTGCCGGCGTTGATTTGGATCGGGCAGAGATCGTTAAAGCCTATGGTATTCAGATCGCAATTCTGTGGAAAAGAATATACCGGCCCGTTAACCGGCTCGTAGGAGCGGTTCATGGTATTGACCTGGCAGCGGAGGTAGTCAAACATTTCGGTCAGGATCTGATCGCGGCCAAGGGCGGTGAATTTGGTTTCAAGATTTGGTGTTGCCGAGGCGCTGCCCGTTCGGGTTGAGTCTCCCGGGAAACTTTTCTGCGTCAACCATTGCAGGTAGCCATAAAGCTGCTGGTTTTCAGCAATGTTGGTGTAGTCGTTCGTTGGATCTCTGGCATCCTCGCGCTGGAAATAGAGTTTTCTTTGATTGCTGCCGAGTTCCGAGGCTTGTTTTATGAGCAGATCTTCAGGAGTTAATCCGCTGGGGGAGGCGACTAATTCAGTGTTAAAAGGCCAAAGCGTTACGCGTGGCCGATTAAACGCATTAAGCTCGGGACCTCTGCTGTCTGTTGTCAGAAAGAAGGGCAGCCGCGTGACGTCCAGAGCGAGAGGCGAGGGATTGCGCGTATCAACGGCCGCACTCCCAACCGCCCATTTTCCGCCGCTTCTGCCAAACACCAGCTCGTCAACGCTCGGAAACATGCGGTCAAAATCCAACACGCCGACATTTCTCGTCAGCCAAGCTTGCTTTGTTCCGCCCTCCGACCCCCCCCAGCCAATACGGGGAGCGATCTGCGAGGCCAACAAAGATCTCTGAGCCGGATTCGTCTCATTTCGGATTGCCGCAAACACGGAGGCGAGCGATGTGGTTGCAGGATGGCCGGGATACCGCTGATATTCCTGGGCAATGGGCTGGCAATTTGCAAGAGCATGATCTTCCGTGGAACGAGCGACCGGGGCGTCGTAATACACACCATCCGAGGCGGTGTTGATATTGACTTTGCAGGTTTCGTCATCGCCCCAGAATGCGATGCGGGCCGTGATATCATCCGCTCCCTGCGCCGTAGTGTAATCCACGAGCTGACCGTTTTTTCGCACATAAATCCAGCGCACCGGCATGGGAAGTGAATTGACGCTCGAGCCAGTGCCTGTCGGAATAATTGAATCCAGCGTAAAACCCTCCACATCGCTCACTGCGGCGGGATTCACGATCGGGTAGATGGATTGCACGGTTCCGTTCATTGTGACCTGAACCGGAGCGTTCAAGTCCGCAAACTCATCCGGGCGGGTGGACCAAGTGGTAGGAATCTCGTTGCTCAATGCGGTTTCTGGATTGAAAACTCCGGTGATTTTCATGGTGTCCGAGGAATACAGCTTATACGCGGCAACCGTGCCGTTGGCGGTGAAAGTTCGGAGCAAACCAGGCTGGGAAACCCATATTTGATCAGGGTTGGATGTTGCCTCCGCGATCTGGGCAATCGCAATGGTCACCGCCGTATCCGCATATTGGCGTGCTGTCGAACCGCTTTCGTAGTAGGCGGCCGAGGTGCGATCCTGCCGGACAGTAGAAAGGAATCCGATGACGATGGCACTGATCAGCACGAGAGCGCCAAGAACCAGGATCAATGCGACGCCTCGTTGCCAGCATTTCCGTGACAGGTTTTGAAATGTCTTTTTCATTTGGGAAACTTCCTGCATAGCATTTTCAGCATCTCACTCTCCATAGGACGCACCGGGAAGCCGCACTTCGGTATGGAAGATCCGGTAGTTGAGCCCGAGGCTGTTCATGTCGTTCTCAAGGTCAGCGAGGTCGGCTTTGAGTTTTGTGGCGTCAGTGAAACGGGTGCCGCCTGATCCATATAGTTTTTTCTGCAAGTCTGCCGGGGGAGTTGAGCTGGTTCCGATGAGTCGAACGGCGGATCGGTCGTCAATCGCGACCATGATCACCTCCACGAGCGGCGGAAGCCGGTTCATGATGACTTTTTCCAACAAAATCTTGTTTGCTGTCGCAGTGATGCCGGCTCCTGAATATCCGGTTTCCCATGAGCGGCTGTCGTAGGTGTAATGCGGGGCGATGAGGTTTCCGTCTCCGGTTCCGCCGTAGAGTTTTTCATCCTCCGGCGCGAGTTTTGGAAGAAGAACGAGAAGTATGATATTGTCGCCAAGAACGTGCCTGTTGGTGCGGTTGGCAAGATCCAGCTTTTTCACCCAATTCAAATCATAGGAAAAAGTGGGCAACCCATCGGCATCCACATCCTGGTCGGTGCTTGTGTAAATGCCGTTCTTGTCAGCCGGCTGGATGACTTCCATGAGCCGGTAGCGATACGTGGCGGGCAGGCTTGAGGCAAAGTCAGGAATTGCGCCAGTGCCCCCACTGGCACTGTCGTCTTTCGTGAACTGAACATAATACCCGCAGACGTTGAGCATGCTTGGCTGGGTTTGATAGCTGCCGTCGGAAAACCCAATCGGCGCTTGAAAAAATACCGCATCGCCCGAAGTAGTATTATCAAGCCCAGTGATTCCGGCCTGGGTCAGAAGGGAAGCCGCCGGACCGCAGACAAAATGCAATTCGGAAGCGCGAAGATACTTCGTTGGAACTTTTGCACGGGCGGTGCTTCCGGAAGACAATTTGAACGAGGGATTGATGAGCGGCACGGGGTTTCCCTCGCTGTCGGCGTAGCCGTAGTAGTTTTGGAGGGTGGCCTGGGAAAGGTTCCGGGTCATGGACTCGAAGGCGGCGCGGGCGGCTTGGAAGGCCTGCACCTTGCCCGTCGTCCGCGTCCACAGGGTGGAGGAGCTGGAGATGGTTCCAAAGAGCAGGAGCATGATCATCGAAAGCACGGCCATCGAGACGAGCAGTTCGATGAGGGTGAAGCCGGTTGCTACGCGCCGGAATGGCACTGGAATCCCGGGTGATTTCCTGGAGAAAACCGTTCCTTTCCGATTGCCAACCCTTGCCACCGTGAAAAGCGCCGTGCGGTGGAAGCTCATGACAGAAATTTAGAGCTCAGTGAACTCCCGGGGCAACATAAATCACATTGGTTATGGACGCTGCCAGCGAGGATTTCGCGCGATCAGCGCGCGTAAAAAACATGATCAGGGCGGTCTTCAGATTGGCGTTCGCGTATCCGCCCGAGCTCAGCAAATCCGTATTTGCTGTGAACGTGTAGGTGACGCCCAGAAGCGCATCGGCATCGGTCTCGACCGGCGCGCTCTGGTCGGAGAAATACAGCATCTTGGTGCTATTTGTGAGTTTGTTGAAAGGGGTCTCCTGAAACTGCGAGGTCAACTGCCGCAGCACGTCGGTCTGCACGGTGGCCGTGATGGAATCCCGGAAAATGTTCAGCCCGACCGGCATCAAGCCGATCAGCGTGGTCAGCGCAAAGCCGACGAT
>JBAWZH010000139.1:0-6553 GCA_037143135.1 bacterium
GGATGAAGGAGTCAAGGCCGACTTGTCGTGGAGCCAGACCCCTGCGGCGGTCACGACGGGCGAGCGCGCCCAAACAAGCCGGCTCTCCGCCGCTCCGGGGCCCGATTACGCCGTCCTGAACGGAACCTCCGGCAACGGTCCCTTTGAGCAAAGCTCCTATCCCGTCAGTTACCCGCTGAGCAATGACGGAGCCACCCCGTTTCTTCTCAACATCATCCCTCTGATGCGCGATCCGGCAGACTTGCAGGGTTTGATGAGCAATGTTTCCACGATGCCAGCCTGGTTGAAAGAGCAACGGGCTGACATCACTTGGGGAAGCCACGGTGTCTTGGCTGATGTGAAGTTGGGCGGCCTGCGTCGTGATCTGAGTCTCGCCTTTGAGATGGATGGAACTTCTGATGTGACCAAGACACAACAACCCATGAGTTTCAACCAGCAAACAGGGGAATTTGTCGGCGGTTTGGGGGATCGACTTGATTCCCCCTATCAGGCCAAAGGAATGCCCGTCAAGGAACGCTTCCTCTACCGCGACACCAAAGGATCCGGAACACCATTTTCCGGAGATATCGTGCGGAGTGATTCGGTGGTGAGGGGGCCGAACTGGTGGGCACTGCGCGACTATGCCAATCTCTACAAGCGCCTCAGCGGGACCGCTGGCAGTTATACGCTGAACGCGCGCAGTTACTACCCGAATGTGAGTGGGTTCAATGCAAATTATCATCTTGGAAATCTGATCGGTCAAAATTCCGAAGCCACTCCTTGGGATTACGAAGTGAACAACGGGAGCAAATGGGTCAGTGACCCCTATATTTTTCGTCCCGCCCGGGCTGATTATGCCCCGGTGATCCTCGGGGCGGTCTGTCTGGTCAGCGCGCTGGCAACCAACTCCAACGGAACCACCGCCGACCTCGCGCTTGGCCTCGATCCAATCTTCTACCTATGGAATCCCTACAACAGGAAGCTGAAATTCGATAATCTGGCAATTGTCATGAATACCGGATTCCCGGGATCCATCGCGTTTCAGGTCACCAACGGTTCCGGAACCATTACGACCTACGGGCCTGCAAATATTCAAGATTATCTGGCCAAGCAATCTGCCTCAACAGGAGCGCTTACGTATTTGGTGGCAGGACTGACGATGGCTCCGGGTGAAATTTGCGTGGTTTCCGCCGCCTCCAAATCCAACCCACCTGCTAACTCCAGTCCGCTGCACGACATTGCCCTCCCGGGAACGAATACAGATAATGCGTCAGGCGTCATCTGCACCAAAATCCCGGACGCGACCGCCACAAATTGGCAAACCGTTTCTTTGAATCCGGCGACGGACAAAGTCGCATTTTACTACTCTTCGGCATATAAGGGAGGAAATCAATTTTCCTATCTCCGGACAAGCCTGCCCGCCGCCGGGACCAAAGCCACAGACCTGTCCGACTCCGCGAATTTTGGCGATCAAATCCAGGCTATCGATTATTTCGCCACTCAAGGCGGGGCCGGGGTGAAAAACCCTTCGGAAAACCTGAATGCGCCAGCTGCTTTCGGCGCACCGGTCGCCGCCAGCACGCTGGTGAATACCAAAAACTTCATGGGAATCTTCGCCTTGCTTGCCAAACCGGCCAGTTATGGCGGTCTCTATCCCAATCCCGTGGAGGTTTTTTCACAGTTTAACCCGATACCCCTGAGCACGCGTTATGAACTAACCCATGTCTGCCAACTCAACCAAGTTTATAACCTGATCGGCCAGGCGAACAATCCCAACACGCTCCTGCAGTCGTGCGGCATCAACTTCCCGGCATCCTCGCCCAATGCCGGATTCTGGGGTGTCAGCTATTCGTCCGGTTCAACGGCGTTTCCCTTTTCCAACATCCCGTCCAGCCCGTTGCTCTCGCTCGCCTCATTTTCAGACGCCAACCTTTCCACCAGGGCGAGTGAGCCCTTCCACGCCGTGGGCAACTCATTTGCAAGCCCGTTTGTCTCGCCGGTTTCGCCTTACGGTGCATATACGCAAAGCGGACACCAAGGAGCACAAGGGGACACCGCTTCTGACAGTTCGTGGCTACTCAACGATGCCCTTTTTGATCGCTATTACCTCTCTGGAATCGCGCCGGAATTCACCATCGGTGCGGGAGGATATGCAGCGACCGGCTCGGTCACGGCCACGCTGACTCAATTCTTCAGTGCGAACTATCGAGCCGCGCAGGCCAATCCTATCCTGCTTCCGTATTTGCCCCCCGACACGCTGCCGACGGCGGCCGTGACTGCGCTTGCAGCAAACGACGGCTACAAAAAGCTCGGAGCCTACAGTCTGATCAACGGAGTTTTCAATGTGAACTCCACCTCCGTGGCCGCATGGACGGCCTTCCTGCGGGCGAACCGGAATCTGGTTGTCACCGATGCGCGGGGAGGAACAGATACGGCCACAGGAAGTCCGTTTCCAAGCAGCCCATCGCCCGCGGCTCCGGGCAATGGAGCCAGCACCTACTGGTCGGGATTTTCACGTCTGACCGACGCCCAGATCAATTCGTTGGCAACCGGGATCGTCAATCAGGTCAAGCTGCGAGGCCCCTTCATGAGTCTTTCAGATTTCGTCAATCACCGGGTCGGCCCGCTGAACTCCAACACCAGCTACATGGGGGCGCTCCAGGCCGCCATCGAAGCGTGCGGAATCAATGCGGCTGTGCAAGCCGGTGCCGGGGGCACCGCTCCTGTTTATACCGGCAGCATCTCCCCGTTTTTTCCGAATCCCTTGCCTGTGGGGAATCGCACGACAACGACCGGCATCCCTGGTGACATCACCCAGGCGGATCTCTTGCTACCCCTCGCGCCCCGCCTCAGTGCGCGCTCGGATACGTTTCGCATCCGTGCCTACGGTGAAGTCCGCTCGAAGGACGGAACCCGGATCATCTCGCAAGCTGCCTGCGAAGCTGTTGTTCAGAGAGTCCCGGAATACATGGACCAGACCACCGATCCGACTCACAACCAGCCTTGGAGCGAGGCCACCAATCCTTATAACCCGACCGGCTCCAGCCTCAACGCAACCAATCAAAAATTCGGACGCCGTTTGAAGATCGTGCAATTTCGCTGGCTGATCCCCAATGAGTTATGACCACGCAGATTTTCAGAATGAACAGATGAATTCTCCAAAGTCCACCTCCGAATCAGGGGTCCTCAAAATTATTCAGACATGAATTTCCGATTTCTCCTCGCCCTCTGCCTGGCCGTTCCATTTGTCTGCGGAGCCCAGTTGCCGCAAGACTCCGAAAGCTTCCACTTCTCCTGCGTCGTTTGGGAAAATCTTCCCTTCCCCCAATTGTATTACCGCGAGGGCAAGGTCATGCTGCCCATCAAACTGTCCCCCGGCACCCGGTCGGAACTCTATCGGCTGCAAGGCGCCACCGCTCTGGAGCTTTATGTTTTGAAGACCGACCCACAGGGTAAGCCCAACTATGAAATTGTTGGCAGGGGACCGCTCCTGCCAGAAACCAAGCGAATGCTGTTCCTGATCTCGGAAACGAAAGCCAGCGACGGCCTGCCCCTGATGCTCTTCGGGTTGGACGACTCGTTGAAGACATTCCCCCCAGGGACATTTCGCTTCATCAACTTCACACCCCACAAGCTCAAGGTCGTCTTTGGCGGATCGACCACCACGTTGCCGCCTGAGAAATTGCAAGTGGTAAGATCGAACATTTCGCAATCCGGCGGGTTCCTGCCGTTCCTGATCACGAACAAGGCCGGGGAGACGGTCTTTGAAACGCGGCTCTACGCACAACCAACCGGGCGGGAAATGGTCTTTATTTCCCCAGTGCCCGACAGACAGGCAAGCCGTGTGGCAGTGAAATTCATCTCCCAAATCTTCACGCCGCCCGCGCCGGCGAACCGATGACCAAGTTCAAGATTCCGCGCATCATGCAGACACCCGCCTCATCCAGAATGAAAGCCCCGTCATCCCCGGGAACCGCCGCCTTTTCCATTGTGGAACTGCTCGTCGTCATCTCCATCATTATCCTCACTGCGGGCATGATGACCTTTCGGTTCGGAGGAAATCGCCCCGCCGCCGCCGTGGCAATGGTGGCTGCCACAGTCGATGCCGCCCAATCCCAGGCAATCGCCTCCGGCTGCACTGCGCGGGTTGCAATCTGTATCGACCCCACCGCAGGATCCAAATCCCTGCGTTATCTCGTCACCCTGGCTGGCACTGACGGCACCTCCTCCACTGACGGCTGGCAAATCACCAGCACGCCCCGGACGCTTCCCCAGGGAACCATGTTCTTCACCGGATACAGCACAACGACGAACACCATGCGGCTGAACCTGGCCAATCCGGGAGGGGTTCAGGACGGAACCACGGGCTCTCTGTGCGTGTATGTGGAATTCGACCCCACCGGCCAGACTTCTCAAAGCGGATCACAATGGGTTTTCACCAAAGGCGTCATCAATGACGCCACCGGATCCGTCATCGTGCCCCAACCCATGGACCGGGACGGATTCACCCTGCGCCACACCGGAAAAATTGCCTATTTCCATTCCCCCGCCGAAATCGCGCCCCTGCCATGAACGCGCGAACCTCGCCAGACCGGAGCACCGCCATTCCGCGCAAACGCCAGCATTCCGCCCTTACGCTTGTCGAGGTTGTTCTCGCCTTGGGCATCGTCGCCTTTTCGATCCTCACCATCGTTGGACTCCTTGGCGGCTTCGCCAAAGTCTCCTCGGCAACTGCGTGCCGCGAAGAAGCCGCCGCCGCACTCAACGTCATCCAGCTCTACCTTGACGGCAAGGCTCCGGATTCCGCCAATTCCAGCCCCATTGCGTTCACAACCGTTTACAACTGGGTGCGAGCCGCCCGCACATCCCCCGCCACGGCGCAGATCCTCTATGCCCACAGAGACTCTGCAAACCCGGACGGATACCTTGTCTCGCAAACACCCCCAACCGACCAGTTCGACGGCAAGATCATGGCGGCGGTCATCCTTGCCCCCGATCTGACAATCCTGCCCGATTCCCAGCTTGCGGGAACGCCCTCCGCTTACAATAAATCGTATCTGCCCCTCCGGATCGAGATGCATGCGTTATCCTCCCCCACCGAGAATTTATCCGCAGCCAACCTCGTCGATACCTTTCCGTCAGTGATCTCGCTATGAAGCCTCTTCCCCATCGCAGGGCCTTCACCCTGGTCGAGATGCTGGTGGCGCTCGCGGTCGCCATGCTCCTGCTTGTGGTGCTCCTGTCGATCACGATGAACGCATCGAGTTGGAGTGCAGGCATCCAGGCGCGGGCCTCCGTCCGCCATGATGCCCGGGTGGCCCTGGATTATCTGGAACGCGATTTTGCATCCCTGGTTCCCGCCGACCTCACGCAGACGACTTTAACAATCGTTCCCGAAACGGTCACCGGCCCGAACGCGTCGGCCATTTCATCCTTTTGGATCATGCTGCTGTGCCGTCCCGTGGACACCTCGATTCAAGGCGCGACCAAGGCCGTTTCCTATCGCCTGCTCTACACCGATCCGATGACTCCGAATGGGGGCTACAACCACCTCGTGCTCTATCGCACCGTCGTGACAGGCGCCGCCGCATCGGGTGCCTTCAACCAGGCGGATCTCTATTCAGGCTACTGGGAAAATTACTGGCCGATCTGCGCCGGGCTCAATTCCGGGAAAACCATTCTCGACGATTATCTCCTGAAAAATGTCGTCGATATCAAAGTCTCGGTCTGCTGCAATAACTCGGGCGCCTTGGCAAACCCTTCCCTGAGCAGCACCCTCAACTGGACCGCTTCCGGCTTTTCCGGCGGCAATCTGACCACCCCGAACACCCCCATCTCCATCAGTGTCACCCTGACTGTCCTGACTTCCCAAGGGGCCACGCTCCATGGATCCGGCGCACTCAGCCTCGCGGATGCCATTCTCAAAGAAGGGGTTGTTGTCAACCGCACATTCCCGATCGTGGCCAATCAGGGTTTCTAAGCCCGGATCCGGCGATTGGTTGCCACAGAGGGCACAGAGAGCACTGAGAAAGAAGGAGAAAGGCAGTCCGTGCTTGGATAGATTTGTCCATCTTGTTTGTAGTGGTTTCCCTCCGTGTGCTCTGTGACCTCTGTGGCTGAAAAACCGTTTTCAGGTTGAAAGGAATGCGGGGCTGCGTTCAGGATTCCCGGCGGCAATGCTCGGGAGTTTCCAGGCACGTTCCTTGCCTCAACCGTTGCACGTTTTGTCAGCCGTTTGCACAAACTAGCTATTGCCCCGCTCGGACATTGCGATAATCTTACAAATATGAATCACCTTGGCGTCTTCCAAGAGAAGAAAAGCCCCCACATCACGTCCATCTTGAACTCGATCTCTCCGCTCACAAAAAATTCCCTCGCTTTTGTGCTTCCGCTCTTCGCCGCAGCGGCGCTGCTCGCCGTGGCCGACCGCGCCGCCGCCGCCGATTTCTGGGACGGGAATCTCTCCACCACTTGGGATACCACCACTCAGAACTGGAAAACCCTTGCATCCGGCGGCACCTCAACCGCCTTCACCACGGGGGGCAACGTTACCTTCGGCATCACGTCGCCGACC
>JBAWZH010000140.1:0-6552 GCA_037143135.1 bacterium
CCAACGGCGGCAAGTTACGCTCGCAAGCTCGCGAACCTGCGCCGTGACGTTGGGCCAGCACAATGAACATGAGACATATCTCGATGCTCCTGCTGTTCGCGTTGACCTTGGCGCGTGCCATCGCATCGACAAACGAGGTACCACGCATGACTCCCACGGAGATCGCGGCAAAGACCAAGGAGTATCTGTCCGCTGCATATCCGCACATCTCGGTCACGATTCAGGAGGGGAACGGCAGCACCAACAGACCACAGATCATCTTCACGGAGGAGAAGTTTGCCGTCCTTTACCCCATGCAGAGATACCACTACCTCATTCACTCGCTGCCGAAGGAGTTCTTTGACGCGCACCTGAGTAATCTCATCTGGGTCGAGCTCGCACCGGGAGAGAGAGCATCCGACCTTCGGTATCCGGACGAAAACCTGATGAAACAAATCGGCCCCGACGTGTTGCGCGCAATAGCGCGCGCAGGAGTCTGCAAGGCACTCGACGACCTGATGTCGCCGGTTGATCCGAAACAGCCAGGGCTTGAGTGCCAAGGGGATTTCCGGCTCACGAAGCGGGTCTTGCGAGAAAAGGGCTTCAAGGAGGCAGGGCCCGTTGATGAGGTCTTCGACATATGCCACGTGCTGATGCAGAATGGGGCATACTGCGATTGTGAGGTCCTTTACAACGCTGCGGAAGAGAACCGACTGAAGGCCAAGTACTGGAAAGAACGAGCAGGAAAGGCCCAACAAGGCGGCGGACACGTACGGTGAACCCGAGCCGGGTTCACCGCCGGTCACCGCCACCGTTCGCTTCAAGAAATGAAGATCAAGAAGACAATTGGATGGCTGGTGCAAGCAATCGGTTTCTCGCTACCGGTGGCGTGTGTCGTGTCCGGGGCTAGACTGTTTTGGCTGAACACCGAGCCAATGAATGGCAATAAGGATGCTATCCTCGGCAATGCGCTGGTGTTTGCGCCTTACATAATGATGTTCGTCCCTTGCGTAATCACGGTAACAGTGCTCTGCACGCTGCTGATGTGGCCGTTTCAAGCACAGCGCGGTCACCGGGTTGCTCTAGGAATGGCCGGAGGCATTATGATCGCCGTGCTTGCAGCCCCTTTCTTACTCCGTTAACCTGTGCCAAATATGAAGGATAATGAGCGAACAACACAATTCTGGCTATCGTCGCTCCGCTCCTCAGCCAGATTGTGACCGTTCGCCAGAAGGGATGATTGACACGTACATACAACTGTGCATATATTAACACCATGTTCGAATGGGACAAAGCCAAAGCCGGAAAGAACGAAACGAAGCACAAGATTTCCTTCGCGGATACTTTTGGCGTTTTTGAGGATCCTCATGCGCTGACCCTTGATCAGGTTGTGGACGGAGAAGAACGTCATGTGACGATTGGAATGGATGCCTTTGGGCGTGTTCTGGTTGTGGTATACGCGTGGCGTGGCGAAACAATTCGAATCATTTCAGCGCGCAAAGCATTAAAACATGAGGTTAAGCCGTATGAACAATAAATATGATTTCAGCAAAGCACGCCGCGGTGCGGTCGTTTCCCCTTCGGGGAATAAGGTGCGCATCACGATTCGACTGGATCGTGACATAGTGGAGTGGTTCAAAACTAAGGTTGAGCGCCAGGGTGGAGGCAACTACCAGACCAGCCTCAATGATGCCCTCCGGGCATTTACCGAGCATCAGGACGAATCCCTTGAAAAGATTCTCCGCAAAGTTGTTCGGGAAGAAATCAGAAAAGCATCCTGAGAAATCGGCGAACCAACTCTTTGACCGCGACGGCTCGCACGCTCGCCGCCGGGTCAAGAGCACCGTTGGGCGACAAGAAAGGCATCCGATGGAAGGATACAACCCGATCGACAGTTATCAAACTGCCGAAAACTACGATCAGTTTCACGTTCGTGGAGACGAACAAGACACCGTCAATTTTCTTAAAGAACTCGCAAATGGTGGATCCGCATTGGAACTGGCCATCGGAACCGGTCGCATTGCGCTACCATTATTTGAATGTGGCATAACTGTTGACGGAATTGACTTCTCGAAAGCTATGGTCGAAAAATTAAAATGTAAGAAAAATGGGAACAAACTCAACGTCATTGTTGACGATTATAAGAACGTCAATATATGTAAAAAATACAACCTGATCTACATCGTTTTCAATACGCTGTTTAATTTACTCACACAGGATGAACAAATTGAGTGTTTTGAAAATGTTTCAAATCACTTGCTAGAAGGTGGATGTTTTGTTGTAGAAGGCGGCATGCCAACAGAATTTTGCAATTTGCCAAATAATCAATATGTCAGACTGGAAGGACTGACAATGAAAAAAGCATATCTTGATGTGGCGATATACGATCCTGTTTCTCAAATTCTCGATGAAACACACATTGGTCTTTCCTCTGAAGGAACGCGTCTTGGACAAATAGTGACCAGATATGCTTGGCCATCCGAATTGGATTTGATGGCGAAAATTGCAGGGTTAAAGTTAGTTAACCGATATTCCGATTGGAAAAAATCGCCAATGAAATCCAATAGCAGCAATTGCATCTCTGTTTACAAAAAAATCATCGCCCAACCAGTCTATGCACCGGAGCCTTCGGCCCGGTGATCTTTATCGTTATCCTGAGAGGAAATGAACAGATGAAGAAGCAACTCGGCGCACTGGTTCTGGTACTAACTGTCCTTGCCCTTCTCTTCGTTGTGGTGAGACAGAACAAGACAGGTGCCCGTTTGAAAGAGGAAATCGCAAAACTCCATAAGGAACTGACAGAAGTTAAAGGCGGCTTGAAGACGGAACGCGAACGCAACGGGCGTCTCGAACGGACGTTAAAGAACTCCTACCGTGCGGCGCGATCTAAAGGGGTGGACGGACAACCGAGCGCGGCGGTGGCCGGTGCATTGACCGACAGTTACCATGCAACCGCAAAAAGCATGCAGTCAAAGACCGTAGGCGTAGAAAAAGGTTATGCCGAGTTCCTCGCCAAACACGGTTTGGCCGCCGAACTACCTCCGGATGAGCGGGAAGCGCTCCTGGCCGCTGTTGACAATGACAAGAATCCAAACAGAATGGTGGCGGCTGCGTCCTTTCAAGATGCGGTTGCGGCCATCAAGACTCTGTCGGCAGCCGTTGAGCGAGACCCTGCCAATCTTGCCGCATGGGCGGCATTGGCTCGTCAAGCGCTCGTGACGCCCGGGGCCGGCGACGCCTTCACGAAAGCAATTGTCGAATTGATAGCACGCGATCCAAACAATGCGTATCCGTACCAACTCCAAGCCATCCAAGCCAGCAAGGCCGGGAATCTGCCGGCAGCCTATGAATCGCTTTCGGCGGCTGCCCTTTGCGATCGTTCTGACGACTATAGGATCGAGCAAATCGCCTATCGCGAGGCACTGCTTGCGGACTCGGGCTATTCGAGCGGACTCGCAAGACACCTCGCTATTCAAGGGATATGGTCGCAAGCACTGACAACGGACGGAGATCAAATGACCCTTGCAAGGTCTCTCACCGGATTCGCTGACAGTATGCAGAAAGATGGGAAGCCTGACCTGGCATCCTCCGCCTATCAAACGCTTGCCCAATATGGCTCACAACTGGTTGGCCAGAACTGGACATTTACCGACGAACTTGTCGGACTCGCTTTGAAGAAGAAGGCACTTTACGGTCTTCTTGTCGCCCAGAAATCACTTGGGCAGGATGCGCGCGTTGCTATTACGCAGTTCTCGCTCCGTGAAATCGATGATCGGTTAGAATGGCTTCGGGACGTCGCAAGTCGTATGTCAGCTTTAGGCGAAGGATACTTACAGACAGTCGCAAAGTCAGATGCCGACATTGCCGCCCACTACGACAATGTGTTGAAATACGGAGAAGCAAAGGCCGTAGAAATGGCCATTAGGTCACTTGATGCGGGCACTTCAAAATGAAAAAAAACATCGGATAACCAGCCGGTGGTGGCTACGTCGCTTCGCGCCGAACCACACCGGCAACCTTCGGGAAAAAGACGGAGAAGCATGGCGACGAATCGAAGAGACAGACTGGTCGGACTGATCATTGCCTGCGTGATGTGCATTCCTTTTCTCGCAATTGGCATCTGGGGTCTGCGAAGAGGGTGCTCTGCCTGGACGTTATCAAAGGATCCGCAGGGTGATGTGTTAATTTGGGCTTTTTTTGCACTGGCTGGTCTGTGGGGGTTGTTGTTTGCTTTGGCTCATGCTTGGGAGAATTGTCCGAATGCTGTGCACGCGTGCCTGTGGTCTTTCTTTCTCTTGATCCTTGGCAGTCCGTTCTTGTATGTGGGAATCACCCGACCGGAACAGATACAGGGCACTGTCACGATCACAGGTTTGGGTGCGGATGTTTCGCACACGGCGGGTTCGACTCTTGGCGGGGTCGTGTTCGTACTGGTTGGGGTTGCATGCTTTGGAGCAATTCCATTTGTCTGGCGCGGCTTCATGAAGAGAGGGTTGTTGAAGAAATTCGGAAATGAGGAGAAGAATGCCGAACCAGGCGTCGGAAGGTAGTTCGACGCGCGGCTCAAGGCGATCAACTTCCAGATCGTCCGGAGTTTCTGCCCGATGCCGTTCACCAAGTCATTACGCATCACATCATCCGTCAAGCTTCAAGGCAGCCACACAACCGGCGGCGGTTGGGGCCACGCCATCTGGCATAGTTATCCGACCGGGAAGGGATTGCGCCAGTTCACGGGTAAGGAAGATCTGGGCGCCCTGCTGGGGTTGTGGCGGAATCTCGGCGAAGACCCAAAGCCGCGAGAGGGGATTCAGTCAACGGCCTTCAAGGGAGCGATCACGGGGGGCGCAAGCCGGGTCTTGCTCGATCTGCCGGGGAAAGGCAGTCTTTCGGCCATCCGCCTGCATCTGGAGCCGGCGACACCGGCACGGCTTGGCAACCTCTGGTTGCGTATCACGTGGGATGGCGAAGTTCGGCCCGGTGTCGAATGCCCCGTCGTCGCATTCTTTGGTAACGAATTCGGAAAGAACCGCGTCCAGACGTTGATGCAGGGCGTGAACAAGGACGGGATGATGTACAATTACTGGCCCATGCCATTTTGGCAGTCGGCTAGGGTGGAGTTGGAGAACCGAGGAGACCAAACCGTCTCCTTTGACGGAACGGTGGATTTCAAGCCGTCCACGGTCTTGGATTATCCGCGGGCGGGCACGGGTCACTTCCGCGCTTCGGCTTACCAGCCGATGACCGCGAAACCGCACGGTCGTGATTCCCTGATCGCCGAAATTGCCGGCAGCGGCCATGTTGTGGCCGGGTTGATCACGGCGGAGAAATCCGACTGCGAAGGTGACGTGCGTGTGTATATTGACGGCTGCGGAACCCCCGCGGTGGAGAGCGACGGTTCGGAGTCGTGGGCATGCTACGGTTGGGGATTCGCGTTTCCGCCCCAGCAGAATCCGGCGTCGAGCTATGACGGCGGCTGGAATGGGGCTTGGTCCATGTTGCGGCTGTTGATGGGAGATTGTTATCCGTTCCGCACCAGCTTTCGCATGACCGTTGAAGGTGGTTCAGGTACGCGGGATAACAATGGGGATCGCCGGTCGGGGCTGGTCTTCTGGTATGGGGAACCGGAACCAACCATGGCGCTGACGGACTTTCTGGACGTGGGGGATCCGGATTCAGAAACTCGACATGAGTACACGGCTCTATCGTCAGAGAAGAAAGATCTTACGTCAGCGCTTGAGGGTGAGTTCGACAATGTTCCGATCACCGATAGCGGCCGGACGCTCAACGGCCCCAGCCAATTCACGGTTCAGATCGCCCCAGAGAACCAAGGGGTCTTGCTACGGCGGCGTTCCGATCAGATGCAACGGGGTCAGCGCGCCAAAGTATCCGTGGACGGACTGCAGATTGCGGAGCGGACTTGGATCGCTCCGGACGGCAATCCCCATTTTCGTTGGTTCGAAGATGAATTCCTGATCCCCTCCTCGTACACCAGAGGCAAATCCAAGATTGTGATACGCATCGAGCCAGCTCCGATTGAGCAGAAACAAGGTCTCAACTGGAACGAAAGCCTCTATTGGGTATTCAGCCTGGGGGTGGCGAACAGGACAGAGGGCGTGTCGCTTCCACAGAAAGCCGTTCCACCCTTCGACGGCGGACGATGATACATATGTGGGCCATCGGGATAGGGAGCCCCATCGCTGAGGCCCCCTCCCACACCACCGTATATACGGATCACGTGTACGGCGGTTCGGCTGTAAGAAAGCAGTAATTACCCGAGAAGAACCAAGCCGAGTTTCTGTGTGAAGTAGTCTTCGGGCAGGGCCGTATGTAGCGCGCTTTGCTTGCTGATCCGCCACGGCCCCTTGCGCGTATTTCCCATACTGTGCGCCCATCGGGGATGAACGCCGCGTGCGAGTAACTCGCGCACCTTCGTTCTCGGAAGGCGCCACTGGTTCCACACGTAGGCACGAAGCCGTCGTAGTATCCAGTCGTTCAGCGGCCGGGTCAGGTTTTGGGATGTCCCTGTTTGGAAATATCCCCACCAGCCCCGGATGTACTCATTCAGTTCCCGTA
>JBAWZH010000141.1:0-6475 GCA_037143135.1 bacterium
CCGATGCAATTCGTTTCCCATCGACTCCCGGCTCTGATAGTTTACCGGCGAATCGATTGGTATTCCGGACGGCGCCCGGAAGCAGAAGGCAGGTGGCGATTGATCATTCGAGTGACAACCTTTCCGAAGCCCGTGCCCTATCTCGAGGCCATGCGGCTTCAGGATGAACTGGTCGCCAGACGGCAGGCCGATGAAATACCGGACACCCTCCTGCTTCTTGAGCACACCCCCGTCATCACCCTGGGTATTCGAGCCAAACATGAACATCTGCTCCTGACACAGACCGGCTTGGCTGAAAAGGGCATTGATCTGCACGAATCGACTCGCGGGGGCGACATCACGTATCATGCGCCGGGACAACTCGTCCTCTATCCCATCATGAAATTGTCGGGAGTCGAGGCCGATGCCCATGAGTTTGTCAGCCGTTTGGAATCGGTTGCCATTCGGACAGCGGAAGCGTTCGGCGTCAAGGCGTTCCGGCGCAAGGGGAAGACCGGAGTCTGGACGGATCAGGGAAAGTTAGCCGCCATCGGGATCCGTTTCAAGAAATGGGTCTCTTCCCATGGCATGAGTCTGAATGTGACAGTCGATACTGCGGGGTTCAACACCATTGTTCCCTGCGGCCTGCATGGTGAAAAAGTCACAACCCTGGCGCTCCTACTCGGCGATACATGCCCCTCCATGCAGGAAGTCCGTGCCGTCATGTTGAGCCAATTCGAGATCGTTCTGCGCCGCACGGTGGAGCGCTGATCTTATTCCCGGATCTGTCCGTCGCCACTGATCACGTACTTGTAGGTGGTCAGTTCCTCAAGACCCATGGGACCTCGGGCATGCAGTTTGTCCGTGCTGATCCCGATTTCCGCTCCCATGCCGAATTCCGCGCCATCCGTGAAACGCGTCGAGGCGTTGACATAGACGGCGGCGGAATTCACATCCTGAGTAAATTCCCTCTGGGCTTCGGGAGCGTTGGCAATAATGGCATCGGAGTGATTGGATCCATATTTGCTGATATGGTCAATGGCCGCCTTTGTGGACGACACGACGCGAACAGCCAGGATCATGTCGAGGTATTCAGCCGACCAATCCTCTTCCGTCGCCGGCTTCATGGACGGGATGATGGCGCGAGAGGCTGCATCCCCGCGTAATTCGACCTTCAATTCACCGCCCAGCCGGGCCGCCAATCTGGGCAGAAATTGGCCTGCAATAGCCTCATGAACCAGCAACGTCTCCATGGCGTTACAGACACCGGGGCGCTGACACTTCGCGTTCTCGCAGATTCTGAGCGCCATGTCCAGATCGGCAGAGGCATCCACATACGTGTGGCAAACCCCCTTGTAATGCTTGATCACAGGAACACGGGCCTGCTCAACAACGGCCCTAATGAGTCCTTCTCCACCCCGGGGTATGGCGAGATCAACCCGGCCCTCCAGTTGGACAAGTTCCTTGACCGCATCCCGATCCGTTGTCGTCACCAATTGAATGGCATTTTCAGGCAACCCCTTTTTCCTACCCCCTGCCTGAAGCGCCTCGACAATGGCCAGATTCGATTGCAGCGACTCCTTGCCGCCCCTGAGAATCACCGCATTTGCCGTCTTGAAACAGAGTCCTGCGGCATCGGCGGTCACATTGGGACGGGCCTCATAGATGATGGCGATCACCCCGATGGGAACCCGTGTCTTGACGATTTCCAGCCCGTTGGGGCGAATCCAACGGCTAATGACCGACCCGATCGGATCCTTCAATCCGGACACGTCCCGAAGCCCCTTCGCCATCCCGTTGATTCGCGAATCGGTGAGGGTCAGGCGGTCAAGCAAGGCCCCTGACATCCCCGAGGCCTTCGCCGCCTCCAGATCCCTGAAATTGGACGCTTTGAGCGCCTCGCGACGGCTTTCTATCTCGTCGGCCATGCCCAGCAGAATGGCGTTCTTTTTTCGAGCCGACAAACGGGCAAGCGCCCGTGATGCGGCCACCCCCCGATCACCCAGAAGTAACATGTCTTCGTGCAGACCCATACGATGCTCCTGTCTTGCAAGATCCCGTCATGCGGCGACGATCAATGTTCCCGAATCACTTCCCCGCATGACACGGGTGATCGTCCCGATTTTCCGTCCATCCGCGATAACCACATGACTGCCGGACTGAGTGGCCAGTTGTGCGGCGCGCAATTTGGATCCCATCCCCCCCTTGGAAAGGTTTCCCTTCTGCCCTGTCACAAGAGCCAGGGATTGGTTGTCCACCCGTTCCAGAAATGGAACCCGGCGAGTCCGTCCACCGGTTCCCGGTGCGCGAAGTCCATCCACCGTGCTGAGGATAATAAGCAAATCGGCCCGAATCAGACGCACCACGAGGGCCGCGAGAAAATCATTGTCACCCAGTTTGATGTCCGCCCGGATTTCCTCATCCGCCACGGCATCATTCTCATTAACGATGGGGATCACTTGGTGTCGCAACATATTTTCAATGGTTCGACTGGCATTCGTCAGGCGGATTTTATGGCTGAAATCATCGTGGGTCAGGAGCACTTGACCGACTTTGCAACGCGCCGCAGAAAACAGTTTGTCATACGCCGTCATGAGACGGCATTGTCCCACGGCGGCCGCCATTTGAAGATCCGGCACAGCGGTCGGACGGGAGGCCATGCCCAACGCCTCCATTCCGGCCCCGATCGCTCCCGAGGTGACCAGCACAACCTCCACGCCATTCTGGTGCAGTTTTGCCATTTCGTTCACCAGCGCCCGGATACGACGATGCTCGGGACGCCCGGTTTTCTGCACCAAAACACGGCTTCCAATTTTCACAACCACTCGACGCGACTTCGCCAGACTCTGCCGGAATAATAACGATTCATTCATGAGAAATGACGACTGTTTGGTCTCTATTCAATGATCAGGACGCTTTCCTTCTACCATAGACTCACTATTTCTGTCGAGTCGCAGCCCATGTGAAAAAATTCCGCAAGATTCGGAAACCGTCAGCATAGGTCGCGGTTGACTCCTCCGGATGGAATTGAACACCGTAAAAAGGCCTGTTCCGATGGCGATAGGCCTGAACCCGGCACGCCGGGCTGGAGGCCAGCACAATGATATCCCGGGACAGTTTCTTGATTTCGCTACGGTGATATTGCTGCACCCGGATGACCTTGCCTAACCCCCTAAACAAGGGATCTTTCTTCAGCACGTGTACCGGATAAACACCCCACTCTTTGTATTCGCCAGGATGGTATTTGGGGTTGTGATCCGCATCGCTGGCGCGGGTACGCCTCATCGCACCCAGTGTGCATCCAAAAAATTCCGCCGCCAGTTGATGTCCCCCGCAGATGCCCAGTTGCGGAATATCCGATTTGAGAACCACGTCCCTATAGGGTCTGGTCTGCTGAACATCGTAATCCTCAAACGGGGTCGAGGCGCCGCTATAGACAATGGCAACCGGGCGAAGTTCCGCCAGCAGAGGCAAGGTCAATTGCTTGTAGTGGATCATCAGGCATAAGTCCCCCGAGGTTTCTTCCAGAACCAGTCGCTGATGATGCCAGTTTCCAACCTGGTACTTTTCTGTTGTTTCCATCACCACATACAGAATCATAAATGAATCTCCCCATTGACATCGCAAAAGTAAGCGGCAATTATGCCGCACATGCGTTTATTTGACCAGATATTAGACAGCCGCCATGTATTTCTTTCCGGCATCATGAGCCGGATGATCCTGTTTCTTTTTCTTTTATCCCTCCCGCTCACGGGGTTGTCGGCCCCGCCCTTGTTCGCCCGCTTCACGACGGATCGGAATTCCATCACTGCCGACGAAGCATTCCAACTCACGCTCAGTATTTACGTTGCCGGCGGTAATCTTGACAAGCAGGTTTCCATAAGCGGTATGCCTGCGCCGACCAACCTCCTCGTCCGTTCCTTCGAGGAGTTGCCTGCCGAAACAACAATCCTTGAGGGGCTTGCCTATGAGGTTCGTTCATTTCGGACATGGGCCCGAGCCTCCCATGCCGGGCCTCTCACGCTGGCCCCGCAATTAAATGCCACGCTGATTCAAACATCCCGTTCCTTTTTCCTGATGCAGGAGAGTCGGCGCCCCGTCCGCATTCCGACGGAATCTTTTTCGCTCACAATTCGTCCCCTGCCCGTCACAGGACGCCCCCTCCGCTTCTCCGGATTGGTTGGCAAGTACTCATTTTCTGCCACAGCAGCGCCTCTGGATATTGCCTTGGGCGATCTCATTACGCTGACTTTGACCGTAGAAGGCGACTGGATTCCCGATGACTTTGTGATGTCCGGTATTGAGGGAACCCCTTGTTTAAAGGAGTACGCCCCAATCATCGCGAAAGAGGAGTGTTTCCCGGTAAAACACGTCACTCGACAGACGGTTGTTCCCCAGGATCCATCCTGCACGGCCATCCCCCCTCTTTCATTTTGCTACTTTGACACCGGCTCCGGAACCTATATCGTCAAGACAGTCGGTCCGTTTCCCATCACCTACCATGCTGAACGCGTTCTTACTCGACAACCCTACAGTTCCTCTCGCATCGCCGTTGAAACCAACAAGACCAGTTCCCTTTCCGGCAAGGGGAAGATTCGTCCCTCCCCGGAATCTGCATGGCATTCACGATGGCGCAGATTATCGGGAAACAGGGAGGTTACCCTGCGCGGAACCGGCGATGTGAGCATCAGACTCGCTCCAGCTGAATCGTCATCGGAGTTGTTTACCCTGAAACCGGGAATCGTGGTCAACGTCGAGTCGAAACGCGAGGGATGGCTCCGGATCTCATGCCAGAAAGGAATTGGATGGCTACGCAACGTGGACATCCAAGAATAGAAGGCATGGATTTATCCCATCAAAACGGAGCGGCTTCAGTGTCGAATTCGGTTCTGGTGAAACGCCTGCTGGAGCTTACCTGGCGCTACAGGGAGGGTTGCCTCAAGGTTCTGGGCTTTCAGATATCGCTACTGGCGCTCGGTTTGTGCGGATTGGGATTGACCGGTCTGGGGATCGACTTTATTCGTCATGAAATCCAACCTGCCACCAGGGCGCCGCTCTGGCCGTTCCATCTTGCCCCCCCCACCCCACTGGTCGCCGATATCCGTGGTGGCGGGTATCTGCGCGGCAATTCTTCTGATGGCGGGACTCCGGGCCTTGTTCACATTCTTCTACTCCCTTGAATTGGCCAACCTTATTCAGCGGGATATTGTCGTGGACCTCCGATCCCGCATCTACAGTAAACTACAGCGTCTGAGTTTTCGTTTTTTTGATGAAAATGCGAGCGGATCCATCATCAACCGGGTCACGGGCGATGTCCAGTCCACACGCCTTTTCATTGACGGCGTGATTATTCAAACTGTCATTATGATCCTGTCGTTGGCTGTTTATCTGGTCTATATGCTGAACATTCATGTCACTCTGACACTCGTCTGTTTAGGCACAACGCCGCTTCTCGTGATCCTGTCAGCCCACTTTTCGAGATTGGTGCGTCCCGCCTACAACCAAAACCGAACGCTGGTGGATAAAATGATTCTGGTGCTCTCGGAAAGCGTCGAGGGGATTCATGTCATCAAGGGATTTGCGCGCGAACCTGAAACCATCGCCCGCTTTTCCCGCGCCAACCGGGAGGTGTATGACCAGAAACTCTGGATTTTGGATCGTGTCAGCCGATTCTCTCCGTCCATTGGCTTCATAACCCAGGTGAATCTTGTGATCCTGCTGATATACGGTGGAATGCTTGTGATCCGCGGAGCCTTGCCCTTGGGAACGGGACTCGTGGTGTTCGCCGGATTGCTTCAGCAGTTTTCAACCCAGGTGTCCGGCATCGTTAATATAGCCAACAGTGTTCAGGAGAGTCTGACTTCGGCCCGGCGCGTCTTTGAAGTACTGGATGCCCCCATCGAGATAACGAGTCCACCGGATGCCCAGGCGATTCCCCGCGCACGCGGGGCCGTGACGTTTGAGCATGTCTGGTTCGAGTATGCAGCGCCCAATCCGGTGCTCAAGGATCTCAATTTCGACATCAAACCCGGCCAGTGTCTGGCGATCATCGGCGCAACGGGGTCTGGTAAAAGCACGCTGTTAAGCCTTATCCCCCGTTTCTATGACCCCGGCCGTGGACGCGTACTGATCGACGGCGCGGATGCCCGATCTCTGAATCTTGACGATTTACGCCGGAATGTGGGGATTGTTTTTCAGGAGAATTTCCTATTCAGTAACACCGTGGCGGCCAACATTGCCTTTGGCACACCGAACGCAACACGCGCTCAGATCGAACACGCGGCCCGGATCGCCTCGGCTCACGACTTCATCATGAATCTTCCCCAAGGATACGATACCATACTCGGCGAGAGGGGCGCCGATCTGTCCGGGGGCCAGCGCCAGCGCATTGCCATTGCCCGGGCGATCCTATTAGAACCGGCGATCCTGATTCTGGATGATCCCACGGCGGCCATTGATCCCCAGACCGAACATGAGATCATGGACTCGATGGAGA
>JBAWZH010000142.1:0-6379 GCA_037143135.1 bacterium
GAACGGCCACACCCAGCTCTACACCTACGATCCCTCCGGCCAGTTGCTCAAAGTCTCGGAGATGGTCTCCCGCGAAGCCGCGAAGGCCGCGAAGGAAGAGAAGACAGGAAACTCAACTGCTGCCATTCCGCAATCCGCGATCCGCACTCCGCAATCGTTAGAGTCCTACGCCTACGATAAAGCAGGCAACATGCTCGAGAAAATCATCGCGGGCGAAAAAACCACGATGACCTACGATGCCGCCAACCAGCTCTCGACATCAACCGTGGCATCGGCATCCCTGCCGATGCGTCCTGTCTCTCCCGCCACCTTCTCCTACGACCGCGCCGGTCGCCTCCTCACCTCCCCCGGCGGTCCCACCCGCCAATACGGCTGGCTCGACAAAGTCACCAAACTCACGACCCCGAGCGGCGAATCCCTCCGCCTCACCTACTGGCCGGACGGCCAGCTCGCCGCCAAGAAGAGGAGTCATCCGCAGAATTCGCAGAGGAACGCAGATCAAGCCATTCAACAGGCCTCCACAAAATCTGCGGAATCTGTGAAATCTGCGGATGAAAGATTCCTCTGGGACGGCCTCGCTCTGCTCCGCCGCAACGACACGATCTACATCATCGAGCCGCACCCGAGCGGAGGCGTCCCGATCGCCTCGCATGCGGTCAACAAACCCGATGAGCTGACGTATTACCTCAACGACCTCCTCGGCACGACCCTGGCCACGGTGGATGGCCCCGTCACTCGCTTCGCCAGCCTCACCGCCTTCGGCCAGCCGCTCAAGCTGGCCACCGAAATTCCCAAGCCCACCGACCTCGGAGGAACCACCCCACCGAACCCCGTGCCGCAAACACCTTCGCTTCCACCAAATCCGTAGTCACCAAACAAACCAAAACCAACAAGACCATGAAAACCACACACATCATCCTCGCGGCGATAATCGCCGCCACATCCGCCGTGCAAGCGGCCACCGCCGAGCACAAGCTCCCGGCTCCCCTGCCGGAATACAAAACGCCCGAGCAACTCGCCAAGTGGCGGAAGGAAATGACGGAAAAAGCGCGAGCTGCGGAGACGGTCGCAAAGCAGGCGAATTCCACATTTTACACAGGGAAGCCATACATCGACGAAACCGGTAGCTACGCATTCAAGTTCCGTCAGTATGATCCGGAGCTTTCACGCTGGACGACAAGCGACCCCAGTGGGTTTCCCGATGGGGCTAACAACTGTATCTATGGAACCAATAGAAACAATGTCGTGGATACTGATGGGCTTTTGGTTTGTCCCATTACTGTCGGTTCGGACGACTCCTCTACAGTAGGATATACAAGCTTTAGCAGCATAAGTACGACAGTAAGTGCTACGTTCACCACAGTTCAGTCTGGCCAGGGGTATGTTACAAATGCTACCCTCGGTTATTCCTTCACATCAGGATCAACTCTTCATTTAGTTCCTACTTCAGGATCACGCACAGTTGGAACTATGACTGGAATACTGAGTCAAACATTTCGTGATACAACATATACTCATGAGGCGTGGCATGGAGTTATATACGCAATGGCCCTGAGTAGAACCTATGGGAATCTGGAGAGCTGGTCTTCATCGTATTCTTCGAACGTGTTTCGCACATCTGCTCAAGCGCTAAGTGCCGCTTCTGCTGATATGACTAATGCTTTTGGAGTTGCTGGGACTACAAATAGTGCATTTTGGAGTTCACTCGGCACACAAGGTCACGGATCCGTGAGTACCGGTGCCACGGTCAATGGCGTTAATTGTTGGGAATCAATCAATCCAGAGTGGGGCGGCCCAATTAACGAACAAGCGAGTGAACTGACAGTGGCTTTCAGTAAAACTCCTGGAAATCTTGAATGAAAACACTTTCTTATTCCGCAATTATCCTTTGTTGCATATTGGCTGCCAGAGTTGATGGGCAAACAAGCGCTTTAATCGGGAGCGGTCAGCAGCTTGCAAAAGCCTATGGGATGCTGAATAACACCTCTTCTGCAAACGCGAATTTCTCGAACCTCGCTGTTCAACACGTCGCTTGGTTAGTAATCTGGTTAGGCGAGAGTGAGTCTAATCCTGATAAAAGCTTGGAAGAGGCATTCCTAGCCATTCAAGAGACTCACGGATCTGTTCAGCTTCCATATTATGTGTGTTTTAGTGATCAAAGAACCCAATATTTACAAGAGATTGCCAACGAGAATCTGACCCCTTCAACAATACGGTCGGGAGTAATGACAACTCTGTCGATTCGTGGAACCAACTTATCTATGCTCATCGATGAGGCGAAGAAACGAATCTCTTCCCGCAGTTCCTATAAATTTAAAAAGCAAAATGTCGTGATACCTCAATAACCTTTCAAGCACGCGAAAGGCAGAAAGGGTCGAGTAGAGTAGGGAAAGAAGTCACGGGATGAGAGGCACAAGGCCAATGACCGCTGACTTCTGGCGAGACTGCCGTTGGCGAAAAATGGCGAAAATGGCAGTTGCGGGCTTCAGAGGCATTCCCTACGATCCTCCGCATGACGGAGACAAAGCCCGAAGTCACGACGATCCTAAAACACACTTCTGCAAATGAAAACCACACACATCCTCCTCGCGGCGGTCCTCGCCGCCACATCCGCCGTGCAAGCGGCCACCGCCGAGCACAAACTTCCGGCTCCGCTGCCGGAGTTCAAGACGCCCGAACAACTCGCCAAGTGGCGGCAGGAAATGACGGAAAAAGCCGCCGCTGCGGATGCGCTGACCAAATCCTCATCTTCAACTTTTGCTTTCTTCACGGGCAAGCCGTTCGTCGAGGAAACTGGCAGTTATGCCTTCAAGTTTCGTCAATATGACCCTGAATTGAACCGCTGGACATCTGCCGATCCGAGCGGGTTTCCTGATGGGGCGAATAGCCATGCGTATGGCAAGTCACCAGTGTCTGGGCTCGATCCAAATGGCTTGGCATGGTCGCCGATTGACTATGTTGTGCATTTTCTAACTGGGGGTGGTCAAGCGGTGGGGTTGTCAAATATCGGTTATCTACAAGGCGTAAAGGATGTGGCTCGTGGGCCGACGGGCGCGGTTACCAACTTTGGAAATCAGATTAAAAGTTACGCTGAGAATATGATCAAACCTTACAGCGGTGAGTTTCATGATTCGTTTACCAACACATACAATTTCTCCAGCGTAAGCTGGCCAATGGGAGACGGCACATTGACGGGGTATTTTCAAGGTCAAATGACATCGACTCCCAACTCAGACGGGAATGGAGGAAACTACAGCTATTTGGGAACTGCTACGATTTCATATTTTGACACATTTACGGATCCATATGATATTGTTCAGGGGTTACAGCAAATGGGTGTTAATGTCCCTGACTTATTGAAGGATGTTGCAAATATTGTCATTATTCCAACGCCAGGGGTGCCTCTTGTATTACAAGGAACCCCATTCGATATTTTAGGAAACTGGACAGAACAATTCACAGGTGGGGGGCCATATGAGTAACCCCAAATGCATCGTGGGGCGATATGGTCCATTTCCGGCCCTTGTTCTGTGTCTTGCTCTTCTTTCTGGATGTGGACTTATTTTGAGATCCGCCAATTTACCAAATGGCTATAAGTTACAGGAAATCAGTCGTGATCAAATCAGGCTAATTGGTCCAGATGGGCGATTGATATACCCTCAGAATGTTAACCAGTTTATGATTGTTAGGGGGGTTGTCTATGGAGATCTGGGCCAGATGCCCATAAAATACTTTTGCCTTGATACTTCAACAGGAGTGGCCAGAGAGTTTGAAACCAGAAAAGAATTGGACATGTTTTCAAACAAAAACCAACTGCCAATTTACCAAATGTATTTTTCATACACCTTTTGGGACCTTGCCTCGGGAAAAAAGCGATGGCAGGATGATAACTGGCCAAAGAGGTCATCGAATGGACCAAGCCCTGCCCATTGAGGAAATGGCACGCTCGCTCCACGGGGCTTAAGCTGGTGGCCGTCCATTGAAATCTGATAAATCCCATCGCGATCTCCAATGTTTTTCCGTTGCCTGCTTTTTCCGTTTGTCTGGGTTGCGATGCTCGCGGGGGGGCTGGCCGATGTCACGTCGTTTTCAGTCGCGGGAGTCGGGGGATCGGAGAAGGTCGAATTTTTCTACCGCAAACCGGCGGGCGTTCCGTCCGGCGTATTGCTGTTGGTGCCCGGCTACAACGGCTCCGGAAGCGCCATGTTCGACGAGCGTTGGAGCCGGTTTGCGGACGAGCATGGGCTTGTCTTGCTGGCCCCGACGTTCCAGACGAGCCCGGAGCAGCTCAAAAAGGAGAAGGGATACTATTATCCTGAGCAGGGGAGCGGGGGCAGGTGGAGCATGCGTTGGCGGAGATCAGAGGGAAACTGGGCGTGAGAACGGACAAGGTTCTCATTTTCGGATTTTCCGCCGGGGCGCATTTCGCGCACCGGTTCGCGCTCTGGAAGCCGGAGCGGATGCGGGCGTTCGTCGCCTACTCCGCAGCATGGTGGAGCTACCCGAGGGTGAGACTGCCGTTGGCGAAAAATGGTAGTTGCGGGTTTCAGAGGCATTCCCTACGATCCTCCGCATGACGGAGACAAAGCCCGAAGTCACGACGATCCTAAAACACACTTCTGCAAATGAAAACCACACACATCCTCCTCGCGGCGATCCTCGCCGCCACATCCGCCATCCAGTCGGCAACCGCCGAGCACAAGCTCCCGGCCCCGCTCCCGCAATTCAAAACGCCCGAACAACTCGCCAAGTGGCGGCAGGAAATGGCGGCAAAAGCCGCCGCAACGGACGCGCTGGCAGTCGAGCAGGCGAATTCCACATTGCCCATTTCGCATTCGGAAGCCCCTTCCCTTTTCTATACGGGCAAGCCCTATGTTGAGGAAATAGGAAGCTATGCGTTCAAGTTCCGCCAGTATAATCCGGAACTCTCCCGCTGGACAACAGTTGATCCGAGCGGGTTTCCGGACGGCGCTAATAATGCCGCCTATTCTGCCATTCCAACCTGTCAACTTGACTGTCAAGGATTGGCTACCGTAACGGTCACCGGCGTGCCACAAAGTGGGTCAGTGGGTCGACCTTATCGATTGTCGTAGATCAAGCGGCACAGCAGATTGGGAGCAATATCCAGGCCGATATGCGTTTACATTGGACAATTGCGGGCAACCCAGACGGCTGGGTGGTTCAACATGTTCAGTTCGCTTACAGTGCTTTTAATGATGCGGATAATAGTTCTTACACGCTTTCAAGCCCACCAACTTCCAGCTACTGGGAAGCTTGGCAGGTTGTCGGCGGGACTGTGCAGTATGGCGGCAATGATTATTTCAGGACTAACTTATTTCCCGAGAGTACCCACGGAACGTTTAGCATTACAGGAAAAGTTGACTTCTACCGCAACTCAGTTGTCGGTTCCACTTCGCCCAGCGGTTGGGGATCGGTTCCGGAAGCTGGAATACTTCCCGCGACGACATCGAGCCCGACTTGGTGGACCAATTCGGGATTCAACCATACTCTGAACATGTCGTGGGTAGAGTGAACTCTCCCAGATATGCCGAAATGCCATGAAACAACTTCTTATTTCTGGACTTGTGATCGTTTCTTCTTTTTACGTTTGGGCGGCGGACCTTGAATCCATGAAACGTGAACTTCAGGATGCTCCCGGCTGGCCCGACATGGTTACCCCGGAGGAACTTAAAAGCAAGGGGGACAAGCTCATCACCACATTGGTCAAGTGTCAAAATCTCTCGCCAGACCAAGTGCGTCAGTTGATTGCTTTTCTTTTGCAAAACGCGAATCCGGATCAACGAATGAGTGCATGGACCAAAGTCTATGTTTTGAATAGGCTGTATTGCAATGTTCCCGAGTGGGTTCAGACAGATGATATAAAATTTTTCGGCGGCTGGGGGGGCATTCCTGTCAAGGATCAACGTATTCGTCTGCTTTATCCACTCGTTCGGGACTCCGTGGATTCTTTTCACATCGGAAATCTCATCGGTTCTTACACCGGACCGGATTATTTTGGGCTGGAAGAGTTTGATTATCTGCTCAAAAGGTTCGGAGTTCGAACGTCGAGTTCATCGAAGTCGAAGGGGGAAAACCCTGCTTATTGATATTGAGTTCATGCAGGGGCTGCGGTTCAGACGAAGCATGTAGTCGACAAGACATACCAAAATGAAAACAACGCACATCATCCTCGGGGTGGCAAAGCTGATTTGCTCTGGTGGTTCGCCTCCTTGCGTTGCAGCTGGAACGCGCGGGAATTATCCCCGTGTGTTGCCCGCGCAGGTATTTTTTGGTCTGTTGGCGCTCGCTTTGGCAGCCATTTCTGCACTGCAAGCCGCACCGCCCTCGTGGAGTTTTCAACCCCGGAAAGTCGGCCAGG
>JBAWZH010000143.1:0-6376 GCA_037143135.1 bacterium
AAACCGTGGACAGGGTAGCGAAATATCTGCATACGACACGCTCGGCATTTACACGCGAGGCACTCCAACAGGCCGTTGCCCGAGTCAAATCGCAGCGACTCGAAGAAAAGCATATGAAGGGGTATATTAACCACCCTGTAAGCGCTGATGAGTTTGGGGGCTGGGAGAATGAGCAGAAATGGGGTGATGAGTGAAGCGCGGCGATGTTCGATGGTACAAGTTCGATCAGCCGGATAAGAACCGGCCTGTTGTCATTTTGACACGCGACTCAATCATCCCTCACCTTGGCGAAGTGACCGTTGCCCCAGTGACATCCACCATTCGCGACATACCTAGCGAAGTGCTGTTGGGTAAGGCGGACGGGATGCCTAAAGAATGCGCCGTCAATTGCGATCATATGCAAACGATTGCTAAAGCGAGGGTCGGGTCACTCATTGCGTCGCTTTCGACTGGTCGTATGCGTGAAATCCGATCCGCCATTTCGTTTGCCATCGCCCTGAATGAATAGAGTGTCCATGGCTTTTCCGTGGCTCCGGGGCTGCCGGAAGTTGCTCAAAGCAGCCCAAAATGGGGGTTTGCCATTCCTTCTGGCCACAACCTGTTTTGCCGATCCGCTTCCCCATTCCGCGTATCTCTGGCAACGCCAGTGGAACGAACCGGTTCGCGCCGCCCTTACCAACGCCGCGCCCGCCCTCGCCGAAGTTGTCGTGCTCGCCGCCGAAATCTCCCGCAACCAAACCGTCCGGATTTCGCCCGACTATTCCGCACTCCGTTCAACCGGGAAACCTTACGGCATCGCCCTCCGGGTCGGCGCCGACGCCACCGCCACACCCGAGTTCGCCGCCGCGCTTCTTGCCGGAACCGGCGCAACGGAACTTCAGATTGACTATGACTGCGCCGAATCCAAACTCGATTCCTACCGTTCATGGCTCACGGCGATCCGCGCCCGGGTCGCCCCAACCCCCGTCACCATTACCGCCCTGCCCTCCTGGTTGCGCCAACCGTCCTTCTCCAATCTGGTTTCGTCCACCGACGGCTTCATCCTTCAAGTCCATTCCTTCTCCGCCACCCTCTGCGACACCGGCCTCGCGGCCCGCGCGGTGACACAGGCGGCCCGGTGCGGCGTCCCTTTCCGCGTCGCCTTGCCAACCTACGGTTACGTTGCCGCCCATGACCGGAACGGTAAACTCATCGGGATTTCCGCAGAGGGGCCATCCCGCAACTGGTCTCCGGCGGCCATCCTCAGCGAAGTTCATGCCGACGCCCCGGCCCTCGCCACGCTCGTTCGAGGATGGGACGCACAGCGCCCACCCTCCCTGCGCGGCATTCTCTGGTATCGGCTGCCCATCGCGACGGATACCCTGAACTGGCGCTGGCCCACGCTTGCCACGATCATCGCCGGCGATATTCCGCGCCCCTTCCTCGTTGCCAAACACCGCTCTCCACAACCGGGGTTGGTCGAGGTTGACCTTGTCAACACCGGCGCCGCCGATGCGTATGCCAATACCGCTGTCGTGATTCGCTGGCACGACGCCACACTCCTGGCTTGCGACGGCCTGGCCGGCTATGCCATAAGCACCCGGGAGACAAACACACTCACGTTCACCGGGAACCCACGCCTGGGGCCCGGCGAACGGCGGATGGTTGGCTGGCTTCGTTTTCATGAATCCCGGGAGGTTGCCTGTGATATCCAATTGGAGTAAGCGATTCGTTCTGTTCTGTGCCGCCGCAGGGCTTGGCGCCACGCTGGGCCAGGCCTGCGGCCCGTTCTTCCCGGCCACCCTGCTTGACCAACCCGGCGACGAGTTGCTTCGAGCGCCGCGATTTGCATTCGATCTGTCCGGTCTTCTCCCCACCCACTCGCCCTGGCGAGCCGGTCGTTTCGGGCCGGACACAAACGCCTGTCGGGCCGCTTACCTTGAAGGTCTGCGCCATCTCGGAACCAACGATCTCGCCGCGATCACAGGTTTCCGTCTCACCCGGGAACGGGCCACAACAAACGCCTCCGATTCCGCACTGGCCGCCGCCAGCATCGGCTGGGAAGCCCGCGCGGAATTGAACCGCGGCAATCTCATCCGCGCTGGAGAACTGTACATCGAGCACTTTGCCACCGGCGATTCCACCGCGTTGATGTCACTGCGCGTCGTGGCCGGAAAATGTCTCGCGGCCGATAGCGAGACGATGCGCACCGCAGCCCGGCACCCGACTCTGAACCGTGTCGTGACCGCCGCCCTCGCCTCACGCGGCGGCCCGTTCTGGGTCGCGCCCTCCGGGGAACAAACCGCTGCCTGGCTTGCCGCCGTCGAGACGGCGGGCGCCGTGAATCTGGACTGCGCGGATCATCTGGCCTGGGCCGCCTATCAATCAGGCGACTTCGACCGCGCCAAGCGCTGGCTTGCGAGAGCATCGCAACCGTCCGCCAGCACCGGCTGGCTGCAGACGAAATTGTTATTGCGAGACGGGAAACGTGATGAAGCCACGGCGACTCTGACTCGAACCATCCGCTTGTTCCCGAAAACCGGGGCCTGGCCGAATGCCACGAAACATGGAGGAGAGGGGGAGGGGCCTTCCTCCCCGCTCGATCAGGCGCGCGGCGAACTGGCGGCGCTTCTGGCGGCGCACGGCGCCCGGCACGAGACGCTCGACCTGTTACTGTCAGCCGGTTACTGGACTGATGCGGCACACATCGCCGAGCGGGTGATGACCGTGGATGAACTGGTTTCCCATGCCACACCCTCGACGAATGCCAGTCTGAGACACCTTACCGCCAGGCGGCTCGCACGGTTGGCCCGATACCCGGAGGCGCGTCCATTTCTGCCGGAATCCATTCGACCCAAACTGGACGAACTCACGACGGCGCTGGCGAAACATGACGCCGGCTCGCTTTGGCAGGCCGCCCAGATCATGCGAACGCATGGGTTGGAGTTGATCGGCACGGAACTGGATCCGGACTGGCATATTCATCGCGGACTTTACAACTGGGGCTTCGACAGTTCGAACCGGTTCGCCTGCGCGACCGAGGAGGTGAAACCGTTCCGACGGTACCACTACCGGTACCGCGCCGCAGACCTCGCCTGGGAAGCCGCCAATCTGATGCCCGATAACACGGACGAGACGGCGCGGGTGCTCTACGAAGCAGGATGCTGGATGAAGACGCTTGATCCCAAAGCCGCCGACCGCTTTTACAAGGCTTTGGTCAGACGATGCGGCAGAACCGCCCTTGGCAGGAAGGCCGACCAGCAACGGTGGTTTTAATCGGGTGGCAGAATGAGGCCAGACAAGACGCTAACCGCCTCGCTCCAGACACCCTTTCGTCAGCATGAGAGCAAGACTTGACACCGCATCTGTTCGCAAACGATTATGGAGCCTAATGATGTGAAACTATTTCACGCTGCGCTTCATTGGCTTGCCACATCTTCTTGCTCCTTACCTGTTGTATTGATCATCAAGACAATCGAGCCTAAAACGGCACTGCCCGCAGACGCCATGAAAATACTAATTTTGGCTATCTGAAGAAGCGGTTCATTGTGCCCAAACGCCAGTTCCGTGACGAACATGGAAACAGTAAAGCCGATACCGGCGATCAAGCCAACACCATAAATGTGAGCCCACCCCGTATCTTTCGGCAAACGAGCTTTCCCGAAAACCACCATCAGCCACGTCGCGCCAACGATGCCCAGCATCTTCCCTGCGACAAGCCCGCAAACAATGCCCCACATCACAGAACCCGAGGCCGATCCATCGAACGTTCCCAGGGACAAAACAACACCGGCGCTGGCAAACGCGAACATTGGCAGCGCAACAAAAGTTGAAAAAGGCAGGCAGGCGTGCTCAAGCCTTTCCGCCACGGAAATCTCGGAAGGCTTCGTTGCATGGGGGGCAAGCAAACCCAAAGCCGCCCCGACAATACTCGCGTGAATACCCGAGTGATGGGTGGTGATCCAGAGCACCACCCCGACGGCTGAGAATAACCAGAGCCTGCCTATCAGCCATTTTCTGAATACCCACAAACCCACAATCAGGAGTAGGGAAGCGAATAAATATCCCCCATGAATAACCTCCGCGTAAAACAACGCAATGACAATGATCGCGCCAATATCATCGGCAATCGCAAGGGTGAGCAGAAAAAGTTTCAAAGACAACGGCACCCGTTTCCCAAGCAACATCAAGACACCCACCGCAAACGCGATATCGGTGGCGATGGGAATGCCCCACCCGCAACTCACCTCGGGCCCTGTGTTAAGGCTCTCGTAGATGAGCGCCGGCACAATCATTCCCCCTATGGCCGCGATGATCGGGAGAGCGGCGACCCTCAAATCACGCAACTCGCCGCTTATCAGTTCCCTCTTTATTTCCAGGCCTACCACCAGGAAAAAGACCGCCATTAATCCTTCATTGACCCAGTGTCGCAAATCTTGCGACACGCTCCATCCGGCCGGACCGATATTAAGATTTAAACGCCAGAAACTCTCATAGGCTCCAAGTAGTGGAGAATTCGCCACGATAAGCGCGATAACGGCGGCAATCAGGATAAGTTTGCCGCTGATTGCCTCATCCTTCAGGAACTTACCAAGAAGGGCGGTCAGTTGCTGAGGATGGAGGATCGAAATACGATGATAGAGTTTATCTTTCATGAGTTCTTCAGGTCACCCCATAACACGACTCGTCATGGACGCAATCGACCGTCTTCCACAGACCGGCGAGAAGGGCATCACTTTCTGGCGCCACTGCAGGAAGTCAGAAATATAACGCATAGCGTCCGATTCATATAAACGGCTCCAGGCGACAAAACCGGTCGTTGTCCCTATTTCTTGACGACAACCCGGTAAATTGTGTCCTTAACATGAACGGTCTCGAGCACCTGAAACCCCTGTTCCTTGCAGGTTCTGGGCACGTTCTCGAGGGGTTCGCCTGAGTTGAGCAGGATCTCCAGCACATCTCCCGCTTCCAACTGCTCAAGCTGCAACTTCGTCTTCACGAACGTCATCGGGCAGCGATCCTTGGTGATATCCAGTTTGGTTACACTCATGTTGTCCTCTTTTCTTTTAGATAAAGAGGGTCTGGCCGCCTTTTGACAACTCCAGGAACGAGGCGACTCCGAGAACATCCTTCACTTCCGGAATGAAGTCATCCTTCTTCAGCCCCAGCACATGCATTGCCATCTCGCAGGCGTAGAAGTTCACCCCCAGGGCCTTCGAGGCTTCAAACAACTCCTCCAGCGTGGCCACGTTGACACGCTTCATCATCCCCGTCATCAGCATCGGACTGGCTCCGCCGAAGTTCAGGCGGCTGAGCGGCAGGTGCTTTCTTCCGCCGAGGATGAAATTGAAGAAGCGCGCCAGAAAACCCTTGCCGATAAAACTCCGGCCCCTGTTCTTCTTAATCATGTTCAGACCCCAGAAGGTGAAAAAGATATTCACCTCATAGTTCACCGCCGCCGCCCCGGACGCCAGGGTGAACACGGCAATCGCCTTGTCAAAATCACCGCTCATGCAGATGATCGAAAGTTTATTCTTCTCAGCCATGGTCATTCTCCGTCCTAATTCGCCTCGGTGATGGTCGGGTGGTCTCCGCAAACCGGACAATTCACGTTTCGTTTTATGGGAATTTCCCTGAATTTCATCCTCAAGGCGTTATAGGTCAGCAACCGGTCATTCAGGAGTTCCCCCTTGCCCAGCAGGAACTTGATCGTCTCGGTAGCCTGAATCGTCCCCAGCACCCCGGGTAACACCCCGATCACCCCGGCCTGGGAACAGGTCGGAATGGAATCCTTCGGCGGGGGTTTCGGGAAGATGCATCGGTAACAGGCGGAGTGGCGCGGATTAATGGTGGTGGTCTGACCATCGAAACGCAGAATCCCGCCATGGGAATAGGGCTTTCCGGCCAGGATACAGGCGTCGTTGATCAGAAACTTGGCGGCAAAATTGTCCGTGGCATCGATGACGAAATCGTAGTGGCTGACCATCTCCATGATGTTGGCAGCCGTGACCCACTCCTTGTAGGTGACCACCTTCACGTCGGGGTTGATGGCAACCATCTTTTCACGGGCGGACTCCACCTTGGGCTTCCCCACATCTGGAGTGAAATGGATCACCTGGCGCTGAAGGTTTGAAATATCGACATCATCCGCATCGGCGATCCCGATTGTGCCCACCCCGGCGGCAGCCAGATAGAGGGCAATGGGAGACCCAAGCCCGCCAGCGCCGATAATCAGCACCTTGCCGTCGAAAAACTTCTGCTGCCCCTTGCCGCCAACCTCCTCGAGAATGATGTGGCGGGAGTAGCGCTCCATCTGAGTTTCAGTCAACCTGCAGCCGGGGTCAAACCTGCAGCCGGGGTCAGACTGTAAATTACAATTAATTTGAAACATGTGCCT
>JBAWZH010000144.1:0-6369 GCA_037143135.1 bacterium
ACTGCGGAGATCACGGTAGCCGCCACTGGGTCTGAGTTTTGCCATCGGATATGTCCGTGAATCTAGCCCATTATGAGGCGGGAACAAGCGAAATCTTCAACCCATTTCCCTCTGTTTTCTGTTGCCCGTCGTAATCCATGACCATACTATTGGCTAAGTTGAACACGGAACACCCAAAACTGAACACGGACACGCCCAATCCCCGTATCTGCCTTCTCACCGACTCCTATTATCCCGTAGTCGGTGGCGGTGAGGCGCATGCCCGACTATTGTGTGCTGAGTTCCATAGACTTGGGATTCCGGTCTTTGTACTCACCGGCCACAAGGTGGCGACGTCGCCGGCCTTTGAGTTGGTGGATGAAGTACCGGTCCACCGGGTGCCGCCTGCAGGTTATCCGCGACTGGGGAAATACCTGATGCTCTGGTCTTCATTCTGGCGGTTGGTCCGGATGCGCAGGGAATACGACGTGATTTATGTGTGCGGCATCCGGACACTGGGTCTCATCGCAGTCAAGGCCGCACTCCTCCTTGGCAAGCGTTGCGTACTCCGATCCGAGTCCCGTGGCGAGGTGTCGGGGGGGTTCATCTGGGAAAAGACCGACGGACGGGTGAACCGGTTGCTAAAGTTTGTGTTTATTGGTCCGATCTGGCTCCGGAATCTCATTCTGAAAAGGGCCGACGCCTTTGTAAGCATTGCCCCTGTGATTCGCGACGAGTATGAAGCCTGCGGGATTTCTGTGAAGAAGATCGTGGATATTCCCAATGGCATCGATGTGGTCCGGTTCAGTCCGGTGACGGCGGAGGCCAAGCGGGCGCTGCGGCAAAAACTCGGACTCCCCGAAGGCCAACTCTTTGCCTACACCGGCAAACTCAACCGCGGCAAGGGTCTCGAATTCCTCCTGCGCGTCTGGAAAGAGTGGGGGCTCAGGCATCCCGACTGCAAGTTGCTCCTGATCGGCTCGGGCGCAATGCAGTTCCTGTCATGCGAAAAAGAACTGCGCGATTTTGTCGAGATGAACGCGATGCAATCGGAAGTCATTTTTGCCGGCAGCGTCAGCAACGTGCAGGAATACCTGCAGGCCTCGGACTTCTTTGTCTTTCCCTCCGAGAGCGAGGCGCTCCCCCTGGCCTTACTTGAGGCGCTCGCCACCGGACTGCCCGCCGTGGCCTCGGATATTGGCGGGTGCCGGGCCATCATCACCGACGGGCGCGAAGGTCGTTTGGCCCCTCCGAACGACGCCGACGCCTGGACTGCCGGACTGGATTTCCTGGTCGGAAATCCGGCCCTGGCGGCGGAGTGGGGGAAGGCGGGGCGCGAGACGGTGGTCACGACTTTCAGCATCGCCCGGATCGCCGGGGAGCATCTAAAGCGCTTTAGATCGATCTGCGGGAAGGGTGTCGCCTGTGACTGAGGATCCCCAACTCCACACGCCACCCTCCACCGGGCGCCTGCTGAAGTTCACCGGGTGGAACCTTTTCGGACTCTGCACGCCGATGGCGGTGGCGTTTTTTGCGTTACCGCCGTTGCGGGGCCGGATGGGTGAGGACATCTATGGCGCCTTCATGTTCCTGCTGACGGTGATCAACTATCTCTCGATACTGGACCTCGGGCTGGGCCGGGCCACGACCCAGTTCATGGCCACCCGCCTCGCGGCGCGGCGGTATGACGAACTTCCCGGCATCTTCTGGACGGCGCTGGCGATGATGCTCGGGTTTGCGCTGGTGGGGATGACGATCTTCTTCCCGCTGATTTCCCCGATTGTGCATCATTGGAGCAAGATCCCGGTGTCGCTCCAGACCGATGCGGTTCACACCCTGATCGCCGCCGGATTGGGAACACCTTTCCTGGTTCTGGCGGCCTGCCTGGTTGGAGTGCTGGAGGCGCACCAGGAATTCCGGCTGATCAACTTCATCCGCCTTCCGATGCAGATCTACACCTTTCTGGGGCCGCTGGCCGTGGCACTGGTCTCGCACAGTCTGCTGGCGCCGGTGGTGGCATTGCTGGCGGGCAAGGCGGTGGAGTGCGCCATCTATTTCGGGGCCTGCCTGTGGTCGGTTCCCGTGTTGCGGTGCGGGATTCAGTTTCAGCGCGGGCTGATCCGCCAGTTGTTTGCGCTGGGCGGCTGGATGGCGGTGTCGAGTATGGCCATGCTTGCCTTGAACCAGATCAACAGTGTCCTGATGTTCATGCTCCTGCCGGTGGCGATGGTTGGATTCTATGCCACCATCGCCGAGATGGTGATACGGTTATTGATCTTCCCGCGCGCCTGGGTCTCGGTGCTGTTTCCCTCCTTCTCGGCGCAGCACGCGCTTGAGCCGGGCGCCGTGGCGCCGCTCTACGCCAAGGGGGTCAAGAGTCTGCTCATATTCTCGTTTCCGGTGGTGCTGGTGCTGTTTGCCTTTGCCGGCGAAGCGCTGACCTTCTGGCAGGATGCCGCATTTTCAGAGGCCAGTGCAGGCGTGATGCGCTGGCTCACGGCCGGAATTTTTGTCTATAGCCTGTCCTTTGTGCCGTTCTCGCTACTGCAGGGCGTGGGGCGGCCGGACATCAGCGCGAAACTGAACCTGATCGAGATTCCGCTTGCCGTTCTGGCGGCCTGGTTCCTGATGAAGCATTTTGGGATGGTGGGGGCGGGCATCGCCTGGTTTATCCGGTGTGTGTTTGAGACGGTGGCGATGACACTCCTGGCCCACAAGTTCGCACCCCGGTCCGGGGGCGCCATCGGCCGGTCGGCCATGATGACGCTCGTGGCGTTGCTGATGCTGGCGGGCGTGGCCGTGGCGCCCTCCCTCCTGATGAGACTTGCCGTGGTTCCCCTGGCGATGGCACTATTCCTGGCACTGAGCTGGACCTGGCTGCTGGGCGCGGAGGAGCGAAAGGCGATGGCGGGACTGGCGGGGAAATTACAGAAGTCAGTATTCAGAATTCAGAAGTCAGAATGAAGTTGGAACGTACACGAACGGTTTTGATTTCGCTGCTGGTTTCGATGGCCGTCTACCTGGCGTTGACCTGGCCGTTGGGAAGTTATTGGCATGAGGGGATTCCCTCCTCGAACCGGCCCGAGGCGGGCGGGGCGCGCTACATGATTCCCGGCGACCACTTGCAGTTTATGTATCAACTCTGGATGCTGGCCGACTCCGTAACGACGGGCCAGACGCCGCTTTTCTATCATGTCTATGAATTCAACCAGGGGAACGATCAGGCGCTCTATAATCCAGGCAGTTATTATTTTCCATTCGGCCTCCTGTATGCCGCCGGGTATGCGCTGGGCGGTGCGGTGGTAGGCTGGAACCTGATGCTGGCATTGACCGTCTGGCTTACGTACCTCTCAACCTGGGTGCTGATCAGGCGCTTCTCGGACTCATGGTTGACGGCGGGGGTGGCGGCCTTGCCCTCTATTCTCCTGCCGTATTTCCATGTCTCATTACTGGGGGGCAGTCCGACCGGACTGGGCATGCTTTGGGTGCCGCTCATCTTCCTGGGGGTTGATGTGGCGATTCGCGACCGGCGCTTGTGGGGCGGTGTTCTGGCGGGAATCCTGTTATTCATTTCGTCCTGGGTGGATTTGCATGTGTTTTTCTTTGTGTTCCTGGCGACACCGGTCTGGGCGTTGATGTGCGTGGCATTTGGCGTGGGAGCGGAGAATTTGAACAGAAGCACGCAAAGAGCGCGAAGGTTGTTACCGATGCTGCCGATCTTCCTGGGCATGGTCGGGGCGTACCTGCAGACCAGCATCATCAAGGCGTCGCTGGATCACACCCTGCAATCCGAGGGACGCTCGATCAAGGAGTCGCTGGGATACGCCCTGCGGTGGACGGGCTGGTTCGATCCCACGCTGGATAATCATTACAACATCATCTACTTCGGAGTCTGGGTCACTGTTATCCTTTTCGTTGGTCTGGCCTTCATCGCCTGGGATGTATGGCAGCGCAGGAAGGGATCCCGGATCCAACTGGCTCTATTGCTGATGGTATTCGTAGCCATTGGCGGAATCGCGATCCTTGCGTTGGGGCCGAATACCCCGTTTGACCATGAGCACCGGTTATGGAAAGTACTCCGCGCTGCGATCCCGCCCTACAAGATGATCCGGCAACCGGCCAAGATTTACTGCATTCTGGCCCCCTTCATGGGACTGGCTTTGGCGATGGTGATGGACCGGTTCAACCGGTCGCTCCCCCGTCGGATAGGGGTGGTTCTGCTGTCCGTCGTGATTGCCGCCGGGTGCCTGGTGGACTATGGACGGCGCCTGGATCCCACGATCTGTCTGCTGGATTATGAACAGGGCGGATACAAGGCGGTTGCGCAGGATGCGGCGGCGTGCGGCAGGGAAAACCGGGCGCTGGCAATTCCGCTCTGGCCGGGCGATTCGCATTGGAATTCCATTACGGAATATTACGCCACCCTGTACCGGACCAAGATGCTGAACGGATACTCGCCATCGGTCTCGCGCCAGTATTTCAAAGATGTTTTTCAACGTTTTGAGGCCGTCAACATGGGCATGGTGACGGATGACATCCTCGACGGGTTGCTCGCGATGAAGATCGGATACCTGATTCTGCACGAGGATGCGTTTCCTCAAAAGGTCAGTCCCTTCCCGGCCGCCCAGACGTTGCGCGAACTGATCCGCCATCCGCGCCTCCAATTTCTGGCAAACGACAAGGCTGTCTGGTCGTTTAAGATTCTTGAACAGAGTGGGGTATCTGACTCCCAGCAACCCATAACCAATAACCAACAACGGGCTTCCCCCTCCCTCCTCGCCGCCTGGCAATGGGATGCCTGCGATATGGCGGGTGGGTCGGCCACAGTTGAGAAAGACGGCGTCAATATCTTCATGAGATTGCCGGGCGGCGACGGAACCATACAACTCGATCCCCGGTACCTGTATCCACTGGAAGGGCTTCGTTATGTTGCGTCCGTTTGCGGAAACGGAAGTCTTGAGGGCTCGTTCGGCACGGGACTTTCCAACGACGCCTTCAAAGTGGAGGTGACAAGCGGGAATGATTGGATCTGGGTGGAGATGCCCGTTCCCGAATTACCGGCCCGCCGGCAGACACTTGTCAGACTGGCATTCACGAATATGACCGGACGCGTGGATGTCAACATGCTCACGCTGATGGGGGGGGAGTGGAAATGGTTGAAACCCGGTGAGCGACTGGTCATACCGGCGGAGTCGTTTTGCGGAACCGGTTATTCCGACACCCATCATGCCGGCATGCATCTGGATAAGGATCGAACCCAGGCCAGCGTGGCCTTCTTCGGGCCGGTCATCCCCGTACTGCCGGGGTGGTATTGTCTTTCGCTGGATTACACGACGAAGGTGGCAGGGGAAGTATCACTGGGTGAACTTTCCGTGATGCGAACGGATGGGCAATCACGAGAAACGGTGCCCGTCATGTCTGGCAAGGAAGCCGTGCTGAACTACCGTCTTGAGAGTCCCCGTCCCCTGCGACTGGAATTCCGCTACAGCCGTGCCGCCGACATGGTCATCCATTCCGTCACGCTGACGCGGATGGAATAGGGAAAGCCCTCCGATATGGGGTGAAGTCCTACCGTCTAAAATGCACCGGCGTGATTGACGCGTCGAATTGGACTCCATAGACTCTGAATCATCAACAGAAAACCATAAACAGGAGAACACCATGGGTACCGCGGGAAGACAGATCGTGGGCAAGGATGCGGATAAGATCATCTCGATGCTGAATAAGTTGTATTGCGACGAATGGCTCGCCTACTACCAATACTGGCTTGGCGCCAAATTGGTGAAGGGACCCATGAAGGACTCCGTCATGGCCGAGTTGATCCAACATTCCGCGGATGAACTCCGTCACGCCGGACTGGTTGCCGACCGGATTATCCAACTCGGCGGCACGCCCGCCCTCGGTCCCGATGTCTGGCTGAAACTGACCAACTGCGGCTACGATGCTCCCAAGGATCCCTACGTCAAGGTTATCCTCGACCAGAACATTGCCGGCGAACAGTGCGCCATCAAACACTACAATGAACTGCTCAAATACAGCCGGGACCGCGATCCCGTGACGTATAACATGGTCCTCCAGATTCTGCAGGACGAAGTGATGCACGAGGAAGATCTGCAGAACCTGAAGGAGGACATGGTCCTCATGGTCAAGCGCGGGCTGAAATAATGGTGGCCGTCGTTTAGCAGGACGGGTTACGCCGACACAAACTCCATTGGGATGCATCTCAAGAGAATCGCACGCAGGCCCGTGTGGTCTTCTTCGTCATTGACACCACCCGTCTCGTATTTGCACACTGCTTGCTTATGGCGGAGATGAATCTTCCAAATAAGATCACTGTGGGGCGCATTGGCCTGACCTTTGTCATGGCCGGGTTTTTGACGTCGGGTATTC
>JBAWZH010000145.1:0-6349 GCA_037143135.1 bacterium
GTTACCCTGGCTTTGGTGTGGCCGGGTGCGGCCCGGTTGGGTCACTCCCCACAGGGCACGGCGTTGTGGATCCTGGGAGACGGAATCACGGCCGCCCTTAAAATGATCGGTGACCTTACCATTCCCCTGTCATTGCTTGCCACCGGCGCTCAATTGGCTGGAATCGCCAAAGCAGGCTCAAATGAGTGGAAGATCCTGTCAGCCATCTCGTTCGGACGACTGGTGCTTTCCCCGGCGGTAACGATAATCCTGCTCAAGGGGGCGGTCTTTTTGACCGGCGTAACCTTGACGGAAGCGGAGTTCATCACGGCGGCAATCGTGGTGTCCATGCCCGTGGCCATCAGTTGCACCCTGTTTTCTGAACGCTTTGACGGTGATACCGAACTCAGCGCCAGTTCCATTTTTTCCTCAACTCTTCTCAGCCTGGTTACGGTCCCCATCACGGTCCTGATCTGTCATGGACTGACGTAGATATTATTTTCATGATGGGTTATACTTTGCGCGTGATTAGTCTCTCTGAAAAAGTGCGGCGAAAATTACCGGATTTGCCCGACAAGCCGGGTTGCTATCTGATGCGCGACCGGCGCGGTAAAATCATTTATATCGGCAAGGCACTTTCCCTGCGCAAGCGCGTCCAGTCCTATTTCCGGTCCAGCGCCTGGGTCAAGGCGGATCCGAAATTGCGCGGTTTGATCCGCAGTATTGATGACTTCGATTATCTCGTCGTCCGCAATGAGGCGGAGGCGCTCCTGACAGAAGGGCAACTGATAAAAGACTATAAGCCCCGCTATAATGTGGATCTGCGTGACGATAAACGTTTCCCGATGCTCAAGATCAATCCTGCCGATCCCTGGCCGCAATTCAAGGCGGTGCGGTTCCGCAAGGAGGACGGCGCCCGCTACCTGGGTCCCTATGTCAATTCTGTCGCAACCCGTGTAGCCATGGAGTTTGTCGAAAAGAAATTCGGCCTCCGGAAATGCCGTCCCCATTCCCCCAACGCCGAGGATCACCGTCATTGTATCAATGATATTGTCCGGTACTGCTCGGCTCCCTGCATGGGCCGGATCTCGCGGGAGGAGTATCTCCTGCGCGTTGAGGCCGCCTGTGCCTTCCTCCGGGGTGATTCGCCGGCCCTGCTTCAGGAAGTGCGGGAGAGTATGGAAAAGGCGGCTGGGACTAAGCACTTTGAGGAGGCCGCCGCCCTGCGGGATACCTGGTTCATGCTGAGGGAAATCTGTAACCAGCGCGCCCGTGTCATGTCCACCCCGGCCATGAAGGCTGATGACGCGCTGGCGGGCATCGAGGAGTTGAGGGTGGCGTTGGGACTGACGACTCCGCTGCGGCGGATTGAGTGTTGCGATATCTCTAACATCTCCGGAACCCATTCCGTGGCGAGTCTGGTCTGTTCGCTGGACGGAATGCCGGCTCCGTCTCACTACCGGCATTACCGCATCAAGACGGTTCAGCAGGCGGATGATCCAGCCATGATGGCGGAAGTGATACGCCGCCGTTTTGAACGACTGAAGCGCGAAGGCGGGGCGACGCCCGACCTGCTGGTGGTTGACGGAGGACTGGCTCAGTTAAACGCCGCGTTGGGTGAAATGATGACTCTGGGAATCACCGGTGTGCCGGTCATTGGCCTGGCCAAGCGCTTGGAGGAAGTCTACAGGCCCGGGAAATCGGCTCCCCTTCGGTTGCCCTCCGGTTCTAAGGCACTTTATGTTCTTCAGCGTACGCGCGATGAAGCCCATCGTTTTGCCCTGTCCTATCATCAACGCCTGAGGGCGCGAAGGTTGCGCGAATCGGTGATTGATGAAATTCCCAATATGGGCGATAAACGGAAGACGGCGTTGTTGAGCCATTTCGGATCCGTATTGCGGCTCCAGCGGGCTTCGGAAGAGGCCATTGCGGCTGTCCCAGGTATCGGCCAGGCCATGGCGAAGGATATTGCGAAGTGGTTACACAGAGGTGCGAAACAAGGACAAACGTCATGAAGAGCCCAGTTGAACAAAGAATCCGGGAGTTAAGGAGGGTCATGTCGTCGTGCGGCGTGGACGCCTTGATGATTCCCTCGACGGATCCTCATCAGAGTGAAGATGTCGGACCACGATGGCAAACCAGGCAGTGGTTGTCGGGCTTTACCGGGTCTGCGGGCACGCTGGTTGTCACCGCCCGGCAGGCGGGTTTATGGACGGATGACCGCTATCATATCCAGGCGGAACAGGAACTCAAGGGAAGCGGAATCAAACTCTACAAACTGCGTGAACCCGGTGTGCCTGGTTTCCTGGAATGGATTGCCCGAACGTTAAAGTCGGGACAGACCGTTGCCTTTGATGGTCGCGTTGTCTCGCTGGACACGATCCGGGAAATGAAAAAAGTGTTCGCTGCGAAGACCCTTAAATTGAGAGGCCGGGAGGATTGGGTCGATCTTGTCTGGCGGGAACGCCCGGCACCGCCCTCTGCCACTGCCTTCGATTATCCTGTCAAATATGCCGGGTTGAATCGCACCCGAAAACTGGAAACGGTGCGTGCGCGGTTGAAAGAAAAGAAGGCGGACGCACTTCTGCTCGCATCATTAGACGACATCGCCTGGTTATTCAACATTCGGGGCGGTGATATCGACCACTCACCCGTTGTGCTGGCCTATGCCCTGGTGGAGGCTGACAAGGCGACTCTCTATTCCAATCCTGCCAAGTTTTCACCGTCTCTGAAGCGTGACCTTCAGAGGGCGGGTGTGACGATTCGCCCCTACGATTCCATTACTGCCCACCTGAAGTCCATCTCGTCACATAAGTCCCTCTGTCTGAACCCGCGCAGGATCAACCAGTGGTTGGCGGATGCAATTCCCCGCTCGGTGAAGGTCATCGAGGACAGCACCGATATTACGACGGAGTTGAAGGCCGTCAAAAACCGGGTCGAGCAGGAAAATTTTCGCCGGGCGGCCCTCATGGACGGTCTTGCGCTTGTGAAGTTCTTCGCGTGGTTGGAGCACGCGCTCAAGTCGGGAAATCGTATCTCTGAGTACGATGCCGGAGTCCGTCTAGCCGAATTCAGGAAGGAGTCTCCGGACTATCGTGGCGATTGTTTTCAGACCATTTGCGCCTTTGGGGCCAATGCCGCGCTCGTGCATTACTCGGCGAAGGCCGACACGGCGGCCGCACTCAAGCGAAAAGGACTTCTCCTGGTGGATTCCGGCGGGAATTATTTTCAAGGGACGATGGACACCACCCGTACTGTGGCGCTGGGGAGAGTGTCACTGGAAGCCCGCCGGAGTTATACCTGGGTCTTGAAGGGGATGATGGCGCTCAGTCGTACCCAGTTTCCCGTCGGCGCCACCGGAACCCACCTCGACGTCCTGGTGAGGGCGCCGCTTTGGGCGCATGGAGTGAATTATAGGCATGGGAGCGGACACGGGGTCGGAAGCTACCTCAATGTCCATGAGGGGCCGCAGGGTCTGCTTCCGACATGGAACAGCCATGCCTTCAAACCCGGAATGATTCTTACCATCGAGCCAGGAGTTTATGTGAGGGGTGAGTATGGTATTCGAACCGAAAATATGGTTCTGGTGACTCAAGCATCGTCCACGGTGCATGGCAACTTTCTGAAGTTCGAGACTTTGACCGTGTGCCCCATTGATGTGGCCCCCCTGATTCCAGCCCTGTTGACGCCGGACGAAAAGGCGTGGTTGAACGATTTTCATCGGAGTGTTTGGCGGAAACTCTCCCCCTTGTTGAAGGGTTCGGACAGGGATTGGTTGAAGCGGAAAACAGACCCAATCTAATGGATAAAATCCATCATGAGTAAGCAACGTCTGGATGTGATTCTTGTCGAACGCGGACTCGCGGAGAGCCGGGAAAAGGCGCAGCGCTTGATTTTGGCCGGTTCGGTGCGTGTTGAGGGGCAGGTCGTCGATAAAGCGGGGCGTCCCTGTGACATTCAGGCCGTTGTCACCGTGGACTCCGGTGAAAAATTCGTCAGTCGGGGCGGAGGGAAACTGGAGGCCGCTTTTGAAGTATTTTGTCTTCAAGTCGAGGGACTGGTCTGTGCCGATATTGGCGCTTCCACCGGGGGGTTTACCGATTGCCTTCTTCAGCACGGGGCGGCCAGGGTCTATGCTGTTGACGTGGGTAAAGGCCAGATCGACTGGCGTCTCAGGCAGGATCCCCGGGTTGTGGTGAAGGATCAACTCAACGCCCGCTATCTTGGCAGGCAGGATATCCCGGAACCGTTTCAATTCGCCGTAGTGGATGTCTCATTCATCTCCTTGACCCTGATTCTGCCTCCTGTTACAACCCTTCTTGAACCCGATGGCCAGTTGGTGACGCTGATCAAACCGCAGTTTGAGGCGGGGCGCGAGAATATCGGTAAAGGCGGCGTTGTCCGAGATCCAGTCGTGCGTGAAGGGGTGATTGCGAGAATCCGGGAATTTGGAACAACGGCGCTACCCCTGAAGTGGATGGGATTATGCGAGTCTCCGGTCAGAGGCCCTGCCGGCAATGTTGAGTTCCTGGCGTGGTGGAGGAAAACGGTATGAAAATGCTAGGTGTCATCGCCAATTGCGCGAAAGAACGGGCGTCCGCCGCCGTTTCCCGGTTGCGGGTCAAGGCTGACGCATTGGGATTGAGATTGCTGACGGACTCCAATACCGCCACCCTGATGAACATGACTTCGACATGGAGTCCCCGCGAGGTGGTTCAGCAGGCTGATACCGTCATGGTTCTGGGAGGGGATGGCTCATTGCTTCGAGTGGTTCGTGAACTCGATGGCCGGGATGTTCCGGTTATCGGTGTCAACCTGGGATCGTTGGGGTTTATGACCAGTGTCACGGAGAATGATCTAGAGCGGGCCTTGGACTGCCTGGTGAGAAATGATTTCACCACCTCGTTGAGATCCATGCTGGATTGCTCGGTCGTTCGGCAGGGACGGGATGTCGGGTCGTTTAGGGCCTTGAATGATGTGGTCATTGTGTGCGGCGCCCGGGTGGGAACACTTCGGTTGTCGGTCGAAGGCCAGGAAGTCGGGGATTGCGTGTGCGACGGGTTGATTGTCTCAACGCCCACCGGCAGCACAGGCCACTCGCTTTCCGCAGGGGGCCCGGTTCTGATGCCGACCTCTCCAGCGATGGTTGTGACCCTCATCTGTCCCCATACCCTGAGCATACGCCCGCTGGTGTTGTCCAGCCATTCCACCGTGGAGGTCAGTGTGGTCGAGCGCGCAGTCGGATCGAATCTGTCGGTGGACGGCCAGGTGGGGCAGTCACTCGAGATCGGGGATCGTGTGCGGATCCTGCAAAGCCACGCCAGTGTCCGGTTGATCCATCTTCCGGGGTATGATTACTTTGCTGTTCTTCGCCAGAAACTGCATTGGCGCGGTTCAAACGTCTAGCCGCCAATGGCAGGCTGTCAAACGAGGCTGATCAGATGCGAAAAATGAGAGTTGGGCTGTACGGGTGCAATGGGCATCAGGTTCACGATCTTCTTGTTAACCACCCTTTGGCGGAACTGACGGCGGCAGCGGCCTTTCCCCATGACCGCATCCCGTCCGGATTGAAGCCAAGGGAGTACTCCACGCTGGATCGATTGCTGAGCGACAAGGACGTGCAGTTGGTTTCACTCTGTTCGCCGCGCCGCGCCGACCAGGCACGGGATGCGATCCGCTGTCTTGAGGCGGGCAAGCATGTCTATGCCGAAAAACCTTCCGCTTTGACCGAGACGGATCTTGACGCCATCCTGACCACATCAAGGAGAACGGGGCTTCAGTACCGGGAAATGGCAGGAGTGCTTGTCACGCAGCCATATAAGGAAATGCGAAGGGTGATCCGATCCGGGGCGATCGGCGCCGTGGTGCAGGTGCTTTCCCAGAAATGCTATCCCTGGGCCGACTGGAGGCCGGGCGATGAAGATGTGGACGGCGGTCTGTCTTTGCAGGTTGGTGTGTATTCAACACGTTTCATTGAACACATTGCCTGCGTCCGTATCGCGTCGATCGAACTTGTCGAAACCAGGTTGGGCAATCCGGTAGCCGGCAGTGAGTGCCGGATGGCCGTATCAATGCTTATGCGGCTTGAAAATGGCGGCGTGGCAAGCGCCGTATGCAACTACCTGAATCCGATCCGGCATCTCTGCCATGGATATGAAATCCTTCGCGTTTTCGGAACACTGGGAATCATCGAGTCCAATGCCGAGAATAACCATGCGCGACTGCTTCTGACGGGGCAACCACCCCATGAATTGACGCTTTCTGAACCCTCTGGCGAATATTTCACACTCTATCTGGAGTCGTTGCTCGGAGGCCCCGCCATGCCACTCAGCATCGAGGAGGAACTCAGTCCCACCCGTTGGGTCATTCG
>JBAWZH010000146.1:0-6312 GCA_037143135.1 bacterium
ACCAGTTTTGTTCCAGGCCTCTGGGATGCTATAACATTAGTGATCGCAAATGATGTGCCCCAGTTCCATGTGATCGAAGAATCGACATTAGTGAGTTCAACTTTTCCTGTTGTGTTCGTTGATCCAGATACCGGAATCGCCCCAGACCCGATCCACCCAGTTGCGCGCCAATTCACGCCAGTAACGACAACCGCCTGAACTGAACAGGTTAAAGCTGCACGCCACGCATACAGATTCGTCCCGATAGAAGGGGACGGAGCCCCGCGAACTGAAGAAACCGCCAAAGTATAATCTCGCGAGTCTAGTAGTGCACTGACCGATGCAGTGTTTGTCGCAGCCAGAGACAACGCAGGCAGCCACAGGAGAAGTAGCCCAATCAACCAGCTATTACTACCCGTACTCTTCAGCGCCATTTCACGCTTCACCAATGGGCATTCAATGATCTTGGCATCACTCATCCTATTACCCCTATTGGGTTTTGATTATTCACAATGTTAGGCATTCTGTTTACTTGGCGCGACATGGCCAAATTCCGTAACTAATGCTTCTGCCATCGGCTATAGCACCAAGGCTCATGCTTACGACATACGAGAGAGCACTGTAGGTTGTAGATGACCAATATGTATCCCCTACGTCAATAAAGACTGCAGTCTGTGAGCGCATGGCCAGCAACTGATCTTTGCTCGGCAAATACCAGTCTGTATACCCTGCATAGCTTAAATTGTTGCAATAGTTTACTGAGTTATTCCAATTTTGAGCACCATTAGCGCTAGCATTATATACCCACATCAAATTGTTACTCACATCGGTCATTGTAACGGCGCCATCAGCGTAGTAATTGCGAATCCATCTTCCGTCTACAATGGACCAAGCAATCGCCGAAGAGTCTCCGCCAGGCGGTGGTAGCAATACTCGGGCTGTGACGGTAAAAGTAAGTTCACCGAGATTCCCATTCCAGTCTGCACCCATATTCCAAACAATTGACTTCCCGGTTCCGCTCAGGACATATCCCACACTGCCCACCAGATTTGGCGTATTTACCTGAACGTTTGCGTTGCTCACGTTCAAGGAAATGTAAACCCTGTTAGTGTGGCTACTCACATCGAATGTGATGTCCACCAATTTCGTCCCTGGACGCTGCGCTACTACGAGATTGGTGACTATAACTTCCGAGACAAGCCAATCCGGAATGCCATCATTGTTGATATCCGGGTCGAGCATGGTGATATTTATTTCGGACATATCGTTTGTCAGGTAAACAGGATTATTAGAGTAAACCCCACAAGCCTCCCAACCTTCCTGTGCTCCATTTCCATTGTAATCGCGATACGCTGTGATGATATAATTTGCCCGAGTCATACGATTTGACAATTGATAGCTTCCAGGAGTTGTTCGCATCATCACATTTGTTTCTAGCGACGATGTGGATACAACCTTCACCAGACCTGTTTGATAGCCCGAATATGAAATCGTGCCGCTAATCACTGTGACCCGACTTGAAGGATTGTAGGGGTCCGTTCCGTTTTGTAACTCGACCCAATCCAAATGCCCGTCTGCGTCATGATCGGGATCCATCAGGCTGACGTTTACAAAAGAAGCCCCATTGGTCAAATAAATGGGATTATTTGAGTAAGTACCCCACGCCTCCCAATAGTCCCTTGTTCCACTCCCATTTGAGTCCCGGAATGCCTCAATAGAGTAACTTTGATGGATCGCAACATTATCGAATTGATAAACGCCAAGGCCTTCATTTGTGACAACATATGGTGCGGCAGAAACGATAACTTTACCCGTTTGAGCCCCATCATAAGTTATAGTGCCTAGAATTGAGTTAGAAGGTACAACGCCCCACTCGTAGGCTCCCATGTCAACAGCAGCACCTAAGATGCGCCATTTTCCATCCAGGTCTGACAACCCCGAAACCAATGAAGAGGAACCTCTCTCAATGCATGGCGAAACGTCAGTAAGACGAAAGTCACCCGCTGGGGGGTTCTGAAATAGAGGTGAATTAGTGATGTTGCCGGTACCGACAAATCCTCCCTCAATGCATGAATATGAGGCAAAGGCACCAGAACGATTTGTCCTAACTGTCGGTGGGGTTGGAGATCCAGACGTCATGTTGCCATACACGATCGAGTTTCGCATTTCCGTCACATCTGCAACCCAATTCAAGCCACCGCTTCCAAAGTTGTTGGAAGAGAATGTTGATGAATCGACACTGATAAAAGAAGAATTCCCCCGACTATATATCAAATCGGAACCAGCTCCGAAAGTTGCTGAGCCGCTTCCCCCGAGAGTATTACAGGCAATAAGACAATTCTGCACAGAAACAGTGGAACTTTGAGCATCAATCACAGAAAGACGCGTAGTGACATAGGAGGTGTATGTAGTATTACTGACAATCGCCAACCGCTCAAATCGAGCTTGCGAAGATGCAATCTTAATCAATCCATCGGCCGCCCAATCACCGCCGAACGAAAGATAAGCATTCCGAATGGCAAATCCAGAGATCTGGACATTGGCATTCGATAGTATGGACATAATCCGCACATTTCCACAATCGATTGTCGGCATATTTGATGCCGTCTCTGCCACAACTGTGATCGTTTTGTTGCTAATGACCAAGTCGCGATTCCCCGCCCCTGAATAAACCCCGCTTCTAACCTGGACGGCATCTCCGTTAGCGGCAGCATTGACCCCGGCTTGAATAGTTGCCTTGGCTGTAGTCCAATTGGTTCCTGCGGAACCATTATTACCAGTCGTTGCAACGTACCATGTGGCACCGTATGTTGGCAGGGCGCATACAACGAGAACGCAATAAATTGCCGCCAATTGTTTTGACCGTATCATGCGTATCCCTTTACAAAACTAGTTGAGAATCAATTATTCCAACTGGGTTATTCACTTGAGAGTCATGATTTCTGACTCATGCGGCTAACCTTAATCCTTCGGCCCTATCGAGGTCAAGATGTTGGCGGATGAATTTCACAAGGGGATTGTTTAGAGACGAATCCCCGAGAAATAGGGGGAGGTTGTGGCGCAAGGCGACCGCAACGACCTGTTCTGAAGGCAGGATTCCCGGACGAACGGTGCGAAGCCAAGAACCAAATTGACCCCAGACGACTCGAGAGTGAAGGACGGCGAGGCACTGGAGAAGTCCCTGGGCGATGACGCCGAGTTGGATGTGGCAATGGTAGGCGGCGAGTTTGCGGCGGACTTGATCGCGATAGGTGTCGGTTTCCCGGTGGAGATACTGGTCGCCGGAACGACGTGACCGGGGTTTCATGGGGAGCATCCAGAAGTGGTAGCTGTAGGTTCCGATGGTGTGGATGGCTTGCTTGAAGGCCACCTCGATTTTGAAGCGCACGCCGTAGAGTTGGATGATCTGGATGGGCATCAAAGACAGATCGGTGCAAAGCAGGATCTTGCGCCCCCGCTCGGGATGGATGACCAGGACGAACCTGACCCGGATTCCGACGGGCCGCCAGACGAGATCCAAGGCGCGGTAGCGTAGAGTGACGTTACGCTCGCCATAGATGGGGCTGGGAGCTTCAGTGAAGCGGCTTTCATCATCGAAGAGTTTCTTGAGTTTCACCTTGCGGCCATATTGGCGGGGCCGGCCTTTGCAAGGACATCGTGGAGTTTCAGCGGGTTCGTACGCGACGGAGTTGGTCTTGGCCGAGGTGACCAGATGCTGGCCGGCCTTGAGCAACGGCAGGATGATCCGGCAAGAGGCATAGTAGGCGTCGGCGACCAGATAGGCGGGCATGGCGATTTCCAGGGCGGTGAGCAATTCAACCAGTTTATCCAACAGGGTGCGCTGGTCGCGATTGCTGAAGACCACGCCTTCATGAATGCGGCAGGCCAGTGGCAGGGCGAAGAAGCTGGAGGCGGCCTTGACGACGACGGCGATGGCCTGGCAGGAATGTCCGAAGATGTATTCGGGCTTGGAGTTGTTCTGAGATTCCTGATGAAGCTTTTTGACACCCGGCATCTTTTTCCCGGTCTTGGGTGCTTTGATGCCGTCGGCCAACAGGACGACGCGGTCATTGACGGTGAGGAGGTGCGGGCGCAGGGTTTTGAGAATGAGTCTCACCCAGCACCGGGTAAGACAGGCCAGATCAATACCCCGGCTATGAAAGAAGTCGAGGAGCCGGTCATAGCAGGCCTGCCGCAAACCCAAGGCGCGAACCAGACTGGTAACGCCGCGCAGGTCACTGCGGGTGCAGGTGGCGGCTAGGGCGACAACAAACCAGAGGAAAGTGCGGTTCCGCTTGAAGGCAGGGCGCAGTTCACGGACGAGATTCCACCAGGCGATCCAAAGACTCATAAAAATATCTCCATTTCCAGGTTGACAGGGTAGCCTATATATGCTACCCCTTTATCCCAAAAAGGAGGACTCATGTCAACAACGTGTGAAAAAATAGTCGGACAAATCGAGCGGGTGAAAAAGCAACTACAGGAGCTTGGCCCCATGCGGCCCGGAGCCATCAGTCGCCAGTACCGGAATCCCAAGGAAAAGAAACGGCCGTTTTACCAAATCAGCTATACCCACCGGATGAAAAGCCGGTCGGAATATCTCAGACCAGAGAACCTTGACGCCGTGCGGCGCGAAACGGCCAACTTCAAGCGGTTCAGGAAACTCACGGATCGCTGGGTGGATCTCGCCTTGAAACTCTCTCAACTCAAGACTTTACAGGGCAAGCATTCAGAGCAATCATGACGGCCAGAAGTAGGTACTCTCAAGTCAATACCTTGATGCCTTGTGGGCGTAGCCGTTTCTCTTTGTCCAGGTGTTCTTTGATCGTCCGCCGGATCATCTCCCGCTGGATCGCTGAAGCTCCCACATCACCATATGCGTCACCGAGGTTCAGGTAAATTTCGCCGCCGGAATACCGCAACTCCAGATGCTCTTTGCTTTTTGCCACACGAATCTCACCGATGCGGCAGTCTTTATAGACATCTCGCCCGGTGATCTGATCCAGCATGTCGCCATCCTGGACATTCATTTCCTTACGCCGGACTTTTCCATGCTCCTCGACATCGACCTCCACGCGTGCCGTGATGGTGCCGCGCTTATTGCTTACAGAAAGTAATTTCACGTATGGCTTGTTATGCCCGCCCTCGATACTGCCGGATGCCACGGCAATCTGTTTCACCAATTTCCGTTCATAGGCGTCGACAGCGTCCAGTCGGTAAACCATATGATGCTTTTCGGCATGCGTTGCGGAATACCGGAGGGTGCATAGGGGATTCATGGCGCTGAGCGCCTCTTTCCCTCGACCTTCAAGACCGCCGTCAACACTCTGCGGCTCATCAACAATGACGATCGGCCGCGTGGCCTTGATCAGGTCAATCGGCTTTTCGCCGCCGACCTTCTCGCTGTCCTTATAGAGGTTGTTTACGTCCTTCTTATTGATCGCGCCAACGGTCACTACCATGATCTGGATATGGGGGCTTGTTGAAAAGTTCCGCACCTGGCCGAGTTTGCTGGAGTCGTAAAGGAAGAACTCGAACGGCGTGTTCGCGTACAGGGCGCGGAAATGCTCTTCGGCAATCTCGATGGAGTGATAAACGCCCTCTTTGATCGCCACGGAGGGGACCACAATCACGAACTTCGTAAAACCATACCGCCGGTTCAACTCGAAGATTGTCCGCAGGTAAACGTAGGTCTTGCCGGTCCCGGTCTCCATCTCCACGGTAAAGTCACCCGTCGCCAAGCCGGGCGAAGGAGCCAACCCATTCCGCAACTGGATCCCGTGGAGGTTTTCCAGAACCTCATCATTCAACAGCGCCAACCGGTTACCAACCCCCAGATCCTGCTCCGCAAACCCCATGAGCATCTGCTTGCTGGCGGCGCCACTCACCACGGTAAATTCCGTCCGGCATATTTCCTGCCCGCGGAACAAGTCGCAGACGGACTCTATAGCCGCCAACTGATAGTCCAGATTGGGTTCAAAGTGCAGTTTCATACCAAATCGCATCCTTCCGGCAGGCGACCAGACCGTTGTTCCAGTTTCTTCTCATCAGTTTTTACCCTGCGCTCCAACTTTTTGATATCCTCCTCTGGCGGCAACGCTTCGGGTTTGATACCCCGCTGCGCAAGCATTTGACGGACACTTGTGTTGTTCTGCACATGCTCTCGAGTGATGGGTACCTCACCTTGAAGGTCGGATTGTTGCACGTTATGATTCGTCATCTCAGTGGCGAGATTCTTGGCGGCGATGGTCAGCGTCGGCAGGAAGTCAGCCAACGGCCGGGTCTGGGTGATGCCGAACTTATCCTTCATCGCCTGGGTCGTGAGCCCCCCAA
>JBAWZH010000147.1:0-6289 GCA_037143135.1 bacterium
CCCGGACATCGCCGGACCATGGCACTGCCTTCGATATCGCTTGGACCGGACGCGCGCAAAGTGGCAGTATGCGTCAGGCCGTCCTGTATGCCGTGCAACTCAGTCGTTAGGAAAACAAACATGAAAGTCATTGGGGGGTTCAAACTCGGACTGGACACCCTCCTTGAGCAGCATCCCGATTGGATTCAGGGACACCGCGTCGGATTGGTGAGTCATGCCGCCGCTGTGGACTCGAACGGGGTGACCTCCGCGCAGCGACTCCATCAAACGGCGGGACTCAATCTCACGGCTCTCTTCGGGCCCGAGCATGGTTTCGCCGGACTAGCCGCCGCCGGCGAACTGACTGCAGATGAGCGCCATACCGCCTGGGGCATCCCGATCTATTCTCTCTATGGTGCGACGCGAAAGCCAACCCCCGCCATGCTCGAAGGCGTGGATACTCTCATCATTGATTTACAGGATCTAGGGGCGCGGCCATACACCTACGTCTCCACCCTGCGCCTGGTTCTAGAGGCCGCTGCCGAGGCTGGTAAATCTGTCATTATCGCCGACCGTCCCGTACCACTCCCACTCAGTGTTGACGGCCCCTGTCTTAATCCGGCCTTCGAGTCATTTGTCGGCTCGATTCCCGCTCCCATGCAATACGGCATGACGCAGGGCGAAACGGCCCTGTGGTTGGCAGGTGTTCTGGGTTTGAATATTAATCTCCGCGTTTCGACCATGCAGGGTTACCAGCGCGATGTGTTCAAGCAAGCCGCATGGCCGGCCTGGGTTCCGCCGTCCCCGCGTATCCGCTCGTGGGAAACCGCCTGCCTGTTCACCTGTACAGTTTTTGGAGAGGCCTTGCCGGCTCTGGATTACGGATCAGGCACAGACCGGTCGTTCAGTGTCATCGGAGCACCCTGGCTTGATGCATCCCGCCTCCTGTCCCGGTTGAATCAAGTTGGTTTGCCCGGTATCGCATTCGAACCGGTGCGTTACCAAGCCAGGATTGGTTTGTATGCAAACAGCGAACTTGATGGATTGCGCCTTGTAATCACCGACTACGCCCGCTTCCGCCCGGTCTCCACCAGCGTCACGATTCTGGGGGGTATTCAGAAATTTTACGGACCGACGCCGTTGTGGACGGCGCCCGGAACGCGACCCGAGTGGTTCGACAAGTTATACGGCACCGATGCCGTCAGACTAGCACTCCTGTCGGGCGCGCCTGCGTCCGACATTATCGCCTCATGGAAACCGAACTTGATGGCCTTTGCCGAAAGCCGTCGTCCCCATCTCCTTTATTCATGCCCATGAAATATCCTCGCAAAGCCTTTATTCTTGCCGCCGGGTTCGGCTCGCGACTCCTGCCCCTGACACAAATCAAACCGAAACCGCTTTTCCCGCTGTGGGGCACGCCTGCACTGGGGCACGCCCTGGATTTACTGAAGAGTTGGGGCGTGCAGGATGCGCTTGTCAATGCCCACCATCATGCCGGGCAGGTTCTTGAATATTTGCGAACCCGTCCCGCAGACGGAATGAAATGCCAATTGTCGTATGAACCGGAGATCCTCGGAACCGGCGGCGCCCTCACCAAGGCGAGATGGTTTCTCGAGGAGGACCCATTCTGGATGCTGAATGCCGATGTTCTGGCTGAACTTTCCTGCGAACCTTTGATTGAGGCACATCGCAGGCATGGCGCCATCGCGACCCTGTGGCTGCACCCGGAGAAAGGTCCGCGAACCGTGGAGTTCCGCGAGGGTTTGGTTTCATGCTTCAAGAGTTCCGCCCCGGGAACGGACGGGACGGCCACGTTTTGCGGACTACAACTCCTGTCCCCGCGCATCCTTGCGCACCTTCCGCCCACCGGCTTCGCCTCGATTGTCGACGCCTATGAACGGGCCATGCTGGCAGGCGAGAAGGTCGCGGGCGTTGAAGTGCCCAAGTCCTATTGGGCGGACATAGGGACGCCTGATTCCTATCTTGCCACGCACCGGGAAATGACGACCATTCCGCGCTGGAAGAAATTCGGTGTCAAGGGAGTTCCTTTTGTATCAAAGGGCACCGGCACCACGGTGCACCCGCGCGCCACGGTCATCGATTCCGTGCTTTGGGATAACGTCACCGTGACGGCTGGCGCCAGTATCACTCATGCGATCATCAGCGATGGCGTACGGGTTGATTCGCCTGTCGACTACATGGCCATCAAGGCGGAACAACTGGCCGATCCCGTCATCACCCGCATTCTTGCCGCCCTGAAGTGGGAGCCAGGGCGAAGCACCGTCATGCCTTTACCCCCGCGCGGTTCGGCCCGCACCTTTACCCGGCTCCTCTCGCGTAACCCGGCCTCAAGCGCGATCGCGGTCCGCTACAAACTGGACCGACCCGAAAACGCCTTATATACCAGCCATGCCCGTTTCCTGGCGCGTCACTGCGTAAGTGTGCCTTCAGTGCTGCTCGACTGGCCTGACGAACAAATTTGCGTTCTGGAGGATGTGGGAAGCGACAACCTTGAGCATCTTGTCCCAAAACTGACGAGGACTGCCTGTCTTGCGCTCTACAAGCAGACGCTGGATATCGTGGCACGGTTGCATACACGGGCGACCCACGCCGCCCTGCGCCGTCCGTTCAATTTATCCATGCCCTTCACCCGGCATCTCTACGAGTGGGAGCAGAATTTGTTTTGCGATCAGTTCTTAAACCGCCATCTCGCGCTGAGTGATCGGACGATGGGACAAATCAGGAAGGAACTGGCGCGCCTCATCCCGGCCCAGGTGCGGGCACCCCGTGTGATCATTCACCGCGACCTGCAATCCAGCAATGTGATGATCCTAAACGGGACTGTCTACCTGATTGACTTCCAGGGAATGCGGTTCGGCACGGCGGCCTATGATCTGGCGTCTCTGCTGTGTGATCCGTATGTCAATCTTCCCGGTGAGATGCGCCAGGAATTACTTGATTACTATCTGGATCAAATCCCGAACGGCCAGAGTGTCAGGGAACTTTTCTGGGTGGCGGCGGTTGAGCGTCTGGCCCAGGCATTGGGCGCTTTCGGACGACTGGGATCGGTGCCGACAACGTCGTATTTCCTGAAGCATATTCCCGCCGGAGTCAGGCAACTGCAAAATGCACTGAACCAATTACCCGGACTGGAGACCCTGAAGCGCAGTTTGGAGGACGGGGGTTACTTCTCCAACGATACCTGACCGGGGAACGTCTGGGACAGAATATTGGCGAGATTCTGGCGGAATAACCTGAATTTTTCCGTTCCCGCAACGGAGGGTGTCATGGGGAGGGCGTAGACCTTCAGCGTCGTGCGCTCCCGTTTCGCATAGAACCCGATTTCATAGTCAGAATTCGGTTGATAGTACCGGATGATGCCTTCCTGTCCGGATTTCCACTTTGACATATGGTAACGGGCCGCCACGGCATCCAGCGTCACCCGCAACTTCTCCGTCTCGTTCTCGGAGATTTGAGACTGTCCCCCTGCCGGGATAATGACAAAGTGACTCACGGGTTCCTGCTTGGCGCAAGCGGGACAAAACAGGAACAGGAGTTGCAGCGCAAGAATCGGCATTAATCGACAGATGATCTTCATAGGATCCTCCTAATTGGTGACTATTCTAACAATCAGGGACAAAACGTCAACCCGCCTGGATTATTCATGTCAACAGGACTATTTTCAAACTCTTGCTTATCTGGGGAAACAGTGGGGAAAAGGCCATCCCAGTCCCGCCGCTTTGGCCCGAACCAAATAATCCGATTCCGAATCCGTGTATTTAGTGGAAAGGACCCAGTTGGTTTTGGGGCCCTCATGTGGTTTTGGAGTGACGCGAAAGTAGGGGGATACGGGGGAGCAGGTGGCGTGAGACAGGCGTTCGTCTAAAATGAAAAACCCCATGGGAATTGCAATCTTCTATACGATCATCTGGAATTGACCGATTAACGCGCCATTGGTCAGTCGCCAGTCTGTTAAGAAGGCGCTCACCTTCGCAAAATAGACACAATCCACCCGGTCATGGCAATAGCCAACCCCACCCGGCTTTGCGCCAGGTTGACCTTCAATCGGATGGCGAACTCCACGACCAGTAGCAGGCTCTTATACCGCTCCTCCCACAGAGTCCCCACACGCCCGTGACGACGATTGTAGGATATGCTCACCCGCTGCTTCAGGGTTTTCATAAAGGCCGCAAGGTTGCACATCCTCAGAATGAAGGGCCACTTCATCCGCTCCGCTGTCTCTGCCTGGCCGACCTTCCTCAGCGTCTCCAGTTCCCCCATGAACGCATCAACCTTGTCTTGACAGTACAAATACCGCATCCGCCGACCGAGTTCCTGATCACTGATCTCACCGCGCTCGGGAATATGCACCTGAATATGAAAATGGTTGGAGAGTATAACCCACGTCAGGATTCTCACCCCGCTAAAGGCTTCCACGGCCCTCATGATGGCACGAAACCGCTCCCGCTCCGCATCGGCCGCAAACACATACTCCCGCCCCACCACACGCGATATCACATGGTAGTACGCCGACCCCTCCTCAACAATTCTGCCTGTCCGCATGACTTCCTCCTCCGGGTATCCTTCCGATTCATGCAGAACCATACCACGTACTAATCTGTTGTCTAGTACTAATCTACTATTAACCTGTCCCTGAATACCGATAAGGCGATCCAAGCGCCCGAGGATACGGCTCGCAAGCTCGCCGATCCTCAGCGCTGACGTTCGATTTGCAGAGGAAAAGAAGCAAACTTTTCGCTTGACTATGTGGCCCATGTGGGCCATCGTATTCCCCGGGTATGGAGGTATCCGAAATGAACAGAACAGCAACGATCAGAGCACGAGTTGAACCGGGATTGAAGGATGATGTCGAGAAACTCCTTCAGCGGCTGGGTGTCACGACTACCGAGGCCATCACCATGTTTTACAGCCAGATACGCCTTCGCCGAGGCCTTCCCTTTCCCGTGGAAGTACCCAACGTGACCACCCGAAAGACGTTTGAGGCGACAGACCGTGGTGAGGATCTCAACACGTTCGACAGTCTCGACAAGATGTTTAAGGCACTCGACAAATGCTGACGCTAAGAACCACCGGGCAATTCCAGAAGGACTACAAGAAAGCTGTCAAGTCCGGTCGGGACATCGCAAGGCTCAAGCAAGTCATGACTTGGATAGCCGAGGAGCAGGACTTGCCGCCCGCACTACGTGATCATAAGTTGATCGGAAACTACCAAGGCCGACGTGAGTGCCACCTAGCCGGAGACTGGTTGCTCATATACAAACTCGAAAAGGATACTGTGATCTTTGAACGCACAGGTTCTCACTCGGAGCTGCTGAACAAATAGTAATCGATCGGGATAGGGAGCCCCATCGCTGAGGCCCCCTCCCACACCACCGTATATACGGATCACGTGTACGGCGGTTCGGCTGTAAGAAAGCAGTAATTACCCGAGAAGAACCAAGCCGAGTTTCTGTGTGAAGTAGTCTTCGGGCAGGGCCGTATGTAGCGCGCTTTGCTTGCTGATCCGCCACGGCCCCTTGCGCGTATTTCCCATACTGGGGGGACATTGGGGTCAGCCCTTAGGGGGACATTGGGGTCAGCCCTTAGAATAGAAATTAGACGCCATTTCACTTTGATTCCTTGTCCAATTGACTATCGATCCGCTGTACCGCTCGCAACAGGGTCGTATCCGATTCCAACAACGCCCCCAGACGCTTGAGTTGACAACTGACCGCCACCCCCGTTCCCATGCCAAGCGCCCTTGCCGCCTCACGTTGCATCAGCCCTCCATGGCGACACAGCATCCGCGCCGCCACCGCCCGCCAGCGACAATCCCGCGTCCGCCGTAACAGATCTGCCTGTTCGACGCCCGCCACCCCACTCTCAATCAATTCTATTCTTTATTATAAGGTCTGACCCCGTGAATCTGACCCCGTGAATCCGTGAATCCCGCGGGGGCCTCTATAGTAACCGCCGTCTCGGCGGTACTCTTCGCGCAGTACCGGCGATGACGCCGGTTACTACAAGTCCTCCGGGCATTTGATAGCCGACCGGTGACACGTCGGCCAACCAGGTCGCCCGCCGTCGGAGACAAACGCCGGTTCATCAAAATAGCCAAAATGAACAAAGTGTCAATTTCCCAGATCCCTTTCATCGTGTGATTCAATCTGGATACCCTACGGTGGCTGTCAGTGGGGAGCCAGTAAGAGGATCCTGCCCTTATTCAGACGCGGAAGGCACGCCGCACTTCTTCAAGATGATCTCGAGTGGGCAGAAATGGGTGAAGGCCGACTGGAATAGGTTCAACCCC
>JBAWZH010000148.1:0-6276 GCA_037143135.1 bacterium
CGGTCATCCTGCTGGATCGACTCTAGTCCCCCTGGAATCAGGTCGGGCATTTCCATTCGTTATTTTTCAATCGGAGGAATCATGAAACGTAAACCTATAGTATTACACTCCTGTTTGTGCCGTACGATGATCGCGAGCGGTCTGGCGACGCGACTCTGTGCAGGCAACGCGGAGTTGCCGCCGGAGCCGGAAGGGATCCTTGGACTTACACGGGTGCTGGAGTTGGCCGTGGAGCGTAATCCGGAGTTGGCCGGGGCCGCGCAGGGAATTCAGGTGGCTGAGGGGATGACGCAACAGACTGGAGTTTGGCCCAATCCCGATTTGGAACTGGTGGCGGAGGAGTTTGCCGGTTCAGGGGGGCGCCGGGGATATGACGCCGCTCAAACGACACTTCAACTGAGCCAGTCCATTGAGTTGGGGGGCAAGCGAACTCTGCGATACCGTGTGGCCCAATCGGATTCGCGATTAGCCGCCTGGGATCACGAAGTCAGGCGCCTGGATCTTCTTTCGCTGGCGAAAAAAACCTTCGTGGATGTACTGCTGGCTCAGGAAAAACTCGCGTTGGCGGAGTCACTGATGGCATTGGCCGCAGAGGTGCGTCAGGCTGCCCGGGAGCGGGTAAAGGCCGGGAAAGTGCCTCCGCTTGAAGAAACCCGGGCCGGTGTCGAAGTGGCGCTGGCCGGGATTGCCAGAGAGCGGGCCCTGCGGGAGTTGGATACGGCACGTAAACGCCTGGCGGCAACCTGGGGAGGCACAAGGCCGGTCTTCAAGTTGGCGGGTGGTAAATTGGACAATATCGGCAACCTTCCGGCCCGGGAGACCCCGCCGGTGTTGCCGGATAACGTGCCGGAGTTGGCGCGGTGGCGAGAGGAAGTGGTTCGGGCCGGGGAAACGCTGGGGTTGGCACGGGCGAACCGGTATCCCGATATTCAGGTTAGTGCTGGCGTCCGCCGTTTTGAGGAAGACGGCACTTATGCGGCGACGGCAGGGATTTCCCTGCCGCTGCCGTTGTTCGACCGCAAGGTCGGGAACCTTGATGCCGCGAGGCATCAGATAAGTCGTGTTGAGTATGAGCAGCGCGCCGCCTGTTTACGGGTGGCCACCGATCTGGTTGAAGCGAGTAACCGGCTCAAGGCGGCGCGGGCTGAGGCGCTGGCCCTTCAGGCGGAGTTACTGCCGGGCGCCCAGCAGGCTTTTGAAGCCGCGCAGGCTGGGTATCGGGCGGGGAAAATCGGGTATCTTGAGGTGTTGGATATGCAGCGGACGGTCGGCGAGGCAAAACTCCGTTATCTGGATGTTCTTGCCTCCTGTCACAAGTCGGCCGCCGATGTGGAGCGTTTGACCGGCATCTCATTGAACACCATTCACTAAACAAATCAGGAGAATTATCATGACACTCAATCAGAATACATCAACCATCACCGCAGGGCGGTACGCCCTGATGGCTCTCGTGGCACTCGCGGGGGGATGCGGACGGCAACAATCTGAACCAAAATCTCAGCCCCGGGCCGAACCCGTGGCGCTGTCCTCGCCGGTCTCCCTTGAAGAACGGGTTTCCGTCCCGTGTGAGCATGCCATTCCTATCTATCAGTGCGCCGAATGCCGGTACGAACCCGGTGTCGTCAAACTGGATGCCAGCCTGATGAAAGGGGAAGACGGCCGGGGACTGATGCGGACGCAGGCGGTGACGCGACTGAACGTGTCGGCCGTGTTGCCCGCCACCGGGGAAGTGGCGTTGAACGAGAACGCGACCGTTCACATCAGTCCCCGAATTGCCGGTGTCATCGACCGTGTGTCGGCCGACATCGGAGCGCGTGTGAACGCCGGGGATCTGTTGCTTACCCTTGCGAGCGTCGAACTTGGCAAAGCTCTGGCGGACTACGAACGCAATCGGACACTGAGCGCTTTGTCGGAAAAGATATTGGCGCGGGAAACGAAGCTCAAGGAGCAGAGGGTGGGGTCCGAGCAGGATATGATCAACGCGCAGATCGTTTATGAGCAGCACCGGACCGACTTAAAGGTCTCCGAGCAGACCCTGCGCGTGCTGGGCTTGACCGAAAAGGATTTGGCAGGGATTCGGGAGGGTTTGCCGGGTGAGGGGAGGGGACTCCTGCCTGTGCGAGCACCTGCTGCCGGAACGATTATCGAGAAGCACGCCGTGGCCGGCGAAATGGCCGCTCCCGGCGCTGATCTGATGGTGCTTTCCGACCTGTCCACGGTTTGGGTATGGGCCCATGTGCATTCACGGGATCTGGCGGCCCTGCTGGCCGCCGAGAAGCGCGGCCCCGTGGCGGTGTCCATCACCGTGGCCGCGTTTCCGGATCGGCAGTTTGCCGGGATCCTTGATTATGTGGGCGCGACCATGAGTGAGCAGTCCCGCACCATCAAGGTTCGGGCCACGGTTGCCAATGCGACCTCAGAGTTGAGGCCGGGTATGTTCTGCGATGCCTTCCTGTCACTGGGTGGTACCCATGGAGAAACGGTTCTCGTTGCGCCGCAATCCGCCGTGTTCTCCGATGAGGGAAAGTCATTCGTATTCAAGCACTGGAAGGACGATTTCTTTGTCCGGCAGGACGTGCGGCGAGGACGCGACTTTCCGGGAATGGTTGAGATCCTGGATGGATTGCAGGCTGGCGAAACGGTCGTAATAGACGGGGCATTCTTGCTCAAGTCGGACATATTGCGTGAAAAAATGGGCGCCGGCTGTGCTGACTGAGGGGGATATCATCATGTTTGATAAAATAATCCGGTTTGTACTGAAACAAAGGCTACTCATCATCCTGGGGGCGGTGGGGCTCACGGCCTTCGGGATCCTGGCGTGGAAGAACCTTCCCGTAGACGCCTTCCCCGATGTCACCAACGTGCAGGTTATGATTCTGACCAAGGCTCCCGGCCTGGCGGCTGTCGATGTCGAAGAGCGGGTGAGTTATCCCATCGAGCAGGTGATGGGTGGCCTGCCCCGGGTCAAGCAGGTAAGGTCGCTGTCCAAGGCGGAACTCTCGCAGGTCGTGATCGTGTTCGAGGACGGTGCCGATACGTACTGGACTCGACAAGTCGTGCTGGAGCGACTAGCCCTTGCGAAGGAACGCCTGCCGCCGGGGGTGGAGGCGACGCTGGGGCCCATCAGTACGGGCCTGGGGGAAATCCTGCAGTACACGGTTGAGGGAGCCCGATACAGCGCCATGGAACTGCGCACGATCCAGGACTGGCTGATTGCACCGCGGTTGAAGCCCATTGCGGGTGTCAATGAGGTCAACAGTTTTGGCGGGTACGTGAAGCAGTATCAGGTGCTGATCGCGCCGGAACGCCTGCTCAAGTACGGGTTGACGGCGAGAGAGGTTGTCGAGGCGGTGGAGCGTAATAATGCCAATGCGGGGGGCGGAATCCTGGTTCGCGGCTGGGAGCAATTCTACCTGAGGGGAGTGGGACTGCTGCGGGATCTTCCTGACATCGGGAGTATTGTTCTCAAGTCGAAGGATGGGGCGCCCGTCTACTTGCGCGATGTGGCCGATATCGTCATCGGTTCCGAGCCGCGCCAGGGCGCGGTGACGCGGGATGGCAAGGGGGAAGTGGTTGCCGGTATGATCATCATGTTGAAAGGCGAGAACTCCCAGGACGTGGTCAGCCGCGTGAAGACCGCCATCGGGAAACTGGATGGCGCCTTGCCTGCCGGGGTTCGCGTCAACATTTTCTATGATCGCACCTCACTGATAGAGGCCTGCATACGAACCGTTGTCGATGCCACGCTGGAAGGCGGCATCTTCGTTATTCTGATTCTGTTCCTCTTTGTGGCTGAATTACGAACCGCGTTGGTGGTGGTGTTTTCCCTGCCGTTCACGTTCCTGATCAGTTTTATCGTCATGGGGTGGACGGGAGTGAGTTCAAACCTGATGAGCCTGGGAGGACTGGCTTTTTCGGTGGGCATGGTGGTGGATGCCTCGATTGTGGTGGTGGAGAATATCAGGCGTCATCTGGCGGAGGATTCTGGCGGTTTGGACCGTCGGCAGATTGCGGCGGGTGCGGTGGTGGAAGTGGCCCGGCCCGTGGCGTTCTCCGTGTTCATTATTGCGGTGATCCTGGTGCCGTTGTTCACTCTGCAGGGGATTGAAGGCAAGATGTTTGCCCCCATGGCTTTGACCATGCTCATCGCACTGCTCGTTTCACTGGGGGTGGCTCTGACAGTGATTCCGGTCATCTCGGCCTCGGTTTTGAGGCCGACGCCGGAAAAGGAATTCCGGATTATCAGGTGGATCCATGCGGGGTATGTGCGGATATTGGATCATGCGGTCAAACGACCGGCGGTAACCCTCGGGCTTGCCTTTTCGGTGTTGCTCTCCGCCGTGGCGCTGGTGCCGATGATCGGCACGGAGTTCATGCCGCCGCTCGATGAAGGCGCCATTGCCATTAATGTGGTGCGTCTGCCCAACGCCTCGCTGGATGGATCCGCGCGTGTGGCCGGGTTGATCGAACAGCGTTTGCAGAAGTTCCCGGAGATCGAAACGGTGATCAGTAAAACAGGGCGCGCCGAGATCTCGGAGGATCCCATGGGCCCGGAGCAGACGGATGTATTCATCACGCTGAAACCACGCCGGCTATGGAGGAGTGATCGCACCAAAACTGAACTCGTCGAGGCGATCCAGCAGGATCTGGCGGTGATTCCGGGGTTGCGCTACTCCTTTTCCCAGCCGATTGCCCTGCGGGTCAATGAACTGATATCGGGCGTGAAAAGTGACTTGGCCGTTAAAGTCTTCGGGCCTGACCTTGAGGTGTTGAAGCAGACTGCGGATCGCATTGCGCCGGTCATGCAATCGGTCGAGGGATCCCGGGATGTGAAGATTGAGCAGATCTCGGGAATGAACCAGATCAATGTGGTCATCGACCGGAACGCCGTGGCGCGCTACGGGATCAATGTGGCGGACGTGAATGAGATGATCGAGACCGCGGTGGCAGGGAAACTGGCAGGAACCCTCATCGAGGGGCAGCGTCGGTTTGCGATTGTGGTCCGGTTTCCAGAGGGAGCGCGTGCGGATATCCCGCAGATTGGGAGGGTGCTGATCCGGGCGCCGGACGGGGTGAGTGTTCCACTCTCACAACTCGCGGATATCCAGAGTGTCGAGGCCCCTGCCCAGGTCAGTCGGGAGAACGGAATCCGGCGGGTGGTCGTCGAGGCTAATGTGAGGGGGCGGGATCTGGGTGGATATGTCCGGGATGTTCAGGCGCGGTTGGCGCCTCTGGTCAAAGCACTGCCATCGGGGTATTTCGTCGAGTATGGCGGGCAATTCGAGAACCAGCAGCGGGCGATGCGGCAGCTTTCACTGGTGCTCCCGGTGGCGCTCCTGCTGATCCTGCTGTTTCTCTATCTGGCGCTGGATTCCGTTGTTAACTCGCTTCTGGTCCTGTTGAATCTGCCCTTTGCGCTGATCGGCGGGGTGATCGCGGTCGTGGCCTTCAAGATGCCACTGTCGGTTTCGGCCGCGGTGGCGTTTATCGTGCTGCTCGGCATTGCCGTTCAGAATGGCGTCATTCTGGTGGCGTTTTTCCGGCAATTACGTGAACGCGGCCGGTCGGTTTCGGAGACCGTTCGCGAGGGATGCACCCTGCGGTTCCGTCCGTTGATGATGACGGCCCTGACCAGCTTTATCGGGCATGTTCCCATGCTCTATGCCACGGGGTCGGGGGCGGATATCCAAAGACCGCTGGCGGTGGTTGTCATGGGCGGGCTGATTACCTCGACGCTGTTGACGCTGATCGTGCTTCCGACATTGTACAGTCTTGTTAACCGGGGCAAGGTGTCCGATAGTATTCGGCAGGGAGGAGCCTATTGATGAGCGAATTTGGAAACTTGGTTGCGTCGCGTTTCAGTTGCCGTGCGTACCGGTCTGATCCGGTGCCGCGCGCGGCGCTGGAGCAGATCCTTGAGGCGGCACGGCTGGCGCCTTCCGCCTGCAACCGGCAGCCCTGGCGGTTTGCCGTGGCCACGGAGGCCGGGTTGCGCCGACAGTTGTTGGAGGAGGGGACCTTGCCGGGGCTTCGGATGACTTGGGCTCTGGAAGCGCCGGTGATTCTCGTGCTGGGCATCAGGAAGTCCCTGATCACGCACAAAGTGGCGCCTCTCCTGTCCCATGTTGACTATCCACTCTTGGACCTGGGCATTGCCGGGGAGCATGCGGTGCTGCAGGCGACGGAATTGGGGCTGGGAACCTGTTGGATCGGCTGGATCCGCCCCAAGGAGGTGCGCCGTCTCGTCGGCTGGCCGTCGGACATTATTCCCCAGTC
>JBAWZH010000149.1:0-6268 GCA_037143135.1 bacterium
CAGCCGGCTCCCTCTGTAGTAGCCGCCGTCCCCGGCGGCACCGTCCCTGAACCGATACTCCCGATGATTCCGGTCACCCCAGCACCTGGCCCCCAGCCATTGCCTGATCTCGTTGTCAGTGAACCGGCCTCGGTGCCCGAGCCAATCCCTGTGCCGGTTCCCGAACCGGCAGTTATCGAGCCCTCGCCAGCCCCAGCGCTTGAAACCGAACCCATTCCGCTGGAGCCAACGCCAGAGCCAGAACCGGCGTTGCCCTCCGTCGAACCGGTGTTGGCGCCAGTTTCTGTGCCTGAGCCAGAGCCCCCTCAGGCCGAACCTGTCCAACCCTCGGCGCCCACGCCAGATCCAGAGGCCGCGCCGGTTCCCCAACCCGAGCCGGAACCGTTGCCGCCTACCGAGCCCGCTCCCACCCCGACACCCGAGCCGACTCTCGAACCGGCCCCAATCGAGATTCCGCTGCCAACTGCTCCGCCCCCCGCGATACCAGACCCTGTGGTGGAGGTGCAAGTAGACAAGTCGGAGAAGACCGAACCCAAGGGTGAAGACGCTGTTCCCGAAGAGGATGGAACGGTACAACCTGACCAATCCATTCCGTCATTGCCTCCAGAGAAGGTCTCCGAATAAGGGCAGACACTGAGGGGACGTCTTATTGCACCCCATACAGACTTGCCATCTGGGCTTCACTTTCAGAAGGGATTTTCCCGCCGCAATCCTTCCGGATATGGATCTCTGCGGCCAGCGCAGCCTGATCGCCCCACATTTTGCGAACCTGTTCAACACCGCCGGTGTGATGCCTTGCGCTCCGGTGCTTGGGGCCAAGAACCTTGAAAAGGGCGTCTAGCCAGTCGTGGACTTCTTGAAAATCATCTCCAAGTTCACGATGGCAGTCGTCGCAATGTTCTTGTCTGGATGCCATGGTGGGGTTTCCTGATTGTCGTGCGCCACCAAGAATAACACACCAGCAACCTGACTCAAAGTGGCGATGACAATATAATTCGAGGATGGGGAACAGCGTGCTTGCCTTGTAAAGCACCGTAAGTCTATTCTGCGAACGGGTTTTATGGTTAATTCAAGATGAATCCAGGTTCAATCATACAATGTCGCGGGAGGGAATGGGTGGTAATGCCCGGCGACCGCGATGACGTTTTGATGTTGCGGCCCTTGACCGGTGCGACAGATGAGGTTGTCGCGATTCATCGTCAACTTTCCACGATGGCGGGGTATTCGAATCCGGATGAGCGGCCCCGGAGCGCGTCTTTTCCCGCGCCATCTGTCGATGATCTCTCTGATGCCACCGGTGCCCATTTGCTGTGGCAGGCGGCAAGATTGACCTTGCGAGAGGGAGCTACCCCCCTCAGATCCCTGGGGCGGGTTTCCATCCGGCCACGAACGTACCAATTTGTTCCCCTGCTCATGGCCCTGCGGCTGGATCCGGTTCGCATTCTGATTGCGGATGATGTGGGTGTGGGAAAAACAATCGAAGCCCTGCTGGTTGCCCGCGAGATGCTGGATCGGGGCGAGGTGAAGCGCCTGTGTGTGCTGTGTCCGCCCTATTTGTGTGAACAGTGGCAGAAGGAACTGAGCGAGAAGTTCAATCTGGATGCCGTGATTATCCGGTCAGGGACGGTTGGTCAGTTGGAACGGGGGAAAACAAGCCCGGAGAGCATTTACAAGCATTACCCCATCCAAGTGGTCAGCATCGATTTTGTTAAGAGTGACCGGAATCGCCACACTTTCCTGCTCGACTGTCCCGAGCTGGTCATAGTGGATGAGGCGCATGGTGCCGCCGCTGCAGACACCCGCAACACCAGCCAGCATCAGCGGCATGCCTTGATTCATGAAATTGCCAAGAAGATGGACCGCCACATGATGTTGCTGACCGCCACACCCCATAGTGGCGTCGAGGGTGCTTTTTTGTCCTTGTTGGGATTGATCCGGAATGATTTTGAGGGTTGGCCCATAGCGAACCTCAATGAGCCGCAACGCGTTGAATTAGCCCGCCATTTTGTGCAGCGAACTCGCGGGGACATTGAAAAAGACTGGGAGGGGCAACACTGCTTCCCGAAGCGGGTGCCTTCCGATGAAACTTATCGGCTCTCCGACGCTTACCGGGAATTATTCGGTAAAACCTATGATTTTTGTTCCGAACTCGTCCGCACAGGGCAAGCGCTGGACGGTCGGCAGCAACGTGTGCGCTACTGGGGCGCCCTGGCTTTGTTGCGTTGCGTGATGTCGAGTCCGGCCGCCGCCCTGGCTGCGGTTGAGAACCGACACGGGAATTTACCTGCCAGTGAGGATGAGGCGGATTTCCGCACGCTGGTCTTCGAGTCGGGCGAGGAACGGACGGATGACAGCCAGCCCACGCCGACCGTGGAGTCTGCCGAGGCGATGATGGACGCGGGTGATCGGCGACGTCTCCTGGAACTGGGACGGCTTGCGGCGAAGCTGGCGCACACCAAGGACGATACCAAACTGGCCGGTTGTGCCAAGTTGGTGGGCGAGTTGCTCCGCAAAGGGTTCCATCCCATTGTATGGTGTCGCTACATCGCCACGGCCGAATATGTCGCCGAGGGGTTGAGGCGCGCCTTCAAAAAGGAATTTGACGGTCTCCGGGTTGTGGCCATCACGGGTAATCTCAGTGACGATGAACGGCGCACGATTATCGATGAACTCTCCGGTGAAAAGATGCGGGTCCTGGTGGCGACGGATTGTGTGAGCGAGGGTGTGAATCTTCAGCGGGGGTTCAGCGCGGCAATCCACTATGATCTTCCCTGGAATCCGAACAGGCTTGAGCAGCGAGAGGGGCGGGTTGATCGGTATGGACAGATTGCCCCGGTGGTGAAAACCATACGATATTTCAGCCCTGACAGCGCCGTGGATGGAGTCGTTTTGCGAGTCTTGCTCGACAAGGCCCGTGAGATTCACCAGGCCCTGGGGACGCATGTGCCTGTGCCTGATGAAAGTGAAAGCGTGACGGAAGCCGTGCTGAACGCCTTGTTTCTGAGGGGCAAGCAGGCGGCGGATGATTCGCAGATGGAACTCGGGCTCGACATGACTGCTGTGGGGAAGTTCCATCGCCAATGGGATATGGATGCCGCCAGGGAAAAGCTGAACCGTACCCGTTTTGCCCAGCGGGCATTGAAGCCGGATGAAGTCCGGCGGGAACTGGAAGCGACGGATGCGGTTCTGGGTGATCCGGAAGCCGTGCGACATTTCGTTTTGGATGCGGCGCAACGCCTGGGGCTAAGCATCACCCCGGATCGAAAAAAAGATGTATATCGTATTGCGGTCAGCACTCAGGCGAAAGCCGCCTTACCCGATGCCATTTCCTTTGTGTTGCCGGGCGGGAAGGCGTCCTTTTGGTCAGTCAGTTTTATCTCGCCGACCCCCGAAGGTGCCGAGTATCTGGGGCGGAATCACCGGTTTGTAAGCGCTTTGGCGCAGTATCTCATGGAGGAGGCGATTACCCGGCCCGGTACCGCGCATGCCTCGCGGTGCGGCGTGATCCGGTCGCGGGTGGTTTCGAACCTGACGACTCTTTACCTGACCCGCGTGCGCTATCTGCTGGAGCAACCGGAACGAACCTCATTACTGGCCGAAGAAGTCCAGATTCTTGGGCATGACTCGAAAAAAGATTCGGTATGGCTTCCGATGGCAGAGGCGCTACGACTTCTGGCTGAAGCCAAACCGGACGCCAACATCCCGATGGATGAACGCAAGGAATTGATCACAGCGGCTATGACTACCTGGAAAAAAGTTGAGCCCGTGGTAAAAGAACAAATGGAAGCGCGGGCCACTGAACTGGCGGAGAGTCATCGCCGTGTCCGCCAGGCTGTTTCGCTAAAGGTTCGCAATTTGGCAGTGAAACCTCAGATGCCTCCCGACTTGCTGGGCATTCTGGTCCTTCAACCCCTGATATAGTTATGGCGAGTTTCCCCTCCATACGAATAGAAGGCGGCCTGTTAGGGCCCGATCTTCTTGACCAGTTGGTAGCCGGGGATTTACAGGGGCAGAAGGCGGTAGATTTCGGACTTGAGACGCGTCGGAACCTGACGGATGAAATCGCAGCGGTTTTTGCCGATGCCCGGGCGATATGGGGTGTTTTCCAAAATCGACTTGCGCGTCTGGAGCCGGCCGACCTTGCGACCACGGTCACCCGTGACGCCTGGGTGATTCCCTTTCTAGGGCTCCTGGGGTATGAACCGCGATTCAACCAAAAGGCCTATGAACTCGATGGTATGACTTTTGCTGTTTCGCATCGGGCGAGCGAAGTGGAAGATGCGCCTCCCCTCTATATTGTGGGGGCGAGACAGGAATTGGGCCGCCTGGCTGCCAGCGGTCGGCCACGGCTGGCGCCGCACTCACTGGTGCAGGAATATTTGAACCGCACGGATCACGTGTGGGGTCTGGTGACCAATGGCACGATTCTGCGGGTGCTCCGGGATTCCTCACTGGTTCGGCGTCAGGCGTATGTTGAATTTGATCTAGCCGGGATCTTTGATGAAAAGCGATTCCTGGATTTCGTGGCTCTCTACAGGTTGCTGCATCGGACACGGTTGCCCAAAGGCATATCAGACAGTAGTGAATGCCTGCTGGAGAAATACTATGCACAGTCCGTTGAACAGGGCGGGCGGGTCCGCGACCACCTTCGCGATGGTGTGGAAGAGTGCATTGAGCGGCTCGCCAATGGATTTCTGGCCCATCCCAAGAATGATGAGCTTCGTCGTCGCTTAAAAGAGGGGCACCTTAAACCCGAAGACTTCTACCGTGAATTACTCAGGCTCATTTACCGATTCCTCTTCCTGCTCGTGTCGGAAGACCGCGGGCTCTTAAGCACAAACCCCGTCTACCGGGAGCACTATGGTATTGCCCGATTGCGGCGCCTGCTCGACCGGCGGTCAGCCTTTACCGAGTACAATGACCTGTGGTACGGCCTTCGGGTGCTGTGGCAGGTATTTGGCAAAGAAGAGTGGGCGGCCATGCTCGAACTGGCCCCTCTCAATGGCGAGCTATTTGCTGCCCAGACCTTGGATGGGTGTTCCATCAACAATCGTGATCTTTTGGGCGCGTTTTGGTATCTGGCCTACTATCAGGAAAGCGCCAGCGCGCCTGCCCGGCGGGTCAACTATGCGGCCTTGGATGTTGAGGAGCTGGGCTCGGTTTATGAGAGCCTGCTGGAATTTCATCCTGCGGTGGACAGGGATACAGATAACCGGCTTACCTTTAAGCTAATCTTCGGTTCCGAACGTAAAACAACCGGTTCCTATTACACGCCACCTGCGCTGGTAAATGAATTGGTGCAAAGCGCGCTTGTGCCGGTGATACAGGAGCGGATGAAGGCTGCGGGGAAGGCGGCTGACGCAGTCAAACTGGAGCGGGAATTGCTCTCAATCCGTGTCTGTGACCCGGCATGCGGATCGGGGCATTTTCTCCTGGCTGCAGGGCGCCGGATCGGAAAAGAATTGGCAAAGGTACGGTCAGGAGAGCAAGAGCCCGCTCCTGAGCGTGTCCGCGAGGCGGTCCGGGATGTGATTGCGCACTGTATCTATGGGGTGGACAGAAATCCGCTCGCCGTGGATTTGTGCCGGGTGGCCTTGTGGATCGAGAGTCACACAGCAGGCAAGCCGCTTTCATTCCTGGATCATCGCATCCGATGCGGCGATTCGCTGGTTGGGGTTTTCAACCCCGAGGTGCTGCTGCAGGGGATTCCGGACAAGGCATACGATCCGGTGTCCGGTGATGACCGCGGTGTGGCTCGGGACGCCAAACGGCGTAACCGCGAAGCCTTCACTGGTACGCGAGATCTCTTTTCAGCAGATGAGGGGACAGATATCGGGATATTTGCTGAGACGAGTCAGGCATTGGATGCCATACCCGATGATTCACCAGAGCAAATTCGGCACAAGAAGGAACGATACGAGGCGGTGCATCGCGATCCTAACTGGCTGCGGCAGAAGCAGGCCTATAACCTCTGGACTGCGGCTTTCTTCCAGAGGTTCACCGGCGAGGGCGCGATCATTACATCAGCGGCTCTTTCCGAGTGCAGGGCAGGGCGGCAGGGGGATGCGCGTATTCAGGCAATTGCCGCGGTTCTGGCTGCCCGGCTGCGCTTTTTCCACTGGCCGCTTGAATTCCCGGAAATATTTTCGCAAAACTCAAAAGGGTTCGATGTGCTTCTCAGCAATCCTCCATGGGAGCGGATTAAGTTGCAGGAACAGGAGTTCTTCGCAGCGCGTGACGCGGCAATTGCCACGGCGCCAAACAAGGC
>JBAWZH010000150.1:0-6236 GCA_037143135.1 bacterium
CCCGCTCATCCACACCCTCATAGTGCCCGCATATAAAGATCAAATGCCGGGCCTTTGAAAGCCCGACCGCACATGCCTGCTCAAACTTCCGCCCCTGCGGCGTCATCAAAATCACGCTCGCCCCGGGCGTCCTCACCGATTCAACCGCCTTGAACAGCGGTTCCGGCTTCATCACCATTCCCGCGCCCCCGCCAAACGGACGATCATCCGTTGACTGGTGCCGATCCGTGGTGAACGGCCTCAAGTCCACCGTGTTCAATTCAACCAATCCCTTTTGCGCCGCCCGTTTGAGGATGCTCTCTTCCAGGAATCCCTTGAGCATTCCCGGGAAGATCGTGATCACATCGATCCTCAACGGCGTATCCATGGCGTCATTCCGCCACTTCCAGAACCGTCCGAACCCCGTGCTGCGACCCGACATTGCTGACCAGGGTTCGGATGGCGGCAATCGTCTTGCCGCTCCGCCCGATCAACCGGCCGACATCCTTGGGATGGCAACGCACTTCCAGAATCGTCGTCTGCTTGCCCTTCACTTCCGTCACCACCACATCATGGGGATGCTCGGCCAGCGAACGGACAATAAACGTCACAAAGTCCTTCATGCGTTCGCTTTAGCAGCCGCCTTGTTTTTTCTGATCAGGCTCTTCACCGTATCACTGACCAAAGCGCCCTTGCTAATCCAATGATCAATACGATCCATCTTCAGGTCGAAATTGATCCCTTTTTTCTTGGGATCATACCAACCGACCACTTCCAGGTTCTTCCCGTCCCGCGGAAAGCGGGTATCGGTGGCCACCAAACGGTAGCTGATATCCTTGTTCGCACCGGTACGGGTCATTCTGATTTTAACTGACATTCCTGTCCTCCCTCAAACAAAACAACGCCCGGGAACCGGATTGGATCCCTGCGCCATGACTCCAAAAGCGCGCGACTATGTCACATTCTCACCGGCCACGCAACCTCTTTTGCATCGACCCCATTCGCTTCGCCATCTCGCGGGTTTGCTCGAACTGCTTGAGCACTTCATTCACATCCTGAACCTGGGTTCCGCTTCCCGCCGCGATTCTCCGCTTTCGGCTCGCATTCAGGAGTTCAGGTCGGCGGCGTTCCTTCAATGTCATACTCTGGATAATGGCCTCTGCCCGCTTGGTGGAACGGGCAAAATCACCCCCCTTGCCAGCCTCGCGGAGTTTGGCCTTGACCTGTCCCCCCATCGGGAGCATCTCGATCAGGCTGTCCATCGACCCCATCTTGCGCAACTGCATCAACTGGCTCAGGAAATCCTCCAGGTCGAGCCGGTTCTTGCGCAATTTTTTCTCCATGTCGGCGACCTGTGTCAGGTTCACCGTCTCCTGCGCCCGTTCGACCAGGCCGACGATATCGCCCATCCCCAGGATACGCGAGGCCATTCGTTCGGGGTAGAACGGCTCCAGTTCCCCCACGCGTTCGCCGACGCCGGTAAACAGAATCGGGCACCCGGTGACGGACTGGATGGACAGCGCGGCTCCGCCACGGGCATCGCCATCGAGTTTGGTCAGGATGAGCCCCCTGAGATCCAGCGCCTTGTGAAAGGCGTCCGCCACATGAACCGACTCCTGTCCGATGGCGGCATCCACCACCAGGATCGTGTTCCGGCAGTTGACGGTCTGGCGCAAGTCCTTCAGTTCCTGAACCAGTTCGCCATCGATCTGGAACCGGCCGCCGGTATCAAACAGAACCACATCGCGCCCCTTCAACTCCGCCAGATCCATGGCGCGCCGACCCAGGGCGGGAACCGTCTCGCCCCGTTCCGGGGCCAGCATATCGACGCCAATTTGTTTCGCCAGAACGCCCAGTTGATCAACGGCGGCGGGACGCCGGATATCGGCCCCGACGAGCAACACGTTTTTGCCGTCTTTCTTCCACACGGCGGCCAGTTTCGCAGAGGTCGTCGTCTTGCCGGAACCATGCAGGCCCACCAGCATGACCGGCGCGGGAAGGGGGTTGAGTTCAAGACGCCGGTTCTGCCCGGCCCCCAGCAGTTTGACCAGTTCATCATGGACACGTTTGACGACCTGTTGTCCGGGAGAGATACTATGAAGCACCTCCTCGCCGATGCACTGTTCGCTGACACGCGTGACGAAATCACGGGCCACCTCGTAATTGACATCGGCCTCCAGCAACGCCATGCGCACCTCGCGCATGGAGTCACGGATGTTGGCCTCGGTCAGACGGCCAAACCCGCGGAGTTTCTTGAACACCGACTCGAGGGAACTGGTAAGGGAGTCAAACACAGCCGCCCTTACGCCCTGACCTTTTTGCCCGCGGCCAAGGTGAAGACCAGTCCGCCGTCACCCTTGATGACGCTCACCTTGCCGGCATGACTCAAGTCGCCGCGCAGGATCTCCTCGGCCAGCGGATCCTCCAGGAACCGTTGCACGGCGCGCCGGAGGGGGCGCGCGCCCATCGCCTGGTCGAACCCCTTGTCCAGCAGGAACTCCTGCGCTTCGGGAGTGAGGGATAATTGGATGCCTTTCGACTCCAGACGTTTCCTTACCTTGCTGATTTCCAGATCCAGGATGCGAACCATCTCGGGCCTGTCAAACTGGCGAAATACCACAATTTCATCCAGCCGGTTCAGAAACTCCGGCTTGAACAACCGCCGCACTTCCTCCAACATCCGCGTCTTCAGGGTTTCGTAATCCATCGCCGAACCCGCTTCCGTGAAGCCGAGCCCCCCCTTGCGGATGAAGTCAGAACCGAGATTCGTCGTCAGGATGATCACCGTGTTCCGGAAATCCACATGCCGGCCATTGCTATCCGTCAACCGGCCCTCCTCCATAATCTGAAGGAGAATATGCATCACATCCGGATGCGCCTTCTCGATTTCATCGAACAGCACGACCGAGTAAGGACGCCGACGGACTTTTTCAGTCAACTGTCCGCCCTCATTGTAACCCACATAGCCCGGCGGCGACCCAACCAGTCGGGATACCGTGAACTTCTCCATGTACTCCGACATATCGAGTTGGATCAGCGCATTCGCATCATCGAACATGAATTCGGCCAGTGTTTTCGCAAGCAGGGTCTTCCCGACCCCGGTGGGCCCCAGGAAGACAAACGACCCGATCGGGCGGCGGGGATCCTTGAGATCGGCGCGGGATCGGCGGAGCGCCTTGGAAATGGTGACGATGGCCTCTTTCTGGCCGATCACCGTCTTCTCCAACTCCTCCTCCATATGAAGCAGGCGGGCCAGTTCCTTGCCTTCCATTTTTTTCAACGGCACGCCGGTCCACTTCGAGATGACCGCCATGACTTCCTCGTCGGTCACCTTGACCCGTTTCTTCTTTCCGGCCTCCTGCCAGGTCTTGACGGTTTCATCCAGGGCTTCGCGCTCGCGTTTCTCCAGATCACGCAACCGGGCGGCATCCTCAAACTTCTGTCCCTTGATCGCCTCCTCCTTGTCAATCCGGATGGCCTCGATGGCATGCTCCTTCTTGCGCAGTTCGGGAGATCGCGTGGTGGCCTGGATACGGGCGCGCGCGCCGGCCTCATCAATCGTGTCGATCGCCTTGTCGGGCAGATGGCGTCCGGTCAGATAGCGATCCGTCAGGCGCGCCGCCGCCTCGATGGCATCATCGGTGATCTTGACGTTATGGTGCTCCTCATACTTGTGGCGGATGCCCTTCAGAATGCGGATCGTATCCACCACGCTGGGTTCGTTGACCGTCACCGTTTGGAACCGGCGTTCCAGGGCGCCATCCTTTTCGATATATTTCCGGTACTCATCCAGCGTGGTGGCCCCGACGCACTGGAGTTCGCCGCGGGCCAGGGCGGGCTTGATGATATTCGAGGCATCCATCGTCCCTTCGGCGGAGCCGGCGCCAACGATGGTATGGATCTCATCCACAAACAGGATGACATTGCCATTGCGCCTGATCTCCTCCATCACGGCCTTGATGCGTTCCTCGAACTGGCCCCGGTACTTGGTTCCGGCAATCATCAGCGCCAGATCCAGGGCAATCACGCGTTTGTTCCGCAGGATATCCGGCACCAGGCCCTCGATAATCACCTGTGCCAGGCCCTCGACAATGGCGGTCTTACCGACACCGGCCTCGCCGAGTAGAACGGCGTTGTTCTTGGTGCGCCGACAGAGGATCTGAATGCAACGCTCCAGTTCGGATTCCCGCCCGATCATCGGATCCAAGGCGCCCTTGCGGGCAAGTTCGGTAAGATCGCGCCCGAACGCATTCAGCGCGGGGGTCTTCGGCTTGTCGCCCGGCTGCGCCTTCTGACCCGACTGGGGTTCGGGCACCGGCGCGGATTCGTCCGGCTCATAATTCGGATCCAACTCCTTCATGACCTCGGTTCGAGTGGTATCCACATTGATATTGAGATTTCTCAGAACCTGGGATGCGACCCCCTCGCCTTCCCTGAGCAGACCCAGCAGGAGATGTTCGGTTCCGACATAGGTGTGGTTCAACGCGCGTGCCTCGGCGGCGGCCAACTGGAGCACCTTCTTGGCGCGGGGTGTGAAGGGCACATTGCCAACCGTCTTGGTTTCAGGCCCCTGGCCAACCGCCTTCTCCACTTCCATGCGAAGGGACTCGAGGGAGACGCCCATACGCTCAAGCACCGTGACGGCCACGCCCTGCCCCAACGCCACCAGGCCGAGCAGGAGGTGTTCGGTTCCAACATAGGAATGATTGAACCGATCCGCCTCCGACCGGGCCAACTGGATCACCTGCTGGGCCCGCGGTGTATAACTTCCTGAATTATCCATAAAATCCTCTTCCCATTACGGCAATGACGCCCGCCGGATCGTTTCACGAACCAGGCGCGCGCGCACCTGATCCCGCTCATCCGGCGGAATGGATCGCCCTTCAGACTTCTGAAGGTGTCCCGGGAGGGTGAACAGGATCAACCGGTTCACATCCGCCACGTCCAAGCCATTGATCATACCAAGTTCACATCCCAAACGCAATGCGGACAACATGTCCAGCGCCTCCTGCGAAGCGAGGATCCCCGCATGACAGAGAACCCCGTAGGCGCGTCCGACAAAATCCTCGACATAGGTCTCGCGGCTCTCCAACAGGCGGGCCCGGGCATTCGCCTCATGATTCGCCACCTCGCCCACAATCTGAATCATCCGCTCGATGATCACGGCCTCGGATTCGCCCAGGGTGGCCTGGTTGGAAATCTGGAACATATTCCCTGACGCCTCGGTTCCCTCCCCCTGAAGGCCCCGTACCGCCAGACCGATCTTGGTCAACCCCTTGATGATCGGATCGATCTCGTTCATCAGCCGGAGTCCCGGCACATGCATCATGACGCTGGCCCTCAATCCGGTGCCGACGTTGGTCGGGCAGGCCGTCAGGTATCCGAGCGCGGCTGAATAGGCAAAGGGAAGTTGCGCCTCAATTTCATTATCCAAGGCGTTGATCGTGTCCCACAGTTCCGGGAGATGGAATCCAGGCCGCATGGCTTGAAGTCGGAGGTGATCCTCCTCATTCACCATGACACTCAACAGTTCGTCATGGCGAACCACAACCCCGCTGCCCTTGTCTTTCCGGGCCAGGTCGTTGCTGATCAGGCGCCGCTCCCGGAGAAATTCCCGATCCACCGGGGCGAGTCCGGCCATGTCGAGAACCAGGGAGGGCGACATCGATGGCAGCGCTGGAAGACATTTGAGAATCCGGGACTGGATGGTGACGCACTCCTCCTCGCCCGCCCAGCCCGGAAACGCCACCCCTTCGATGTTGCGGGCCAACCGGATGCGGCTACTGACGATGATTCCCGACTCGTTCCCTGATGCCAACCAGGATCCCGGTTTCTGAATCCAGTCATCCAAGATCATGGCCAGCCTCCCGGAGTTGATCCCTCAGGAGGGCGGCTTGCTCGTATTTCTCCTCACGAATGGCGTCCGCCAGTTGCTTCTTGAGCAGATCCAGTCGGCCTGACCGTTCCAGGCCCTTGCGCCTGGACTCGGGAATCTTGCCGGTATGGCGAGACCCCTTGTGCATGGCGGCCAGCATCGGGGCAAGTTCAGGCTCAAAGGTCTCGTAGCAACGGGGGCATCCCAGCCGCGCGTTTTTCTTAAAGTCGCGCCCCCGCATATGGCAGTGAGGACAACTCTTCCCGACCGACTTCCCGTCATCGGCTTCGGGGGCATCGCCCGTGCCCATCCCGAACAGGATTTCCGGAATCGACATGACGCTCTGGACGTTCATGCCGCTCTCCTCGGCACAGTCCTCGCA
>JBAWZH010000151.1:0-6147 GCA_037143135.1 bacterium
ATCACCCGGACTTGCGGAAAGCTATACCGGTCTTTCTCGTCGTCCCGCAGCGACTCGGCAATGGGGTCATCCAGAGTCGTCAAGGTCCCAACCCGCTGGGCGCGCCCGAAAACTGTTTTCACGGCCCGCTGGTTCTGATCCACCGTGTAAAACCCCAGCAGAACGCAGCGTACGATGATCCACGCCAAGACCCCAAGCCCGACTCCAATAACAATTTCCACTGCGGCCTCCTGTGCTTCAGTTCACCCAATCAACACTCAAGAATGCCAGCAAGCATAGACCGAACAGTGACTGTGTCAAGCACTCGCCCTTCTTCTTGAATCCCGTCTGGATTGGCGTATATTCTACCGTCTTTATTGCGGGAGCCAGACGAGTATGAACGAAAAGTATCCTTTTGAGACCATTGAGCCCAAGTGGCAGAAGTATTGGACCGACCAAGGCGTGTTCAAGGTGGACACCTCGATCCATGAAAAGAAGTACTATTGCCTGACCATGTTCCCCTATCCTTCCGGCACCATGCATGTCGGGCACGGCCGCAATTACATCATCGGCGACGCCGTGACCCGCTACAAGATGGCGCGGGGTTTCCGCGTGCTCTCCCCCATGGGCTGGGATGCCTTCGGCCTGCCCGCCGAGAATGCCGCGAAGCAGCGCGGCGTCCACCCCAAGGAATGGACCTACTCGAATATCAAACAGATGAAACGCCAACTCCAGTCCTGGGGTATCGCCTATGACTGGGACCGTGAACTGGCCACCTGCCATCCGGACTACTACAAGTGGACGCAGTGGGTCTTCCTCCAACTCCACAAACGCGGTCTGGCCTTCCAGAAGAATGCCCCGGTTAACTGGTGCGACTACTGCACCACCCTCGCCAATGAGGAAGTAAACTCCGACGGCACCTGCGAACGGTGCGGACGCAAGGTGGTCAAGAAGGATCTTACCCAGTGGTTTTTCAAGATCACCGAATATGCAGGCAAACTGCTCGACGACCTCGACCTGCTCGACAAGTGGCCGGAGAAGGTGCGCGCCATGCAGGGTAACTGGATTGGCCGTTCCACCGGCGCCCGAATTGAATTCTCAATCGCTGAGACCGACGACCCATGCCCGGTCTTCACCACGCGACCGGATACCATCTACGGGGTTACGTTCATGGCCCTTGCCCCGGAACACCCGCTGGTGGAGTCCCTGCTGAAAAACAATCCTCTCGCCGCCGGGATCAAGGCTTTCGTTGAACGGGAGAAGATGGTCTCCGCCGCGGAACGCACCGATGAGGCGACCAGGAAGGAAGGCGTGTTCACCGGTTTCCATGTGCGCAATCCTTACAACGGCGAACTGGCCCCGCTCTGGATCACCAATTATGTACTGATGGAGTATGGCACCGGCGCCGTCATGGCCGTACCGGCCCATGACCAGCGCGACTTCGAGTTTGCCAAAACCTATGGCCTGCCCATCAAGGTGGTCATTCAAAACCCCGACAACCCCCTGGCGGCTGAGGTCATGAAAGAGGCCTATGTCGAGGACGGCACCATGGTCGGCTCCGGACCGTTTGATGGACGGAACAACCGAGAGGCCATGACGGATATCATCCAACATGCCAAAGATGGCGGCTTCGGCGAGTTCACCACCCATTACCGTATCCGTGACTGGCTGATCAGCCGCCAGCGCTACTGGGGCTCTCCGATTCCGATCATCCATTGTCCCGTCTGCGGCGCCGTGCCGGTTCCGGAAAAGGATCTTCCGGTTCTGCTGCCCGATGACGTGGACTTCAAGTCCGAGCGCGGCAATCCATTGTCCTTCCACGAGGGATTCATCAACACGACCTGCCCAACCTGCGGCAAGCCGGCCCGCAGGGAAACCGACACGCTGGCCCAATGGATCTGCTCCTGCTGGTATTATCTGCGCTATGTCAATCCGCGCGACAACACGGTGGCCTACAACAAGGCGGACGTAGACTACTGGCTACCGGTTGACCAGTACATCGGAGGCATCGAGCACGCCGTCCTGCACCTGCTTTACTCCCGCTTTATTCTCAAGGTTCTTCACGATGCCGGAACCTGCTCGTTCCGCGAGCCGTTCAATGCCCTCTTCACCCAGGGAATGATCTGCAAGCGCAGTGAAAAAGACGGTCAACTCTACAAGATGTCGAAGTCCAAGGGGAACGTCGTTTCGCCGGATGAACTGATCCGCGAGTATGGCGCCGACACGGTTCGGCTCTATACACTCTTCATCGGCCCGCCGGAAAAAGATGCCGAGTGGAACGATGCCGCCGTGGAGGGATCCTGCCGGTTTCTCCGCCGCATCTGGCGCCGGGTTTATGAAACCCGGGATCTGCTTCTTGCGGCCAGGGGATTGACGCCGGATCTGGCGAAAATGGCGACACCGGAACGGAATCTCTACCGGAAACTGCACGAGAGTATTGCCAAAATCACACATGACCTGGAGGGCGCCTTCCAGTTCAATACGGCCATCGCCCAAATCATGGAACTGACGAACGCCCTTGAACTCCTTAAGGTCGAGGCGAACAGCAGTGACCCATGCAAGGCCGTTTACCGGGAAACCATCGAATCGCTCGTCATCCTCATTTCCCCCTTCGCCCCGCATATCGCCGAGGAACTCTGGGGCGAACTGGGGCACCCGCCCAGCATCCTTACCGCGCCCTGGCCGAAGGTGAACGAAAAGGCATTGGCCCGGGACGAGGTGGAGATTGTCATCCAACTTAACGGCAAGATCAAGGGCCGCGAGGTGATCCCGACCCGTCTAACCCCCGCAGCCGTTGAAGCGCATGTCATGGCGCAGGATTCGGTGAAGGCGTTGCTGAACGGGCTAACTCTCCGCAAGGTGGTTGTGATCCCCGGAAAACTCGTCAATATCGTCGCCACCCCATGAGGCGCATGCGAAAAGGGTTTAGCGAGTTGACTCGGTCAATCTTCATGCTCACACAAGGCGAGAAACAGGCCCTGTGCCTGGTTCTGGCCCTGGCCCTGCTGGGCCTCGGGGTCAAGGCGTGGCACGCGAGTCACCACCTGCCCTGATCGCAACTCCCGCCTCAGAACCGGAAAGACACGCCCACGGAAATGACCGGATAATATTTGAACGCATTGGCATCGTCCTGAATATCTGCAACTTCCCTGGCCAATGCATCGTCCACAATGCCCTGGATGGCGGGATCGGAGGCTGTTGCGCTGGCGCTGATCTTCGGGGAGCCTTGGAACATCACGCCGAAATCGCAGGAAAAATGCCAGCGTCCGTCAGCGCCCACCGCATTGCCGTATCCAATACCGGCATAGGGCGCCAATTCGCTGAAGGTCACCGCTCCATTCAGGTCAGAGAGGGAATACTCCTGTCCGTCCAGTGTAACCTCCTTGGTCAGATCCGCCTTCAGTTTGAACTTGTTCTTATTGATTAATCCGCCGCCGCTGATCCGGAATCCGCCGCCAAAGGGATGCAAATCAACCAGGGCACCATAGGAGAGCCATTCCAGATCGGTTGTGATCTTTCCCTCATCACGGGTCGCGGAGGGACTCAGATTCATGGCGTTCACGCCGACACGAAATCCAAGATAATCACTGGCGCCGATGGTGGCTTCCAATCCCCCGCCCAGGGAGCCCGCCTTAACCGTCAACCCGACTCCACCGGCGGAGCCTTCGTCCATCGCCTTTGGCTGACTGGCCGCCACGACGGCCTGTTTGTCGCTTGCGGCCATCGCCGCCATCGCGCTCACCACAACCACACCCGCGACCTGAAACCACTTAATCGCCCTGTTCTTTTGCATCCTGGAAACCTCTCCTTAATTAACTGATTGCTGTCCCCAATTCTGTTCAGTATTTCCCGTAAACGCGCCCGGCCTCGTACATCGCCACAACATTTTCGGTCGGCGAATTGTCCTGCAGGTCATGCGTTGGAGCAAAACAATAGCCGCCACCGGGCATCATGATCTCCAGCGTCCGCCGACAATAGGCAATGGTCTCCTCGACGGTGCCGGTCGCGACCGGCCCGGCGGTGCTGATACAGCCGTGGAAGGCCAGCCGACCGCCAAAGGTCTTCTTGAGGTACTCGGGCGACATGTGGGCGGCCTCGGGTTGGAGGGTATCGACCACGTTGATGCCCATCTCGATGAAATCCTCGTAGGCCCAACTGCTGCACCCGCACGTGTGAATCATGACGGGCAGGTTGAAGCGCTTCGCCAGATCCACGAATTGCTGGTGCAACGGGCGGATGACCGCGCGATAGAGGTCGAGGCTGATAATCGGGGAAATCTGGGTTCCGAGATCCTCGCCCATCCACATGAAGTCGATCCCGCCTTGAGCCGCCTCAAGGATGCGGCGGGTGATCTCCAGGTTGATCTCCGTGCGGCGTTTGGCCAGCAGCATCCCCGCCGGATCCCCGGTGATCAGATCCACGAGCGTCTGCTCCATGCCGCGCAACATGCCGTTGCTGTTGATAATGTCCCCAAGCCCCGGATTGCCGACAACAACGGCATATTCCTTCATTTCCTGGCAGCGCTTTTGGACATGCGAATAGTCGTGGGCATCCGGATCCGGCATCGGCCAGTTGGCAACCGTTTCCTCATCGGCCTCGCGCAACGGGAAGTCGCAGAAGTCCCAATAGCCGCCGCTTCCGTGTTCGATGTATCGCCGGTGGATCCCCCAGTTATCGGCCTGCACCCCGCGCTCGGGGATATCCGCATGCAGTTTTGGCCCCGTGTAGCGGGCCCCGACGCCGCGGAAATCCACGCCAAGCGCCCGCCGCAAACCCTCTGCATCATCGGGTTCGAGCCCGAAGTGCGCCTTCATCCGCCGGTCGATGCCGGGATTGCCAAAATAATTGATCGGAACCCGGTCTGCTTCCCGGTTGGCAAATGTGGTCAAAACACGTTCTTTGGATGTCATGGCTGTTATTGCATCTCCTCTGAGCATCTTCGTATGGTCGCCCAACTTATTCGTGATGTCAATGGCCAATGATCTGATTGGCGCGAACACATCATAGGGATACTGACGAGGCGAGATCGGGGTCAACACGAGATCGGGGTCAGCCCTTAAATGATAAATTTGACGCCTCTTTGGCTTTCTGCCTCAGGCCAACCAGAATCCCTTCAATATGATGCACACGCCCCTCAAGCGCCTTATCCATCTTTAGCGCCTGCTCCAACCGCTTCAACTGAATACTGACCGCCGCCCCCGTCGTCACCCCGATTATCCCGGCCACCTTCCGTTGACTCAAGCCACCGTACTTGCACAACATGGATGCACCCACCGCGCGAATCATATCCTGTCGCCGATCCCGCTCCCAGCCAGGCTCCAATTCCAACGCCGTCCCAACCACCCCCACGATCTCTTTTACAGCAAGACTCCCGCACTGCTCACGACGGAACGACACATCCTCCGTCTGTCGGCAGGCTCGGACCTTCTCTTCATACAACGTCTGTACCCGCTCTGAAAACTCATTGCTCCCGATCCCCCACTTCGCCTGTTTTTTCAGCACCGCAAGTTCCTCATCCTTCTTCACCAACCCCAGTTCCACATATCGCCCATAGTCTCGCCGGACTTCTTTTCCTCCTCCCATCATAGCCAGCAGAGGCTTCTCGTCCAACCCATCAACAGCCTTCGTTTTCCCCAAATATCCCCGATAACTACTCCAGGGATATCTACGCAATTCCTGAACCTGTTCCGGCAGCGGCAATTGCTTCACTCTTCCAACCTTTACTGGATTTAGGTGGATATACCGGCTCAACTTCAGCAAATACTCATCGCCTTCCACCAAGATCGCCTTGTATCGCCCTTGAAACAGATGCCCGGCGCGACCATGCCGCATGTTGTAATACACCGTGTAGGCCGTCTGGAGCCGGTGCATATACTGCCCAAGATTCCCGCCGGGCGTTTCCAGCAAAAGGTGCACATGGTTCAACATCACACAAAACAGATAGAGCCGCACCTCCATATCTTGCGCATACTTCGACAGCCGCCCAATAAACCGCTCCCGATCCGCATCATCGTCAAACAACCTTCGCCGTTCCACTCCGCGGATCACCACGTGATAGATCGCTCCCTCATATTCTACTCTCAGTTTTCTTGCCATCCCTCAACGCTACTCCCTTTCATCTCCATCTATCAAGTTGTTTTTATCATTTAAGGGCTGACCCCGATCCTC
>JBAWZH010000152.1:0-6051 GCA_037143135.1 bacterium
AAGCGCCCCGCCACTGGTTAGGAAAAACGGTAGCCGATTGGCCAGTAAATGCTCCAAAGGACATGTGGGGACAGGTCCACTGAATCATATAGTCTGGAGGATTAAGGTTTCCCCACACTGATCCGGTAGAAGGCTTTGCCTATCCCTGGCACTTGGTCAGTATAAACGTTTACCGGCGGCGCGGCAGGTAGGTTCGTGGCGATGACATCAAAACTCGGCAGGATCAGGTTCGTCGCCCGATCAACTCCGTAGAACCGGTTCGAGACGCTGGTCCAATGGAGAACGAAACCAGACCCTTCCGGAAACAGGCTCGTAACTGACAGAACGGACGACCGGTTCGTGGGGTCGGTGCCTGCAATCCATTCCTGCCAGTTCAGCATGCCGTCATGATCCGCATCATTCGTCTCCGCAGCATTGAAGTTGTTCGTCCATCCGTATTGCGCCAGCCACCATTCTGGTGTTCCATTGGCCGCCAGGTTCTCGGCGAACAATCCGGTGATCGACGTGGCGCTTTGGACGATGACCGTTACAGTGCTCGCATTCAGATCACCGCTCGCGATGAAGTTGGTTCCCGGTCCCATCCACTGGCCGAAGTGATAGTAGACCTGGGGCGTGGCGATCAGAACCACGTTCGACCCGCATACCTGCCACCCGCTTGCGGGCCAGACGAGGCCAGGACCGACGTTGGTCGTGGCCAACCAGTAGTTGGTCGCCCACGACCAGGTCAGGGTCGTATCGTTAGTCAGGGTCAAGGACACGTTGGTGGTGTTGCAGCAGGCCGGGTTGTTCCCAGTCATGGCCCAACCGGTGCAAACATACTGCGTTTCCAGACCATCCAAGACCACCGGATTGGTGATCGCGCAGGTCACTTCCGTGCCGTAGGGGAAACTGTTCGTGATACAGACCTGCGCTTCACTACCGGTTGCATAGACCGGATGCACGGCACCATAGGAGTTGAATGTCGCATTCGATGCCATGTTCATGTACACGGCCCAGACCCAGTTGGAGGAGCGAAGGCCAGCCGTGATTCGGATTTCGTCGAGTACGCCGTTAAACGTTTCTCCCGATGACTCACTGTAGGCACCTAGAAGCAGCGCGCCGGCGGTATCGGAAATCGTCCCTTTCGTGGTGGTCTGGGGAGTCCCCACTTGCATTCCGTTGACGTAGAAGTAGACCTTCTTGTTGATCAGGTCCGCTCGTGTCGCAACATGATACCAAATACCTGTGGAGAAGGTGTAACTTGCCGACAAGGTTTCCAATGCACCGCTATCCTTCAGCAAGAGCCAGAGTTTCGTGCCCGAGGAATCCACCCGAAACCGATACGCGCTATTCCCGTCCTTGTTGAGGATATTGCGGTACCCTGTGAATGAAGAGCCGTTCATCCAAGCCTCCAAGGTCAGACTACCAGTGACCGAGATACTGGGCGAATCCGGGACAGAAATGGAGTCACCGCTGGCGTCCCACATTCGTCCGCCGCCGATGCGTCCATCCGCGACTGTGGTGCCGCTATTGACGGTTCCATTATTCCGATACGGCGTCGAGTCTATCATGTCACTCAGGTGCCAGACTCCGACGTATCCGCCTATCCACGTCGCCCCGTCGGTTGTGCAGGGGAGTTGACTGGTGTAGGACGGATCGCCCCACTTGGCCAGAATGGCGCCTGATCCGTCGCCCGGTATCGTCGGCACCTGCACCCAGAGATAGCACGGACCATTAGTGTTCCACGATTCGATCTCGTAGTTCAGCGCATTGCCAGCCGCGTCCTGAAATCGCAAGTCCCAGCCGTTGGTGGAGAGGAACGGGTGGGCGGCGAAGTTCAACCCACTACCGCCAACATTGTTGCTCAAGACAACCAGCACCGGGAAGTTCGTAAGGATTTCGCTTCCCTGGTAGTCCGTGAAGCGAATCTCCATGCCGAAACCCACGGGCGCGGCCACCTGCATTCCGTCGTGCGCCGAGATCGTAATGAGCGTGTGTCGATCAATGGCAAAGTGGGCGGCGACCGACCGGGGCCGATCCATCGCGACGGCAATGCGGTTACTGTCGATGGAGCATCCATTAGTGTCGCCGCTCCAGTAGTCGAAATGCGAATGTGGCGCGGGCGTCGCCGTGAGCGTCACGTTGGAGTTGGCTGCCTGCCAGTCACTCGCCACATCGACGCTCCCGCTGACCGCCACGCCGGTATCCAGCCAGTAGTTCGTCTGCCACTGCCAGGTAATCGAAGAACCGGTCGACAGTGTGAATGGTCCGGTGTTGGTTCCCGTGCCCGTTGGTGACACACTGCCCGACCCTGACCAGCCTACGCAGACGCACTGCGTGGTTCCATTGAAGACGGGCGAGTTCGTGACCAAACAGGACATGGGAGTGTCGGCGTCGTAGTAGTTGGTGCCCACGGGCGGATTTGCTCCCCCATAGGCCGACTGGACAAGGAGACTGCAACCCTGAAAGACCCGGATGTCATCAAACCAACACCGGATGCCGGAAGTGTCCTGTCGAGTGATGCCGTGGGAGAACCTGATAAGGAAGTCTGCGTCATACGCGATGCCGATCTGCTTTACGGCAGCATCCAAGTCCACGCGAACATACCGCCAGTCACCGGTTGTCAGTTCTCTGACCGTGAACCAGTTTGTCCCATTCTGACTAATCGCCACCGATGCGGCTGACGCCCAAGTCATTGCATACCAGAAGTCAAGTACCACGTTGGTGGCATCGGCCAAGTTGATGGTAAGTATGGCGGTCTCGTTGCCGTAGGCGGAGGTGGAGTACCCAGGATCGAGTTCGAGGCAGTTGGTGCCAGTGGGGCGTGGGCTTCCCGGTTGAACGCGAAGTGCCCCGGGGGCCGCAGTGGAAAAACTCCAGTAGGAGCCCAAGGCGCTCATGTCCCCACACTCGAAGTCCTCCAGGAACGGAACCGACGCCGCTGTGACAGGTTGGATGATGTGAAAGTTGCCAGAATAGCCGCTGCTGTCAATCCCGCCCCCCGCCTGATCCATGAGATTGCTGGCCAGATCCAGTATGTCAGGCCCGATTTGCAGTGTGTAGGCGCCGCCAAAACACTGCGGTGATGGGAATTTTAGAAGGAATGTCCTGTGGTCTCCAGTGTCCACGATGGGCGTAGCGGAATCCAACGGCGCGTCGCCAATCGGACTCCTAATCCAGACATCCGAGGCGGAGAAGGTATCGGGAAGAATCTGTTCGCTGAACGTGACGATTACATTCGTGACCGGTCCCGTGACCGATCCAGTCGGACTCTGGCTGACAATCTGAGGCCCAAATACGTCGGTCCCACTGGCAACTCGTATGTCATCTAGCCTCAAATGAGCGCCACCGTCATATATGTAAGAACCAGACTGGTGCGCAAACCTGATAAGGAAATTGTTGTCATAAGCGAGGCCAAAGCACCTGACAATGGCATCCAAGTCCAGACTTATGTGATGCCAGCCCGTATCCAAGCCACGCACCTGATGCCAATTCGTGCCGTCCTGACTGACCGCCACATCAGTGTTGTAGTCATAGTTGGGCCTGAAATACGTGAAGTCTAATGTCACATTGGTCGCTCCGGCCAGGTTGAGCGCTAGAATAGCCTTCTCGCTTCCTCCGGTAAGTGACCCTATCTTTAGACAGTTCGAACCTGTGACAAGGGGACTTTCCGGAGCAATAGTAATGGCGCCTCCGCCTGTCCGGTCAAAACTCCAGCCAGCAAGGGAATCCAGAGTTACTGACTCGAAACTTTGCACATACGGGATTCCGACCGAGGTTCCTGTAAGTGTGAATTTGGAAACAAATGCGTCCGACTGTTCCCCGTTTGTCCCATTGCCATTCTGATTCATTTGCCGGCCAACGGTGTCCTCAACATCAGGGCCCACAGTATAGTGGTAGACTCCGGGCAGCGTCTGCTGATTGAATGAGACCGTGAATGTTTGGTTATCCCTAGTGATGATCGAAGTCACCGCCATGTGGCGGCCGACCGGGTCAAGGAGTTGAACGTCGTTGGTGGCGAACGTCGTCGCGTTCATGGGCCGGTTGAAGGTTACGGTGAAGTGGTCGAAGGGCGAGAACAACGGCGAAGTCGGGGTGTGAGACCGGACGCGCGAGAAGAATAGGGGTCAACCCTTAAACGATAAATTTGACGCCTCTCTGGCTTTCTGCCTCATGGCGCCCAGTTCCGCTCCCTTCCGCAGGCCTCCAATTAAGCCCATCCAATATGTCCCGAATAATCATTCTCGCCCTATTGAAATCACCCCTGCACAGGGAGCGGCTCTCGGCCTCGTCTTCCTTGAAGCCAAGGTCAACAAGCGCACGGCGGTACTTGTGATAGGCCGTCCAATCCTTTAGTTGCACAACAATGTCGACATCCATAGTGGCACGGCGGCATTCAATATTGCGCATGTGCCAGAACAGTAGATCCCGGGCAAATGCACCCAGCAGAAGCACATTCAACCCCTGCGATTCCGCTACAGTGGCAAGTTTCGAAAGGGTCAGGGCCCGTTTTTCATCCACGGGGTTCAATAATGTCACGCAAGTATCGCTCATACACCCTTTGTGCAGTTTCCATATTTCGGTCAATCTCGCTTGCAATCAGATCGGCGTATACGATCAGCGGATGAACGCAACTCTCCCGGACACCAACAGGCCAGGCACCCCAGAACATTTTGAGCACTTCAACGTCGCCACGAGGATCAGAGCGCAAGTCGGCATCGAGGATGACCCGACGAAGTTCGCCGCGGCTGTAGATCGTGGCCAATTCAGGCTTTAGGAAACCGGTCAACGTGGCCGCCGCCACTTCTCCCCCCCAATAGTTGCCCTCCCCGAGAGATGAAACATCCTTCCACCAAGCCCCCCCTTTTGACCGATATCGTCGCGTCACCATCTTGGGTCGCAAACGCTCAACATAAGCCGCCACCCATTTCTCAAAAAGCTGCTTGCGATTGACCAGAAACCGCAGATTTTCATCTTCAATGACATATCCCAATTCCGTTAAACTTCCGAGAATGGCCACGATTGATCCCAATGCGACACCGGTCTGCGCTTGAATCGTCCGGATCGTCTGGTTCAGTAGGGCCTTCTTCCCGCTTCCCTGATAGGGATCCGCAAGGAACGCAAAAATGACCTGGATCCCCGCGCGATGAAACACACGCCCGGGATCGGAAACAAGCGGAACAACCACCTTCTTCTTGCCGACAATGATAAGTTGCAAGCCGGGAAGGTTAAGATACGCATTCCCAGATATGTCAAGGAAGGCAATCTCGTTTCCACACAGAATGTCCGCCTGTGGCGCGGTGATATGCTCACAAACCAGTAGAAACGAGCGCCCGATCTTCTTCAGAGCCAGTACCCGTTCAATGGTAACTTTGCTGAGAATACGGCGGACGTGGATTTGTACTGGATAGGTCTTTCCGTTAAAGCCGATGGTCAGATCAGCCGGGAATGTTCCCTCACGTGGATCTGATGGACTTTCACACTTTCCCCACGACAGCCCCTTACAGACCGGTGCCGCCTCTAACGCCCGCCGTATGGTATCGAGTTCAACGTTCATAACTCACCTCGTGTTCAATATTTATCATTGTTCATCGCGAGTGAACAAGAATAATTATTGAACAGCCCTTAAACGATAAATTCAACGCCTCTCTGGCTTTCTGCCTCATGGTTCCCAGTACCCGAAGACTTCACCGGTCGCTGGAATTCAGAACCCCAGACCAGGTTCACCGGGTGGCGGCGTGAAAATTCCCACCCCCCTCCTCCGGAGGAGGGGGGTGGGAATGGGGCTTTGCCCCACTTCGATAGGACATAATAAGGATGATATGCAAGGTGTCAAAGTGACAACTTTAAATCAGGACTTGACCCAACTTGCGCAATCACTTGCTTCCCAAAGTGCGGTCCTAAATAATGAACACGACGGATCTCCCTGATATCCTGCATAACTCGTTGGCCTTCAACTCCTGAATTCTGAATTCGGCGCGAGTGCAATATTTTGCAATCGCACCCTATCCGTTGACAACGGTTCCGTTTTGTCTTCCGCGGCCCACCCTTCTCTGTTACTCTCGCCGTATG
>JBAWZH010000153.1:0-6046 GCA_037143135.1 bacterium
CCATGGCCTGGAGCAGGTTGGCCAGCATCATGTTCATGATCAGTTTGGCGTCGGCTGCGGTTCCGACGGGACCGAAGTGGAAGCATTGTTTCCCGATCTGGAGCAGTAGGGGTTCCATACGCTGGAAAAGGGGTTTGGCGCCTCCGACGTAAAAGATCAATTTGCCGTTTGCCGCGCCATCCTTGCTCCCCGTTAAGGGGACTTCAAGGAATTCGCCGCCCGCTTTGGTGATCTGGCTGGCGGCCCTTTGATTATCCGAAGGACCCACGGTGCTGGCATTCATCACCACTTTCCCCTTGAGCGGGACGGATGCGACCCCGTTGGGTCCCTCGATGACGGAAACCAGCGCCGCCGGATCGGCTACCACAATCATGATGAGGTCGGACTGTGTTGCCGCCGAGGCAGGGGAATCCACAAGGGGGAATCCCGCGTTGCGCGCATGCGCTGCCGTCCGGTTCCATCCCCTTACCGTGTGTCCGGCCCGTTGCCAGTTCTGCCCGATCCTCGATCCAATGATCCCACAACCAATGATGCCAATGTTCATAAGGAGGTCTACTGTACAGTTGCCGGTTTTTTATGTCGCGTCTTTTGTAGATCTCGGGCGATTTGAAGGAATGTCTCAGGCAGGAAGGGTTCCGCAGAACGTGGCACCGTGATCTCAAATCGCTGCATCTGGCCAGCCAGATAAGGCATGTCCACTTTGTGACCGGCGGCGAAGATGGACTGCAGGTCGTCCAGATCCTTGGCGCGCATGTGCGCGGCTTTCAAGCAATAGAGTTTGGCGAGAAGCACATCCTCAAGCGTGAGAGCAGGCACGGGGCCGAATCCGAAGTCCACCGGATTGGCTTGAGCCCGATTGACGGCATCGGCCACCCAGGGAATAGACGGCAGGAGAATATCCACACCTTCGGTGTGGGCTGCTCCTGCGGGTCTGCCGATGATCATACAGGGTTCTGTGCTGCGTCGCCGTATGGCGAAAAGCGGTCCTCCAGCGAGATCGGCCTTGCGAGCAACGCCCGCTTTGAGGTCAAGCGCCTCTATCACAGAAACGGCCGTATCCAGCCCCTTCGTGTCGGTCAGTATGACGAAGTCCACATCCATCGTCAGTCGGGTCTCGTGCCTGTACAGATCGGCGGCAAAGCCTCCTGCCACGGCGAAGAGTACGTTGCGCTTTCGCAGTTCCCGCACGGCGGTCTGAAATAACTTTTCAAGCGACATGGCGGCTCTTCCGTGCGCGGGCAATCATCCGCGATGCCTCACTGATGAAGGGAAGAATACTTTTTGCCCGTTTGCCGAGTGACTGGCTGCGGGCGTTGATAAACCCGGTGGTGGCCGCTGAAAACACCGAAGCCAGCACAAGTACATCCGCATGACTGCGGTTTAACGAGTAAAGGGAGCGGGCGGGTGAATGCTTGAGTGTGACCAAGTCCTTGCGCACGAGTGGGGCAAGAACCCGTTCTGCGGCGTGTGGATAGACTCCTGCAATGCGCGACACCTGCCGGAGGCTGATCGGTTTGGAATGGCACATCAAGGTCCGGAGAACCTCAGTCTGCCCTGCCGAAGTAAGCAACATTCCCAATGTATTCATGGGATAACTGTACAAGGAATTAGACAGAAATGAAAGGTCATTTTCACCGGTGAGTGGTTTTTCTGTTTCGACACCGGTTCGCAGTCAGTTGTTCGATTTCTGTGTTCACAACGCCCTCCGCATCAGTACCACTTCTGCGCAGTAACAGGCCGCGCCTCCGCCAGACGTGTTGGAGATAGTGCGCGACACTGTCGGTGTCGTGATGACCGATCACTTCATCGGCGTGCGCCAGCAACGCCGGGACGCTGTTGGCAACAGCGACGGCATGACCGCATTCCTCGAACATCGGTATGTCGTTCACCTGGTCGCCGAACACCGTCACCTCGTCGAGAGTTACATCCAGGTCGTGCGCCAACACTTCAATGGCATGCGCCTTGGTCGCCCGCCCGGCATGGACAGTGAGCCAGTGCCACGGCGGGAAGTACTGCTCCGGAAAGACCATCAACCGCAAAGTCCCCTCAAACCGCCGCCGCAGTTCCGCGAACAGCGGTTCGAGGTTCTCCCGGCGGTCCATAAACGTCAGGCAGACCATCTGTTCGTCCAACGCAGGCGCAAGCGAGTCCACCTGCCGCAGCCGCCGGTCTCCCGCCGCCTTCCGTCCTGCGGCGTAGCCCGCCAGGCCTTCATTGCCTGGTGGCAAAAAATAGGCGTGGTCGGCTCGGCCATCGAATGTCGCCACCACCGGTGACATGCCGTGTTGTCGGCCGGCTTCAAGCACGTCTTCCACGAAATGGCGCTCAATGGCATCGCAGTGCAGATGGCGGCCAGAGGCCAGTTCCGAAATGAACGCGCCGTTGACCTCCACGATCGGCAGTGCAACCGGCAATCCACGAAGCACTTCGCGCATCGTGACCACGCTTCTCGCGCTGGCGACGGTGAACGGCATCCCGTCGGTCAACAGTTCAGTCAGGATGCCCAGCGACACATCGCTGATCCGCCCGCCCGGATCGAGCAACGTCCCATCAAGATCGGAGACATAGAGGCGACTCATGAATCTATTCGTGTGGGACTTCATCGGGTACTCATAGGATGCGGTGAACCTTCACGTAGCCGCAACTCCATGTAGATGACGTCGAGCCAGCGGTCGAACTTGAAGCCCACCTCGCGCAGGTGCCCCACTTGTTCGAAACCAAACTTGGCATGCAGGGCGATACTGGCAGTCTGATCCCCGTCAATGCCCGCGATGATCGCATGATGCCCAAGCGCACGGGCACGCTCGATCAGATCCCGCAACAGGGCAGATCCGATTCCACGACCCTGCAACGCCTGATCCACGTAGATCGAATTCTCGACCGTATGCCGATAGGCCGACCGCGCGTGATAGGCCGAAAGCGAACCCCATCCCACGATGCTTCCGTTCAACTCGGCGACCGTCACAGGATGCGGTGCGCCGTGACGCGCAAACCATTTCCGGCGATCCTCCATCGATTCCGGTGTCTCCTGATACGTGCAGGTCGACTGAAGGACATAGTGGTTGTAGATGGTGTTGATGGCACCCAACTCGTCCGCGCGGGCTATGCGAATCAGCGGCGTGATCGATTCTGCCGAAGTTGTTTTCATCTTGTTGTTTCCCGATCGGTTTGCTTTCTCTCCTACTCAAGTGCCGCCGACAGTTTCGCATCCAGTTGGGACAGGTCCGCAGGGAAGAGCGATACCAAACGCTTGCCTTCCTGCTGGTAGAGTTTCTGCTTCAACAGCATACCGATCTTGTAGTCGGTCGTGTCCAGCCCCCAGTACTCGATGTATAGGTCATATCGTGGAAGATAGAAGTCCGGCCGTATGGCGAAGCCCTGGATGATCTGGAACTTGTCGTCGTAACGGTAGTCAATTCCTTTCGTGCTAAGCCAGTTCGCAATCCGCTTCTCCCCTTGCGACTGCACCACCGTCCGGTCTGCCGTGAGAATCGTCTTCTGATTCTGCACCTTCATATCGAAGTTGCGGCGCTCGATGAATACGGCATCGAAACACGCCCCGCAATAGACTCGCTGGAATTGGCTCTTGGCGAGGTCGCGCTCCTCAGCGGTGGCCGGGTTCCCGCAGCGCGAACAGGCGACCGGGCCGAACGATTGCCGTGCTTTGGTGGCGGCCTCGATCTGCTCTACAGCGCGTAGCGCGGCGCCGAGAACATAGTCCGGTTCACCGGGCCGGTGGGCAGCATCGCGGCAGGCAGGCAATGCGGATCCATTGCCAATCCTCGCCAGCGCCACCAGGGCGTACTGCCGCACCTGGGGGTGCGCATCGCGAGTCAGGGTGCAGAGGGCGGGCACGGCATCGCAGATACCTTCATTTGCTGCCAGTTTGCCAAGTGCCGACGCGGCTGCCCGACGAACGGTCGGACCTGCGTGGTGGCATAGACCGATCAGTTCGTTGATCGCCCGCGCATCACCTGCTTCGCCCAACTCGACTGCGCGCCGTCGCGCTTGTTCGGCCTGCTCCTGAAGTTGTCTTCGATTCATTGCTCGTTTTCCCGCCCCATCCCCTGACTTGACTCGTGTTGCTCGTCGCGTCAAAAGCGACGACATAAGGGAGTCAAGTTGATGTTCATGCCTTCGGTCTGCATCTCAAATCTCCAACCGCCCAAACGCCCGCAGCGTCCTGAGCGCGTCCAGTGTCAGTACCCCCTGCCACTCGCGTCTGGCGACCGGCCACACGTCCGGGAATTCGTCGGCCCAGGACCAGGTGGGTGCCCAGGACCCGTCTGTAGTCTGCTCGCGGATCAGGTAGTCGAGGTTCACCGCCACGGCATCGCGGAGCGCGGCGTAGTAGGGCGATTGCGGCGACTTTACCACGCTCAGTGGACGCAGTCCGTATTTGGGCCAGCGGGCCGGATCGCACTCGACCGTGGCGGCAACGGCGCGGGTCAGTTTCTCTCTCGACGCCTCTGGCAACTCGACCATCTCGGCCAGCCGAACAAACAAGAGCAGTTCGTGCATGTTCATCGTGTCGGGTTGCGCGGCGAGGTAGTCGAGTACACCTCGCAATACCTGCTGCCGCCAGTCTTCATCCTTTGGCGATCCGAAAAGAAAAAGATACCCGGCAATTTCGGCGGTCGGGTTGGCACGGAAATGGTTCCAGGACTCGGCAAGATTCTTCGTCGTCCACCACCCCGCATGCGGCGCGTTGTTGGCCGTGGGTGGAATGATCGGCCAGACGTTGTTCTGTCGGTCACACGTCGCCCGCAAGTACGCTAGCGTCCGGCGCACGAGTTCGTGATCGGATGCCAGCCCGATCTCGCGAGCAGTCTGCAAGCCGTGCGTCGTAGCGATCGCCGAACTGTCCGGCGTCCGCATATCCATCTCCAGCGCGCGCCCAAACCCGCCATCCGGATTCTGAAACGCCGCCAGTTCGCGCACTACGTCCGCCGCCGATCCGTCCTCGAAGTGAAGCCGGAACAGCGCCTGTTCCAGCGGTCGGGCGGATGTCAGCAGGAACTGCGTGGCCCGGTTGAAACTTTGTCGGTTCAAGTTCATGACACCACCGCCTTTCGCCCCACCGGTTTTCACCAGAGAGTGCAAGGGTTTATTCATGGCCCGGATATAGCAGACTGGCGAGTGTAAGCAAAACAATAAGATCCTTCGACTCCGCCACGCTTCCGCTTGTCGAAGGGGGGATTTCCGGCCCGCCGCAATCGGCAGACCCTACGAACGGGTCCAGTCCATTCGGAAACCTTGGTCATTGTCGAGTTCCGATCACTCGACCTCTACGCGGTAGAACCTCCGACTGATGCTGCCCACCGTGTCCGTATAGACGTTGACTGGCGGAGTGGCGGGAATGTTCGTGGTGAGGATAGTGTCGAATCCGACTGTCAGGTTCGTCGTCGCCAGTACGGCGTACGTCCGTCCCGAGGCGCTCTGCCACTCCACAACGAATTTGCCGGGAATACCCGGGTTGAAGGAATCCGCGACCATGACCAGGCGCGACGCCGGGTCGTTCGGGCCGGTTCCGGCCAGGTACTCCTGCAGGTTGCTCATCCCGTCGCCATCAGGATCCGCGGCGTCGCCGCAGACTGTCGGATCCGCCAGTTGATCGGTCGAGAAGTGAGCCTTGCACCACTGCTCGTAGTCGCTGACCTGCGGGTCATATCGTAGAGCCAAGGTGTGGTAATACCCCGCCGCGATGGAACTGACACCCAAAAGATTCGTCAGATGCAGGGGCCAGAGACTGTTCGCGGTTGTTCCGTTTCCGAGTTGACCATAGGCGTTCCATCCCGACGCCCAGACCGCGCCATCGCTCTGAAGCGCGACCGTGTGCCCCCATCCCGCGGCAACAGCCGTGACGTTGGAAAGGGTGGAACCGTCCGATACTCGCACCGGCACAGGATTGGACGGATAATCGGTGGTTCCGATGCCAAGTTGTCCATAGTAGTTATATCCCCACGCCCAAAGTGTGCTGTCGTTCTTGATCGCAACCGTGTGCGCACCGCCCGCGACAATGGCGGTGACGTTCGAAAAGGCGGAA
>JBAWZH010000154.1:0-5966 GCA_037143135.1 bacterium
TCGTTGTGAACTGGTCGCACACCCACAGTGCCGTTCCATCGAAGGCCGCGCCGTTTACGGGATATGAACCATTGATCACGTTGGTGCCGATGCTCCACGTCCGCAGTAATTCGCCCGCGCCGGCCACCCGCGCCGGTATGGCGTCCATCACGTTCCGGATCGTCCATTTGAGGCCGCCTCCACCTGAATTCCCAATCGAGAGCGTTAGGTTGGTCAGGTCCGGGAGTGCAACGTGGACATCGTATGAGAGGGGTTGCACATGAATTGCAGGCACCCCGAGAAGAAAATCGGTGCCCGGCGCATCCGGGGGCACCGTGACCGTACGCGGTGCGGAATCCAGATAGACGCCGGATTTCTGCGCGATGAGGGTCACGGGCGCCGTTTGTCCATAGACGTGCGTCAGGGCGTAGGCGCCGTTCACATCGGTTGTCACCGATTGGGAGAACGGCGAGACAGACACGATGGTGGCGCCGGGCACCGGATTCGCGGTCAGAGCGTCCCGCACGTGTCCAGAGATGGTGGCCGTGGTGAATGCAAAATTCAGGGTCATCACGCTGGCAGTCGCACTAAGCGTAGTAACGGCCGGCAGCCAGTTTGTCTTGGTTGCGGAGACCGCGTACGCGCCTTCTACCAGGGCAACCGTGTAGTGCCCCAGCGCATCGGTGGTCTGCGCGGCAGGAATGAGTCCGTCAAAGGTGACGGTCACGCCGGCAACCGCTGTTCCGTCCAGGGTGGCCGTGCCGGTGACATGTGTGGAACGGTGCACCGGCAGGGTGACAGGAAACTGCCACAGACCGCCCGCATCGTCGGTAATAGTGACGTGGAAACTTGCGTTACCCGGCGTTGGCGCGCTATTGTCCACCCGCACCTGGAAAGCGCCCAGAGCCGTGGCGCCGTCCGTCAGGGTTCCCAGGTTTGCCTCGCCGGAAAGCACCGCGCCGTTGGTGAGCGCTGTCAGGTTCGCATGAACACCTGTGGCGGTGTTGGTCCGGGTATTGCGGAAAGTCAGGGAGAGGTTGATGATCTCGCCGGGATTGATCACACCATCGTTGTTGCCAAGAGTGTCGTCAAAGTTCCAATCCAGCAACAGCACATTCGCGATGCCGAGTTTGGCGATATTCAAACGACCACCCGTCACGCAACGATCCTGAAGCGCCGGAATCGGGTCAACGGCAGCCAGGATGCATTCCTTGATTTGCGAACCGGTCCAGAACGGCGCCCGGCTCCAGGCCAGGGCGCAGGCGCCGGCCACATGCGGCGTGGCCATGGATGTGCCACTCAGCAACTGGTACTTGTTGCCCGGCTGGCAACTCAGAATCCCCACGCCTGGCGCGCCCAAGTCCACGCTCGCCGCACCGTAACAGGAGAAACTCGCCAGATTGTCGCCCGAGTCCGTGGCAGCCACAGCCACGATATTATCGCAATCGAAATTGGAAGGGTAGTTCGGGGTTCCGTCATTATCCGTGCCGGCATTTCCCGCTGCCGCGACAAAGAGGATGTTGGACTTGCCGGCATCATTGATGGCAGCGTACAAATCCGGGTCGAAACCGCCGCCCCCCCAGGAATTGGAAGTCAGTCTCACGCCGATTCGCGTGGCGTAATACACGGCTTCTGTGGCGTCGGAGTTGAAACCTGATCCGGAACTACTCAGGAATTTCAGACTGACCATCGAGACTTTCCAGCATACTCCCGCCACGCCGGTCAGGTTGTTTCCCGCGCCGCCGATGGTGCCGGCACAATGCGTGCCATGATACTGATCATCCCTCGGATCGTTATTGTCAGCGTAGAAGTTCCAGCCATGCCAGTCGTTCGTATAACCGTTGCCGTCGTTGTCGCTCCCATTGGTGCGTTTGTCATGCCCTTGGGCATCGAGGCCGGTTTCGCGCGGGTTGACCCAGATGTTATCCTTCAAGTCCTCGTGGTTGTAATCAATGCCCGTGTCGATGATGCCGACCAGGATTTCCCGGTTGCCGGTGGAGTTGTCCCAGGCGGTGGTGGCGCGAATATCGCCAGGAATTGGGGCCGGAAGGATCGTCAGGGTCACGCTGGAGTTGGTCATGCCCATCAGTTCCGCGCCGGTCGTATCGGCGACACCGGCCGTGGGGAGCCAGTCGCCGGTTGCCCCCAGGGTTCCGGCGAAATCGCCGGAGACGTTGTTGTAGATGATCGCGGCAACTGCGCCGGCCGCCTTGGCATTTGTCGCTTTCTCCGCAAAGGTCATGGTTCCGTTGGTGGCGCCGCGCTGCATGAGCGCGATGTAACCACTCCCGCCTGCGGGGAAGTCACCTGGGGCGCCGTAGCCGCAGGCGTAGAGCGTGGCCGTGATTCCGTTGGTTGGGGTGGTTGGACTGTACGTCATGCAGATGCCGGAATACACGTTGGTGCCGGCCACGATGCTGGTGGATTGGGGAATCTGCCCGGTATTCTTCATGCCCCACAACTGGCCGAACAACGGATCGTTGGGAATCGTCTCACTGGCATGGACCACGTAATCCGGATGCGCGGTTGCCACGACGCCGGACTGTCGCGCCAGGTTGGCCAGCGCGGTTGGAACGGTATCGGCCTTTGCATCCGGCAACTGCACCAGATAGGTGCCAGGACCGGGAACGCGCAGTTTCTTTAAAATCGTTCCGCCATGGGCCGTAATCGCTGCGGTCAAGTCTGCGGTGCTGATTCCATCTTGCACTTTCACTGTGACATGATCTGCCACCATCTCCACGCGGTTTACCAAAATGTCCCGATCTCTGGTTTCACCCCCCTGACTGCCACCCGCCGGCGTTCTCTCCATCACATCCACCACACGCACCAACGGGTACTTCATGTCCGTGCGGTACACCCGGATGCGTTCGTAGTGTCCGTTTGCATCCACCGGGCCAAGTTGCTCATCGAGAATCGGGTTCCGGGCATAGGCGTCCTTGACCGTCGCCGATGGCATGACTGTTGCAGGCGGGGGCAGTGCAGAATGAGGATTGCCGCCAATCCTGCCCGGTGCGGAAACAAGCGGTTGCGTTGACGACCGAACAAGCGATGGGTTCATCAACGCGGTGGCCGGCATGGTTGTTGCCAGCGCAGGGGTCTGCACCGGGAAAGCCGGTGAAACAATCCGCGCATCGCTGCTTGTGCCGGTTGGATGTTTTCCGGCAGGCACAAGCCATTCAATTGCACACACCGCCAAAAAACCTGCGATGACCACTATTCCGCCAACGCGGGTCCAGTGCTTCATGTGCTGCATATTCAACTTCCTTGCCGGGGCACCCGGCTCAATTCGCGTATCACGACCTTGTCGAAGAGAAATTGCCCCTCTATGACCTCCAACACCAGTCCGAGTATCTTGCCGGTGTAGCCGTGCTCTGATCGCCGGGCGATGAACTCACCGTTGAAGTATAGATGGGAATCCAGGATCGGATTCCCCTGCTGGTCAGTCTTCCATATGCACTCCCACCGCACCTGGTTCCATTCGCCGGCCGGCCGGGCCTTCTGCTTGAACGTGCCGTTCAAGAAAGGCGGCGAGTTGCGTTCCCAGTTGATGTCGATATTGATCCCTTCCATGGCCAGACGCGGACGGCCATGGTACGTGTACTCGTACGACAGGCTGAAATCCTGGCATTCTGTTGGGATCGGCTTGGTGCTGATTCCCACGCGCGTCCCCTCGGGTTCCATCCCGGTGAGCGATGCCACCGGTTTGCTCTGTCCGTCCCGCAGCGTTTCAATCAAGCAGATTGCGGGGCATCCTGCCGCATCGACCTTCAGCGCGCGGTTCCCTTCGCCCTGCTTGGTGTATTGGATCCAACCGGCCAGTCCGTGTTCGAACGAATCCTGAAACAGGATTGTGCCGTCCTCATATGCGGTGACGCCATCGCGCGGAACCAGTTCAGGCTCCTTGGCCTTGCGCAGTCCTTCTTTACTCGCAACCACCAACTCCCCGGAATCAACGAGTTCCCGTTGGCCCCCATTTTCAACCTCGACCTTGCCAGAGTGAACATTCACCTCCGACAGATCCGACGTGGTGTTCAAACGCAGGATGGTGCCCATGACCGTCACCAAGCCGTGTGGCATCGAGAATGTCATGTGGGCATCCGCCGGTTGCGGCCGCACCGTCGCATCCAGCATGCCTTTCACGATCCGGATCGCCTTGGCGAAGAGGGTGGTCCCATGAATCAATTCACACTCGCTGTTCGGCCGCACCCCGATCACGGTCCCGTCACCGTAGGCATACTTCAGGTATCCGTCCGCCCCGGTCTCGACACAATCCCCCGGTCGCAGCACATCCCCCGCCTGCAAGCGCGTGCCGCTATTCTGCCGAAGCGTTATTCCCTGTGTCGTGACCACCGTGCCGGCAAGCAGTCCCGGTGTCACCAACTCCCGGGCAACCGCCTCTTCCGCAATGATCGTTTGAACCATCGCGTCCTGCGTGGCCATCTGGAGCAGCGCGCGGCAGACGGCCGGATCGTTTCGCACCCATTCGTCCAGTTGCGCCATTTCCTCGGGGCTGGCCACGGCATCGAGATACCGCGAGATCAGGCGGTCTGTGTAGTGATCAGTCATTGGACACCCACCTTTCCTGGAACCATCGCTCTTTCCACGCAGTCGCGAAGTTGCCGGCGGATGCGCATCAGCAGCATGCCCACGGCCTCTGCGCTTTTCTGGAGTTGCGCTCCGATTTCCGCCAGGGACTGCCTCTGCTCGAATCGCAGCGAAACAACCGCCCTTTCATGCGGCGGGAGTTTGCCGAGGCACGCGGGCATGTGCACAAGGCGGACGTCCTCTCGTTCGTGTTCGTCGCCAGTCACCAGGGCCAGCGCCGCAATTGCCTCCTCGGAAAACACCAGGCGGTCTCGCGCGAACGTCTGGCGTCGTTTGAGGACTTGGAGCCGGGCGATGCCCATTGCCCATGCATGGAAACTGCGCGCCCGGTCAAACTCGCCGAATTTCCGCCACAGAACCATGGCAACATCCTGGAACAGGTCGTCGGTCTCCGTCCAATTGCGCGTGGCGGCAAACAAATAGCCGCGCAACGTCGTCTGCATGGGCAGGAACAACCGTTCAAAGGTTTCGTGGTCTTGGTTCGCATTCATGAGCAGCATAGTACCTCTTAGTTATCCGCGCCTGACGACAATACATAACGGACTTTTTTGGACATGATGTCCCAACGCGCCAGTCAGTGCACATGCGCAGTTTCGGCATGGCGGGTTTCGACGATCCTGGGGGCGGCGGAGGGAGGTTGGGATTCTCAGATGAAACCCGACCCTTCCAAGAAACAACGAGCAATGCCCGATTCCTGCACTGGTGGGACGATCTCTGTCGTCCGCCAGGTTTCTTTCAGTGGAATCGAATGGCAACCCCTTGGACGCCCTGATTCGTCGAGAGGCCCGCGTCAGTTCGAGGCTGCGGGCCTAACCATTACTCCGTCAACGTTTCCGTCCCACCACCAGCAACACGCGCGGCAGACCAGCGACCGGCGCGAGTTCCCAATCGCCATCCGACCCGCCGCCGAACTCCTCGACCGCCAACAATTCGCATCCGGCGTCCATTACGGCGGTGATGTAGTCGCCAAATGTCCATTGAAACTCGTGGCCCTTTCCGCCGGGCACGTCGTAGGAATAGGGGCCACGGTGAAAGTAGTCCGACTCCAACTCCAGCCGGTCCTTCGTCGCCTTCCAGATGCGTCGGAACGGGTGATACTCGCTGACGACCAGCAAACCGCCCGGTTTCAGGATGCGCGTTGCCTCACAGTAGAACTTTCGCAGATCCGAAACCCAAATGGCGATGTGGCCGCCGGTATAGATCAGATCGAAACTGCCAGCGTCGAGGGCGGACAGGTCGCATACGTCGGATCGGACGAATTGGATCGATAGCCCCAACTCCTCCGCCCGTTGCCGGGCCACGGCGAGTTGGTTCTCCGAGATATCCACCGAAGTCACCCGCGCCCCCATACCGGCAAGGGCAAACACGACCAGATTGTCGCC
>JBAWZH010000155.1:0-5914 GCA_037143135.1 bacterium
GCCGCCGATATCCGCGTTCGAAGCGTGATGTTGAAGCGGATGGAATAATACAACCTCAATGCAATCATGAATGCGCTGCTTGAATTCGGCGGTCATAGACCGTTCTCCCTGGTCTGAGGAGATCGTCCGCATGTGGCGCTTCACCAAAAACAACGGGATTACAGAAGGCTTCCATACCAAGATAGAGATGATCTCAAGACGGGCCTTCGGGTTCAGAAACTTTGACAATTACAGACTAAGAGTTAGTTAGAGTGATGTGTGCCTAGGTAATCAGCGGGTGCCCCCGTTAATGTCCGAGAGCCCTAATAACAACGCCCTACTTCGCCCTGCGGCGAATACGCCTTGTGCTACGAAGGGCGACCATCCTTCGCTCTGCGCCCTGGTTCTTGGTCGTAGACCATCCGTAGCTCAAGCCCCTCAGGGCGCAGAGCGAAGGATGGTCGGGGCGGCGGGATTTGAACCCGCGACCTTTTGGTCCCGAACCAAACGCGCTACCAGTCTGCGCTACACCCCGATAGGTGCGAACCGTCAGAGCCGAAACCAGTGAAGTTCCCGGGAAGAACCCCATCTCCTGCCCCCGTCAAAAGAGGGCAAACACTATCAGTGCGTACCCTCATGAGTCAAGGAAATGCAAACAGGTTCGGCATGTCAAGATCGGTCAGGATCATATCGGGACATTCGGGGTGCATGGGGCCAGGGACACGACAGTTTTACTGGAGTCGATTCTGTGTCGGGTGTAGGCTTACCAAATGGGACGTATCGAACATGATTTACTGGGTGAGTTGGAATTGCCGGACACCGCCGTCTATGGGATTCAGACGGAGCGGGCGCGGTTGAATTTTAATGCCGCAGGACGTCCCGTCCATCCCCAGTTGATCCTCGCCCTGGCCCAGGTCAAACTGGCGGCCGCCCTGACCAACAGGGAGTGCGGGTATCTCCCGCCGGATGTGGCCGATGCGATCATCAACGCCTGTGGCGACATCATCCGGGGCGACCATCAGGCCCAGTTTGTTACGGATGCGCTTCAGGGCGGCGCCGGAACTTCCACCAACATGAATGTGAATGAGGTCGTCGCCCATCTGGCCACGGGGCGCCTTGGGCGGACGGTCGATCCGTTCGATCACGTCAACCTGCACCAATCAACCAATGATGTCTATCCCACTGCCCTTCGGGTCGCCGCGATCACGCTCCTGCGTCAACTTGAACCCGTGGTGGTTCGTCTGCAGGAGGCCTTCCAATCCAAGGAGCGCGAGTTTTCCGGCGTCGTCAAGTTGGGGCGCACTCAGTTGCGCGATGCGGTTCCGGTTACCCTGGGCCGGGAATTTGGCGCGTATGCGAATGTCATCGCGCGGGACCGGTGGCGCCTGTTCCAGGGCATTGAGCGACTCCGGGTTGTCAATCTCGGGGGGACGGCGGTCGGCACAGGGATGACGGCGCCCCGAAAGTACATCTTCGGTGTGGTCGAAAAACTGAGAGAGGTGACCGGATTGAATCTGGCCCGCGCCGAAAACCTCATGGACGCCACCCAGAACCAGGATGCCCTTTTGGAGGTGTCCGGCATCATTCGCACCCATGCCGCCAATCTTGTGAAAATCGCGCGGGATCTGCGCCTGATGGCCAGCGGGCCTGAAGGCGGCTTCAACGAAATCGAACTGCCTGCCGTCCAGCCGGGTTCCTCGCTGATGCCCGGCAAGGTGAATCCGGTGATTCCTGAAATGGTTATTCAGGCCGCCTATCGTGTCATGGCGCATGACCACGAGATCAATCTGGTGGTGATGTCGGGCGAATTGGAATTGAACGCGTTTCTTCCCCTCGCGGCAGACGCCCTGCTGGGGTCGCTGGACTTGCTACGGAGGGTCGATGAGACCCTGGCTGAAAGGTGCATTGCAGGTATCACGGCGCGCGCGGAGCGGTGTCGCCGGATTCTGGAGCAGTCCCATGAAATCATCACGGCGCTGATTCCGCAGATCGGACATGAAAAGGCCGTGGACATTGCCCGGCGCATGAAGGAACGGGGTTTGTCCGTGCGCGAGGCGGTTCGGGAGTCGGGCGTCATTCCAGAACAGGAATTGGACGCCCTGCTGGCCCCGGAGCGACTCTGCGCCCTGGGCTGGAAGGTGTAGATAACTGTGAATGGATCTGAATCTTGAACACGACCCATAAGCCTCTTTTTCAAACCGGAGTCGCCGGGGAGTATCCGGATTTTCTCCGGGATGAGTCGCGCCGGTCGGGTCGGGCTGACACGATTTCGTTTGCCCGATCCGAGGAGGATATTTGTGAGGTTCTGCGGGCTTGCTTGCCGGTGACGACCCAGGGGGCGCGAACCGGGATAACGGGCGGGGCCGTTCCGGATGGCGGCCATATTCTCAACCTGAGTCGCATGGCGGGCGTAACGGGCCTCAGGGCTGCTCCAGACGGGACTGAGTTCTTTGTGACGGTTCAGCCCGGCCTGCCTCTGTGCGAATTACGAAAAATGATCCAGAACCGCGCTTTCGACACGGCGGACTGGTCGAAGGAATCACTCCAAGCGCTGGCCCTGTTCCGCGAGTCAGGTCTCTATTTTTTTCCTCCGGATCCGACGGAGACCTCGGCCTCGGTCGGGGGGATGGTGGCCTGTAATGCGTCAGGCGCCTGCACCTTCAGGTATGGCGCCACCCGCCAGTACGTGGAAGCCCTGCGAGTCGTCCTCATGGGCGGGGAGGTTATCTCGCTCAGGCGCGGGCGGGAGAAGGCGAAAGGACGGTCGTATTCCGTCCGGACCGAGTCGGGTCGGGTCATCGAGGGAACGTTACCCGGTTATGCCATGCCGAGCGTGAAAAATGCGTCGGGCTTTTTTGCCGAAGAGAACATGGACCTGGTCGATCTTTTCGTTGGCTCCGAGGGTACGCTGGGTGTGTTTTCGAGTATCGAACTGCGTTTGATCCCGCGGCCTGCCTGTTGCGTGGGCGTGATGGCGTTTTTCCCATCCGACGACAGCGCCGTCGGGTTTGTGAAGACAATACGGGGGTTGCCTTCAGACCGGCGCCCGGTGGCGATGGAGTACTTCGACGGACACGCCTTGGATCTCTTGCGGAGGGAGAAAGCCGGGAATTCCTCCGTCGAGGGAATTCCGGCGTTGCCTGAAACGACTCACACAGCGGTTTATCTCGAATACCATGGCGAGGAGGACTCCGTCATGGATGTTGTCGGGGATGTTCCGGAGTGGATGGCCGGCGTCGGCGGGGATGCGGCGGCGTCCTGGATTGCGGATTCGGATTCCAAACTGGAGCGGTTCAAACTCCTCCGCCACGCCGTGCCCGAGGCGGTCAACCGGGTGATTGACGAGCGCCGGAAACAGGAACCGGGACTGTCCAAGTTGGGAACGGACATGGCTGTTCCCGACCGCGACTTGTCAACCGTACTGGAGATGTATCGGGCCGGGTTAAACAGAACCGGGTTGGAGTTCGTCATCTTCGGTCATATCGGAAACAATCACGTTCATGTCAACATTCTGCCGCGCTCCCTGGAAGACTATAACCGGGGCAAGGATTTATACCTCGAGTGGGCGCGCCGGGTGATTGCGCTGGGGGGAACGGTATCGGCGGAGCATGGCATTGGAAAATTCAAGGTGGTTCTGCTTCGTGAAATGCTGGGTGAGGAGGGGATCCGGCAAATGCGTGACGTAAAAAGGGTGTTCGATCCGTCAGGGCTCTTAAATCAGGGGAATCTATTCGCATGAAGACATTTATGCTAACCGGCCTTCGCGCCATGGAAATGCGGGAGGTTCCCGCGCCGACTATTCGTCATGAGACTGACGTGCTGCTTCGTGTGGCGGTGGTCGGGATTTGCGGGTCGGACGTTCATTACTATTCCACCGGGCGTATCGGAAGCCAGGTGGTGCGCTATCCGTTCACCGTCGGGCACGAATGTTCGGCCGTGGTCGAAAAGGTCGGGAGCGGGGTCACTCGGGTTCGGCCCGGCGACCGGGTTGCCGTCGAGCCGGCCGTCTCGTGTGGAGTCTGCGACCAATGCCGGTGCGGTCGTCCGCACACCTGCAGGCACCTCAGTTTTCTGGGGTGTCCGGGCCAGGCGGAGGGATGTCTATCCGAGACTATCGTGATGCCGGAGGCCTGTTGCTTTCCGATTCCCGCGACCATGACACTGGAACAGGCGGCTCTGGGAGAACCCCTTTCCATTGGCGTGTATGCGGTAAAACGGGCAGGGTTGGCGCCGGGTATGAAAATCGGGATCCTGGGATCCGGCCCCATCGGGTTGTCGGTATGGCTCGCCGCCCGTCAGGCCGGCATTACAACCGCCTACATGACCGATAAGATTGATGCGCGTAACAAGGTGGCCCAAGCGGCGGGCGCGACGGAGGCGTGGAATCCCGACCGCGAGGATGTCGTTGCGGCGATTTCAAGGACAGAACCGTTGTTGCTGGATGCGGTCTTTGAGTGCTGCGGCCAGCAGGAGGCGGTTGACCAGGCGGTGGAATTGCTGAAGCCGGGAGGCACGTTGATGATGGTGGGGATTCCTGAAGTGGATCGGATTTCAATTCCCATTGACGTGGCCCGCCGGAAGGAACTGTGTTTTCAGAATGTGAGGCGGCAGAATCACTGTCTGCAACCGGCCCTTGATCTGATCGCGAAAGGGCGGATCGGTTTGGATTTCATGGTGACACACCGGTTTGCCTTCGAGGAGACGAAGGAGGCCTTCGATCTTGTTCACGAGTATCGTGACGGGGTGATCAAGGCGATGGTGACGGTCAATCGGGCGTCCGCCTGATGTCAGAGTGCGGGAGACCCATTTCGCAGGGCCACCGGCTTGCCCAGGACTTCCAGGGTGATGATCATTTTCCGGAGCGCGACGGGATCCTGTATTTCGGGCATGAGCATGGAGATTTTGTTGGATGAAGACGTGGCCGTGGCCGGCAACGCGAACCGCGGCACGATCTCCGGCTCACTAAATATTCCGGGTTCCGCCATGACGACCGGCGCGGGCCTCATCATTTCCCGCGGCTTGGGTTCCTCCTGCTTTCGAATGCGGGGGATGGGCCGTTCCCGTTTCTGCTGGGTATGGGCACGGGTGGGAACGGGAGGCGGTGGCGGAGGCGGTTTGACTTCCGCCTGCGGCTTCACTGTCTTCCCCATTTCCTCGAAGAACTTCCGCAATTCATCCTGCGGGTTTTCGGAAGGGGTGGGTTCCCCGTCCGGGGGTGCCGACGGGTCACCCCCTTTTTTACGGCCCATAACCTGAGACAGAATCCACCCCACCACGGCGATAATGCCAATGATGACGTCCATGTCCGAGGCGGCTATGGGGAAAAGATTCAAGACTTACGCCTGGTGCGGTTTCTGGGTCTCGTGGGTTTCGCCCGAGATCGTCTTACGCATATCGGTGTCGGCCTGGATATTCTGCATCCGGTAGAAATCCATGACGCCGAGGTTGCCCTTCCGGAAGGCTTCCGCCATCGCGCGGGGAACCTCCGCCTGGGCTTCCACCACGCGGGCCTGCATTTCCTGAACCAGGGCGCGCATTTCCTGCTCACGGGCGACGGCCATGGCGCGACGGCCTTCCGCCTCCGCCTGGCGCAATTTCTTGTCGGCCTCGGCGCGTTCGGTTTCCAGCATGGCGCCGACGTTGGCGACATCCTTGGCGCCGGTTCCCGCCACGCTGATATCCGCGATGTCGATCGACACAATTTCGAAGGCGGTCTGGGAATCCAATCCGCTTTCCAGCACGCGGCGGCTGATGGCGTCGGGATTTTCAAGGACGTGTTTGTAGGTGGCCGACGAACCAATCGCGCTGACGATACCCTGGCCGACGCGGGCGATAATGGTATCTTCGCCGGCGCCGCCAACCAGTTGATCCAGGTTCGTTCGCACGGTCACACGGGCCTTGACCAACATGCGGATACCGTCCTTGGCCACGGCGT
>JBAWZH010000156.1:0-5911 GCA_037143135.1 bacterium
AGAACGCTGAGCAGGCAACCCGGTTTTCCGTGAAATTTCCTGATGACCGATTCTGTAGAAGGACACTGCTTCCTAATGACCTTTTTCGGCATAATACCCTCTCCGTTTCCATGCGGACTCTTTTGCGATTACCAGGACATTATCACGCCATTAAACAATGTGCCAATTATTTTCAAAACCGGTTGCCCGCCCCTAACCCGTCTTTCGCTGTTCGCGGGCTAAAACGCTCAATTTGTTCGATTTTCAATCAAAGGTCTGCCCCACATTTTTCTTTCGGCGCTTCGATTCTCGGTGGCGGCTGATCGGGAAGGGTCAGGTTCAATTGGTGTAGCAGCAGCTTGAGTTCTTTCTCGGGTTGCGTGTAGCGAGGCAGGATCAGGTGTCGTCCATCGGTAGTCGGCAGATGGACATCGATCATCTGCATGGCTTTGAACTTTTCCAGGATAGCGCGGGGCGTCAGTCCGGGTGCTTTGACTTTCGCTTTGTGCTTAAGCGTAACCTGCAGGCAGTAGGCCCGGAACGACACGAAGATATGCGCCTCGATACGGTCATCTTTTTGATGGTAGACCGGACGGATGTCGAGGTCGTTCTTGAGTTCTTTGAAGGCCTGTTCGATTTCGGTGAGGATGATGTACTGCTTCCATAACGCTTCGGGATCTGACGCCGTGAGGTTGGTGCGTAGCAGGTAGGTGCCTTCGCTCCGGCGCGTTCGGCGCAGCTTTCCCCTGTTGATGCTGAACAGGAAGGTTTCCGGCGCGACCGGTTCATCGTGCCCGGGTAGCTGGATGTCGACCAGATCCCAGGCCTTGCCCGCTTCTTTTTTGGCTCCGCCAAGTTTGAGCAGCAACTCATCGCGATTCAGTGTTTTCATGGCTCGGATTTCAATCAGTCGTGACCAGAGTTTTCTGAGTTTTCGTCGCCGCATGGACTGTTCTTTGTCCCGCCGTCCACCGCTACGGGTGAGCACATAGAGGTCTTCGTCATCGTGAGCCAGTTTGACTTCGATCTGTTGTTGCACCTGTTTCCAAGGCTGGGCGATCAGTTGAGATTCGAGTTTGCTGAGCCTCCCGCGAGGGGTTCCCACCAGATAACTCGCGCCTTCCGCCCGCATCTGTTCGAGGGATTCTTTCGTGGGAATGCCCCGATCCATGATCCACAATCGGTTCCGCTTGCCGTATTGCGCTTCGATTTTCCGCAGGAACTCAGGTAGCGTGGTCTTGTCGGAGGTATTACCCGGCATCACTTCGTAAGCCACCGGAAAGCCTTCGGGCGTGACGATCAGCGCAATGACAACCTGGACGCAGTCGGATCGCTTGTCCCTGCTGTAACCGAACCGGCGCAGGGCCTCCTCATTCTGGGGTGGGTCACACTCGAAATAGGTGCTGGTCAGATCATATAGCAGGATGTCATAGGAGGCGTTGAACAGCAGGCTCCATTGCATTTTCAGAAAAGAAAACATCGCTTCCCGGTGGTCGGTAAGTTTATCGAGACAGCGGTAGAGTGTGTCTTTCCCCGCAATCGAGGCATCTTCCCCGAGCAGATCGCCCATGGCGCTGGTCTTGAACCAGTCCCGGTGCAATCGCCATTCGCTGCCGGGATCAAGAAGGCGGTAACTCACCAGCGTTTTGAGGACATTCAGCCAAACCATTCCCTTGCGGCTCGATTCAAGTCGCGGCGTCCAGAATGCATCGAGCCCCAGAAGATTCCATAGTTCCAAAGCCAGCCAGCAACCACCCCATTGGCGGGGACGGCGCAATTGCATCTCATTGAGCCGGATCTGAATCGGATTGGAGACATCGGGCGGAGGGGTGCGGTCGGACGGGAATAGACTCATCTGCCGGATCGAGTCGCTCGACTCATCAAACACATCTAACGCAGAACACCACTGAGCCTGCTGCGCATCATTGATCTCACCCAGGTAGAGCACCTGCCGCTTGATCACTCCTCGCCGAGTACGGAGGCTTTCCACCACGCTCCAGTAGCGATGTTCCTTGCCGTCTTTGAACCGCTTGTGACACTTCAGATACATGAAGTGATGGTTTCATAGAAAATCAAACAGTCAACCGACAGAGTCTGCCCCACAAGCCGTTTTGAAAGATGCACCCCTGTAAACAAAGGGCGAAACGCATGTCACCCACCCGAAAAAAGACGTTTTAGCCCGCGAACAGCGAAAGACGGGTTAACCGGACTCGCGGACCCTTGACTGCCGCAAGCAACCAGACAAACGCTGCGCCGTTAGAAAGCCCAAAGAAATCTCTTCATGGTTGCATGAGTGACAAAACGACACCCGAAGCGCAATCGCGATCAAAAATCGGATCAGGGGCACAGGGGATCGGCAAAGGAATGTCCGAGTTCATGGAAGAGCACTGCCCCAACAGGATTCGCGTCTGGCTTGTCTCTGGATTGAACTGCTTGTAGAGGTTGTCATAGACAGCAATCGGAGTCGGGCTTCCCCTCGACCAACCGATCCCGTGCCCTGTCAGGCTGACCGGCCCCAGTGGATGAACATACCAAACCGCATATCCTGCCATTTCACCACAGCGGCGGGATCCGGCGTCATTCAGGTGGGCTTATCGACCGCCCCCGCTACCATTCCCGTTACCGCCATCATCCCAATCGTCAGCCGTTTAATACATTTATTCATCCTCATACTCTTTATTCAATATGAAAGACTTCATCCATGCCGTCCCAAATCTTCTTCTTGGCGGCGGCCGCAGGGAACGGGATCTGGCAAGGATCCGTTTCCTGCCACCAGCGTCTTGTTTCGGGATCCGCAGCCATTTTTTCGCAGTCAGCCTTGAAGTCCTTGCCGGCGTACTCGAAATAGCTGAAAAGAAACAACTTCCCGTCAATTTCCTTCAGGTAGATCGAGTAGTTACGGAAATTACACTCCTTGAGTCTCTTGATGACCCCGGGCCAGGGCTTGGCATGAAGATCCTTGTAGTAGGCCGTTTTTTCCGACTTAAGTCCGGTGATGGTGCCATAGCGCTGAACTTGAGCGCTAGGCTGGGCCGATCCCAGCGTGCCGCAACCGGCGACGGTCAGTACAGACAAACCAAGCATAGGAATCAGCAGTTGTTTCATCATAATTCAACTCCCTTTCTTATTATTTACCAGAACCACACATAGAGCGTGATGAACGTGAACAGCACGGCAACCGACATGACCCGGTAATCGGAAAGGCCACGCCCGCACTTCGCCTTGAGCGGGTCGGCCCAGTGTTCCCAAGTCAGCCCCCTGGCCTCCGCTTTAAGTGGCTCAGGCATCATCAACGTGGCGACAATCTGGATGATGATGCAGATGCAGAACATGCCAAATGAGGTCAGCATGAAATCCTTGAGCGCGATGTTGTAGATGAAGCCCCAGACAGCCGAACTTGCAACAGCGGTCTTTGCCGCGACCCCTTCACCAATAAAGACGGCTCGAAAGAAATCCAGGATAAAACAGGTAATACCCATGCCCGCGCCGGAAACCATAGTAACAAACGCAGCTTTACCACCAGCCTTCTTCCAGAACACACCTATCAGGAAAACTGCGGTGATTGGCGGAGCCACGTAACAAATCATCGTATTCAACCCTTGGATGATCGTCGGGTAATGTCCGAAGATCGGGGAGAGCACAATCGCTAAAAAGGTGGCGACAATAGTAGCCCAGCGACCGACCTTGATCAGGGACTTGTCCGTGGTTGCCGGGCTCCAGCGCCTCCAGATGTCATAGGAGAACATCGTGGCGGCGGAGTTGAGCGCAGCGGAACAGGTCTGCATGGCGGCGGCAAGCATGGCGGCCGTGACCAACCCCTTGAGGCCGACCGGCAGCAAATGCGTAATCATGAACGGATAGGCGTCAGCAGAAGCAGCGGGTCCGACGCCCGAACCGAAATAGTTCTTCTGAACCAAAGCAACACAAATGACGCCTGGCAGAACGAAGAAGAACACTGGCAGGATCTTGATGAAGCCGCAGAAGAGCGGTCCGAGCCGGGCGTTTTTCTCATCCTTGGCGGCGAGCACACGCTGGACAATGGTCTGGTCACAGCACCAGTACCAAATGCCGATGATAGGATAGCCAAGCAGAATGGAATACCAGGGAATATTGCCGATGACGGTGTTGTCACCACGTGAATGGGCCATACTGAGGAAGGACTTGGTGGACAATTCGACACCGGCGGCAATGGACTCCTTGCTACCAGCCAGTGGATGCGGGTTGCTGGCTAGAGTTGCGGTCAGGGCGTCCCATCCGCCAATGGCATGGTAGCCGACGACCGTGATGCAGATAGCGCCAACGAGAAGAAGGACGGTCTGGATGCTCTCAGTCCAAACCACCGCCAACAAACCGCCGACGACGGTGTAGATACCGGTGAGCACACCGAGAGCGAGGATGAAGAACATCATCGGAGAAAGACCCATGATCGTCATGTCACCATGAATGCCGAAAATGAAGCAGAGTACGGTCGCCGCCGTAAAAAGCGCCACGCCGATGTGGATGACAATGGCAGAGAAGAGCGAAACGATGGTCAGCATGTCGCGGCAATTACGATTGTAGCGGCGTTCCAAGTAGTCAGGAAGGGTCGTCGCCTTGGTGCGCAGGTAAAGCGGTGCGAAAAAGAGGGAAAGCAGGATTAGCGTAAAGCCGGCCATCCACTCGAAATTGCCATAGAGCAGGCCGGAGGTGTAGGCCGACTGCGCCAGACTGACCAGATGCACCGTCGAGATATTGGCGGCGAACATGGCTAGACCGATGACTGGCCATTTCAGGGAATTATCTGCCAGGAAGTAATGGGCGCCCTCGCCGGAATGCGACTTTCGCACAAGACCCGCCAGCACGCCAATACCGACGATCGCCAGCAGATAGAAGATAATGATACCCAGGTCGAGATTACCGACTTGAATCTTGGACGCTACAGCCGTTGTTAATACTGCGATTATCATCTTTTACCTTTATATTGCCGATTTACATCATCAATTCACCTGATCCCTGCAATCACAGCATCGGATGGACGGAATGGAATGATGAATGGAATGGATAAGAAATCGTTTTTTTGGCGATACGGGCACACACCCGTTGAGTCCGCCCTGAACCATCTCTGAAACATCGTTTTCGTGGCTGGAAGCATGTGAAAATCGGGCATGAAGGTCAAGATCGATCATAAACCCGCTTTTCGAAGCGCTGCGGCTGGTCTGATTCCTGAAACGAACCTGTTTTACTGTAAGCGGGGTCGAACCGAGACAAACCCGTCCCGCCGCGAGTGCTCAACCGTTCGCGTAAGCGATCACCGGTTCGGCAAGTTCACGGCAGGACGGTTCGGTATCATAATCTGGAAATGGGTCATCAAGCCATGGTAGGGCTCACGGGGTCTCCGTCTTCACTGTTCACAATTCACCTTCATCTGAGTCATGAATGGCACTTAGCCGGACTTTCGCTATTCGCGGCGAAAATTGATGTAAGTCATTGAAAATCAACGCAACCTTCCTAAAAGTCTGTAGCCACTATGGTATTTCGACAGTTCCGGCTGATGTAATTTTCGGAGGGGATTGCGGCGGCAATTTCCATTTCAGGACATTGATGACAAGTTGCTGATCGGGTTCGGGTTTTGTATAACGAGAGAAGACCAGTTCGCGGCCGTCGGTGGTGGGGAAGTGGACGTCGAGCATCTGGATGGCGGAGAGTTTTTCCAGAGCTTGGCGGGGTGTCAGGCCCGGCGCATGGGCCGCGAGGAGCGTTTTGAGGGTCACATGCAAGCAGTAGGCCGTGAAGGCCACGAGGATGTGGCCTTCGATCCTGTCCATGTCCTGGTGGAAAATGGGACGGATTTCCAGATCGCCTTTCAGTGTCCTGAACGCCGCCTCGACCTCAACGAGTTTGAGATAGAACTCCCACAGATCTCCAGGATCTCTTTCGGTGAGGTTGGAGCGCA
>JBAWZH010000157.1:0-5893 GCA_037143135.1 bacterium
GTTCCGGTTTTGACCCGAGCTCCGGCGCTTTGAATCTGAGCTTCTCCGTGACATGAAAGCCGGGCTCGATCGTCAACTCCTTGCTGCCATGGGCGACCTCCTTGCCATCGGGCGAATCCAGTCGCGCACTCCAGCGGAAGGTCAATTTATTGCCGAAAAGCCCGTCGTTGAAAACTTCAACCGTTCGCTCAATCTCCGCTCCCGGTTTAAGTGTCGGCGTCGCGCCGGGCCAGTTCTCCATGCCGCTGGCAATCTTCTCCAACTCGTGGTCGAGAATCAGATAAGGCGCCAGCGACTTTTGAATATGGCTGGTTACGGGCGAATTCCAGCCGTCGGACCCATCCTTTCGGTCCGGGTGATTGTTCTGTTTCCAGGCAAACGTATCGTGATTGTGCCCTTCCAGGAAGTTGGGCCAGTAGTTAAGCCAGCTCCAGCCGGAGAAATAACAAATGTCGTTGAGCCGCATATCCCGGCCTTGATTGATATAGTCCGCCAAACCATCGGTGCTCCAGGCATACTCGCCCATCGCAAAGATCTTCCTGGCAGGCCGTGGCCACGTGCAGTAATGGGCCGTGGTGTAAGCATGCCCGCGAGCGGTCTCCACCCGGGTCGATACGTCGTGGGAATTGGATTCGTAAACCAGGGGTCGGGTGGAGTCATGGGGGGCGGCAAAATCGATGAACTCCGGTGGAGCACCGAATTCGTTGCTCAGCGAGTATCGGGCCACTGAAGGATGATTGCGGGCGGCCACGATCATTTCCTCAAGGTGCGTGGCGTAACTGGGTTCCTTCGGATTCCGGCTCGCAGGCAGGTAGGAACCGCGAATGGCGCTCTCCGGAATTATAACGAAACCGGCTTCATCGGCCGCCTCCATCATGTATTCTGTGGGCGGTTCCTGATGGGTACGGTTTGCGCGAATCCCCAGACGCATAAACCGCTTCCATGTTTCCGGGCAACCGGTATTGGGGCCTGTCGGCGGCCTGAAGGCAGGCGACTCGGCATACCCGTCATAGATCCCGCACTGGGTAATCGCCGTGGCATCGCTTGGCAGGTTCACGCGCACCCCATTGATGGTGTAGTAGTAGGGGCCTTCGGCATGCTCCACGAAACCAAACCGCTGTGAGCGCTGGCCAATTGCTTTTCCCGATTCATTCAGCGACACGTTGAGAAAATGCAGCGTGGCCACGTAATCTTCACGGAACGGTATGTTGGGCCACCAGTAACTCGCCGGCCCCAGTTTCCAGGCAACCGGACCGATGCTCGCCTTGAGCGTTTGGCCCGCGGCTACAGTGATCACAGTATCGGGAATCTGCGGATACGGCCATGCGCTCTTGTTCCAGGAATCAAGAGAGGATTTCAAGGTGACCGTGCGCGCTGCATTGCCGCGGTTTTCAATCCAAATGTCGTAGCTGAGCGAGTTGCCGCTCACCAAAGGGCGCACAAACAGATCCTTGATATAGAGCGTGGGCAGGACCTGCAACTTCACAAACCTCCCAATCCCATACCCCAATGACGAAAGACCGTTAATATAAACAAAACCTGTCGGCACGGAAATTTTTCCTTTCCGAAGAGCATCTTCCATTTTCATTTTCCCCTGGGCCACGAGTTCCCGGTTCTGGCTGTCATTGTAGTGGTTGAGGGTATAGGCCTTGACCTCAAGCCGGTAGCTTTTCAGCGGCTCCACCCGCCCGGTCAAATCGACTTCAAAGGAGGTAAATGGCCCTTCATGGCGGCCAATCAACTTGCCATCGAGGAAGACCTCCGCCCCATAGTTAACGCAGCCAAAGACCAACTTTGTTACCTGCCCCTTTGCTTCCTCAGGAATTTGGATCGTGCGGCTGTAAACCACATGATCCATGACGTCGGTTACCTCTGATATCTGCGGGCTCTGCCGATTCGAATTCCAGCCGCCAAAGGGCACCTTGATCGGACGGATTTCCGGCTTGGCATCAATGGACAGTGTCCAAACTGTCTCGGAAGCCAGATCGACTTCCTTGAGCGGCTGGGCGTTGGCTGCGACAGCCAATGCAAGGAGGGGAAGAACAAAATGAGGGAGTTTCATTGGCTCGAGGATATCATGCAATCGGGCGAATCCAATCAAAGCCCTCACCCTGCTTTCTGAGGTTGTTATTACAAGCTCATCGCCTCGGTGAGAGGGCTTTCGCTCGTTTCAGTGTGGAGGACAGTTCTTATATTCCTTTTTTCCAATGTCTTTTGCTGTTTTTTTGTTCTTATGCATGCACTCCGTAATCTTCACTGGCTCAGACGAAGCGTTGTGAAAGAATAGGCAGGCAATTCCATCTGCGGCCGAGTTTCATTCCAGTTCCAAAGGACAGCCTGCGGAACGACGGCGAACGGTTGGTCTGGCGTGTTGGTGGCGGTGAGACCGGCTTGGATACGAGTGGCTTTGGCATTCCGCGGCGCGAAGTTCAGCAGCGAAAACGAGGCGGTAACTGGCGCTTCGGCAATGTTGACGAGATAAAGCGTCAAAGTCTTGCCGTCACTGCTTTTCTTGGCGAGAACGTCGAGGGTCTTGGCGGCGCATTCCGCCTGCACCACCAGCGGCAGCCATTCATCGGCAAACATCCGGTCCACGTAATACGGCGGCTCGCAAATGATTTTCGACGGGGTGAACTGGATGCGGCCTTGGCTCCAGGCCAGAAAGAGATCCCATGCTTGGAATGCGTTGGCTGTGGCGGCCCTTTCAAGGGCGGGCGGCATCCGGTTCAGCAGGTTGAGATTGTGGGCATGCCCCAATCCGCGCTCCCAATTGTACGTTTGACCATTTTCCTCCAATGGCCAAAGCCGAAGATTGAAGCCCGGCAGTGCCTCGGCCGCTAATCGGTGCATGTCCAGCCCGATATCAATACCCAACTTGTCATCGGTTTGGCCGAGCGGCAGTCCGTCATAATGAGAATCCAGCACCAGTTTTGTCTCCTGGTCCATCTCGCGGCACCAACGCGCCAGATCCATGAAGGGTGACGTTTTCTGGTTGGAACGTTCGCGGAAGTTCGTGGAAACAACCACGTCAATATTGCGATTTTTTTTCCAGAGGGCTCCGGCCAGCGCCTTGATCCTGGCATAATACTCTGGGCTGCCCTGCTCGTTTCCGATTTCGACGGCCTGAAGGAAATAGGGCTTGGGATGCCCGTCAGCGATGCGCCGTTTGCCCCAAACGGTGTCCGGCCCAGCCAGGCAATAGTCAACGAAATCCGCCATATCCTGTTCGGTCTCTTCGGAATTCAAGCCGATTACGGGGAGCACGCCCGCTGCCTCGCAAAAATCCATCATGTCGAAAACCGTGAAGCCATGGGAAGCGTAGGCGTTAAAGAATCCTTGATACGGAATCCGCTCATCACGTGGGCCGATCATCTTCTTCCATCGGTAGGCTGCAAGATCGGGACAACGGTTGTTCATGGAGCCGTTATAACGAATAGTCTTCACACCTCCTTTGAGAAGCGCCTCCGCCATTTCCTTGCGCACCGGCAATTTACTGTAACGCCCCCATTCTCCAGCCTGCAGGAATGCGTAATCCACCGTGATCGTGCCGGGCTGCTTGAGCACGAGGGCGAACCGTCCACGCGCGTCGGAGGCGACGGGCGTGAGTGCAAACGTGAGCTTTTGATATTCCCCCGGCAGGGCGGACAAGTTAAGCGCCTGTTCGGCAAGAACCTTGCCCGCTTCGTTTCGCAGCGACACAAAGACCTGTTGCTCCGTATCGCTCTTGATGCGGAGCACCCCATCGTAAGGCTTGCCCCCAGCCAAATTAATGCCGGACCGGAACAGACCGGCGTTATCAATGCCGAATTCTCCGACACCGGAGGCAAAACGGATTTGCTGCGCTTGATTGCCGGTGAAAACGCCTCGCCGCACGAGTTGGATTGATCCGGAGGCCGAGCCACCGAGAACGGAATGCCAATGCCGGCTGGGCTGCATCTCCCCGGTGGCAAGGGCCGTCAACCGGCTGCGTAAATCGCCGGGTAATTCCTCCGGCAAGACAACTCCACCGATAAAGGTGAGTGAACCGATTTTGACCGGCGGCATCAGATTTTTGCCTTTCTCAAAATCTGGCTCGCCTTTGGTCTTCGATTCTGGTGCCTGGCGGCCCAGGGAGAGCCCATTTGGGTCGTATAATCCTTGAAACAAACGGCCTGTGTTGCACGTCAGCACGGGGCGGTTTTGTGCGTCCATAATCACCCAAACCGCGAGCCGGTTTCTTCCCGTCAGCCCCAGCAGGCTTGAGGGATCAACGTGTTCCTCAAAACATTCCCCGTGGAGAAGCTGGCTATAAAGACCCCCGTAGATTTGGTAGTTCAAATCCTCGAGATTGGCTCCGATCAGGCTCACATCCCGTTCAACCAGCACCTTGCTGGCATCGACCTTGACTCCCACGGAATCAGCCGCGTCAACAATCGCGGTCTCACTAGCAAGCCTAACGCTCAGAAGGGAGGCAACCAGAAGCAAACATGCAGGAAGCGCCTTCCTTCTGGAGGAAGTTATCATTGAAGAGTTCAAACGTATGCGCCTTTTTATTGACCTATGGTTTGGGTTGAGGGGATCCCTTGGGCAGATCCTGCCCCAGTAAAAAGTCTGATACTTTGAAATTCGCAAAGGAAATGAATGAGTCCTTCTCATACAGACACGCAACAGTTTTGTTCCCGAGCACTGCGAGATCGGAGTAGGCGCTGTTGCCACTGTATAAGGTAAGGCTTGCCGGCCAGGTCTTGCCGTCGTCAAAGCTCGCACGAACCGTCATATTCACCCGGCGGTCAGCGTTGGCCGGGTTCGAGAACAAAATGACGTTCTGCTCGTCAGAAGTTGGCCAGGAATATCGACGAATGCCTGCCTGGCAGATCGGCTCGATCAGCACTGGATCGTAAGTCTGCTCAATCCAGGTTTCCCCCCCATCGTCGCTGATGGCGGTCTGGCGGAATTTGTTCGAACGATGCCCATTGCGCATGTTTAGCAGAAGCTTTCCCCCGGCGATTTCCACCACCTCACATTCGTTGACTCCTTCGAGCGGCGTCTGCCCTCCCATTTTCCAGGTTCTTCCGTGATCGTCGCTGAACACGGCGTGGGAGTAGTAGCCATTTCCAACCGCTGTGATATGGTCACAGCCAATAACCAGACGTCCGGCATGAAACCCGTTCTTGATCTGAATGCCGCTCCCCGGCCCGGTTGCATACCATGTCCAATCCGACCTTTTTACATCTGAAGTGATCTCCTCGGGCCGGCTCCAGGTCACACCGTCATCGGAAGAAGACATGACAAATACCCTCCGCGTATCGCTGCTGTTGTGGTTGATGATCAGCCGTTCATTGTCTGTGCCACGGTTCCAAGTGGAGAGGAGCCAGATGACCCCGGTCATCTCATCCACCACGACACACGGATTTCCGCAAGTGTTTTGGCCATCGTTCCAAACCACGGACTGCTCTGACCAGGACCGACCGTGATCCAGGGAGCGACGGAGCAGCAAATCAATGTCTCCGGAATCGCCTGCTCCATTTTTTCGGCCCTCGCAAAACGCCAAAACCGTCCCGTTGTTCGTAACGCCAATTGCCGGGATGCGATAAGTGTTGTAACCACCCTTACCGGACTTCCAAAGCGGCTTTTCAACAATGGCTTTGTCACTGGCCGATACAGCGCCAGGAAGAGAATCGCTGCTTGGTGCGGAGACAGGAGCCGCACTCAGAACGGGAACCCAGAGCAGGGCCGCTACGGTGACGAGACCTCGACCGAAGGCTAATGGTTTGTTTATAATGATTGCTGTGCTAAACGATGCCTCTTGTGCTGGTTGTGAGACGCGGCCAGTCATATCCATCGGGGTGTCTGTAACGTGGTTGGCGGAGATTAATGTGATCTGTGGATACTTATCCTCGATTAACTTCTTTCG
>JBAWZH010000158.1:0-5838 GCA_037143135.1 bacterium
CCAACTGGGGCCGAATGCTGGCGAGGGCAAAACCCAATGCGGCTGGGCGGATGCCTGCGATACTGGCGATCTGGTGGTACAGTGGATGTGCTCCCCAGGGATGGCAGTCGCTGCGGGTCGGCTCGGGACATTCGGGCGTGGTTGTCAATCCACGTTGGGACAAGTCAAACCACAGGTTCAGACGCTGAAACAGCAGATCCGGACGGTTCAGGGCGCGGTACGCCTCAAACAGGTAATGCGTGAAATAGATGGTGGTCCGGGCCAGATCATGATCCTGACTCAGACTGCGGGCCGCATCGTCAACACGTTCGGGCGACAGAAACCCCGACAATACGGCCAGGATCTGCACATGTTCGCTTGAGGTTTCCACCCCCTGCGCATCACTCCAGCGCCGTCTCTTCGCATCCCAACAGCCTTCCAGGGCGCTGACGACGGCGGCGGCCCGTTTGCGTTGAAGGGCGGCCACCTGGCTTTCACCCAGGGCGTCCTCCAGTTCAGCGGCAATTCTCAGCGTCCAGGCAAAATGCCAGTTGAGAATCGCCGAGAAACCACCGTTGGCGCCGACCGGAATGCCAGCGTCCCAACCAGGAACCCAATCAACAAAGTTCCAACCCAGGGGCGATTCAATCAGTCCACCCGCGTTTTGCCACTGGCTCCAAGCATCCAAAATCGCTCTGATGCCAGGCAAATGCCTGCGGATATAGGACGGGTCGTCCCGCCACAGGGCATGGTCGTGAACCATGTGGATCCACCACAGGGCAAAGGGCGGAATGATTTGCACTCCCCGCGCCGGAGAGCGGCTGGGCACAAGGCCATTGTCCAAGCGGCAATTGGCAAAGGCTTCTATGGCCTGTCGAGGCAGAGCGTCGTTCTGCATGAGGCAATAGGTGGTCAGGACTTCCAGCCGGGTATCGCCGACGTATTGCAGGCGTTCGTAATAGGGGCAGTCGTAATAGGTCTCATGCGTGCCCACCCGCATGGTGTGCAGGCACAGGTCGCGAAGGACGCTTTGCCGGGGATCGTCAGTTTGGCAGGCCCCCTCATCGGTGAAAGGAAAGCCTGTCGCATATAGTTCAAGTTTTTCAACGACCAGCGGAGCCTCGGCCGTCGTCACCGTGATTTCCATCCAGCGACCGCATTCCCATTCCACAGGCAGGAAATCACGCGCCGATCCCGCCGCCGGGAGGAATGCGGGGCCAACCCCGCGTAGGTATTTCCCTTCCCAGCGCCGCCGATCACCTTTATCGTGGCCACCGTTGGGATCGCCCTGGGGTTTGGCGTATATCCCCTCGGCAAACCGCAGCGCAACCGTCGATCCCGCACCCGAGGCGCGTAATTGGGTCCAGACGCTTCGGTACACACCCAGGTCGATCAAGCAACGACGTGTGGTCTGAGGCGCAATTGTGAGTGGCGCATTCCCATCCAAGAAACGCTGCCAGTCCAGGCGTTCCTTGGCTAGATCCCCCGCTGGATCCAGCACTGGCGCGACATGATCCTTGAGCGCCGCATCGTCCAAAAACACGGCCGTTCCATTGGGCACTTTCTCGCGGGTCATGGCAGGCAAGCGTTCAGGGACGAGAATCGGTGGATATTGATCCGTAACAGACGTGGGCGTAAAACCCTGTCGCCCTGACTCTGCGAGACTGAAATCCTTCCCGGCCCCAGTCTCCCAACCCCACGGCATCGTTGCAGCATCGATCACCGAACGAGCGCCAGTGAAAAAACCCAGAGGTTGCCCCACATCGAATCCAAAAGCAGTTAACGTGCAGCATTCCCAGGCGGCAAAACCCGTCGCAACCAGATCGTGCCAGGGATCGTCTGCGCTGAGGATGACGCCGGGCGCGGCCGAAAGCTGGTTCATCGGCGCCCTATCTCCACCACACCACAACTGCAAGGCCAGCCAATGCCGACCGGCGGACAAGTCCAGGTCATAGGACGCAAAACGCCAGTGATTGGAATCGCCGCGTTCCGGCAGCGCCCGAACCGCCTGTCCATCGACCAGAAACAGAGCCCGTTCATCGGCGCTGAGATGCACGCGGATCGTTGCTGATTCTTTGAGATCAAACCCCAGTCGATACCCCACGACAAAGGGTGCCCGAAGCCCCGCAGGCGCAATAAGCCATTTCGCCAGCCACCGCCCCCGCCTCCAAATCGGATTCCAGGGATGCCGGGGTTCGGACTGGTCTGTGGAAAGAATCACACGGCGGATGGCGGGCGGGTCTAAACGTCCATTCATTTGAGAATCGCCTCTCCGATCTTCCGGATTTCCCGGTTGTTGATTCTACAGCGGTCGCCGCTGGTTACTTCTTCGGTGGCGGCGCAGATCCCTCGGCCATGCCTTGGCAACTCACACGGAAGTCGATTTCCTCGTTGGCAAGCGGGCCGGTGAGGCCGATGTCTCTGCCCTTGATGGTGAAGTAGGCGCTAATCGTGACTTTTCTGGTTTCCTTCTCCACGACCTTCCCATAGGAGACTGAACACTTCGGCGCGATATTCACTTTCCTGCCTGCCATATCCAATACACCCTTGCCTTCGCAGTACTCAAGATACCGCACCGATTCCCTGCCTCTTGAATCGGTGACTTTCCTGTCCTCCCCTTTGACGGGTTCAAGAGAGGTGAGGGTGAGCGTCAGTTTCGGGGCGGCATCCGGTTTGACCAACTCGCCGATGACACGACGGGTCTGATCGCCACGCGGTTGGCAGAGGCCCGGGCATTCCACCACAACCTTGTCAACCTTCGGCCCTTCAGCGCGATATGTCAACGTGCCACCCACCGGTTTGCCGTACATGAAATTCGGCCAGTAGGCCGCTTTCGCATCGCGGATCTCGGCGTCAACCGTATTCCACCTTGGGAATGCGGGGTCAAATTTATACACGACGCCGTCATTCGGCATGGTGGGCGGGCTTTTCGTCTTGATTCTCGCTTCGCGATCAACACTCAGGCGCGGCGGGGTCTTTGTCCCGGTTGATGCCACCGGCGCGGCCAGTTTCGGCAGGTCCAGAACGATGAAGTAGCCGTCGCTGATGCCGCCGCCGAATTTTGCCTGGATCGGATTCCTCACCGGAGTTTCGGTGACGAGACCATACACATTGCCTTCGGCCGCGGCGCTGCCCATGAACATCACTCTGGTCTTTCCGGCGACCTTTCCGGAGGCAATGCCCCAGGCGCCGTTATTCACCTGTGCAAGACCGGTACCGGGTACCGAGGAACTGAAGCGGCACCCACCCATGTCGGGAGTCAGCACCGACACATACTCGCCGGCCGGTTCACCATTGGCCAGTTTGGTGGAGGTTTGACGGAGCCCCCAGGCCGAACCGCCGGCAAAACAGATCGACCCATCAGCCGCAAAGGCAAGGGTGTCAATGCTCACCCCATTGGGTTTTCCGTTACGAAACGCGAGCCACATCGTGTACCCATTGCATGTGTAGTTCTTCGTTTCGCACCGGACGAGATACTGACACGACAAGACACCGGCGCCGGCGCTGTTGATGCCCAATCCGTCATACCCCACTCCTCGACGGATATCGTTGGGTTGCGTTGTCGCGACACTGTTCCCGCCGTCCGACCACATGGAGAGCAGAACATTCCCGTCCTGATCGTGCGTCACCAACCGAACCGCCGTATCCGACACCTGCCGGCAATTGTCGAGAACGACGTAGGGGCCGCCCCAGTCATAGAGTTGATATTGATGTTTGCCATCCGGCGTGTAGGTGTCCAGTTTGGGGCAGCGCCACGGTTCACGTCCGGTGCCCCAATTGTGTTCGCCGCCTTTCACAAACGTGCCGTCCACCGGATTCACCGAGGCACTCACCTGGACGCCTCCGGGAACGATCACAGGTTCACCCACCAGTTTCCCGTTCGGGTCGAGAGTTCGGAGATCCTGTGCGCCGTACTTGATGTTGCCGTCCTGAAGGAATGTCAGTTGGGGAGCGTCGGACAGGCCCTTGGTAGTGCGCACCCACAGGCACTTGGAAGCATCCGGCGCGATCTTGGCAATGTACGTGAAATCGCATAGGCCGCCTTTGCGCGTCGCCTCGGCGCTCACGTTCATAGTCTGAACGTCGCCGCCCAGTCGTCCGATGTTGCTCGTGGCCTTGCCCGCGATGTAGAGGCTACCATCCTTGGCGATTTCGGCCGATGTAATGGAGGCACTTCCCCACGGAAGACGCGCCACGGTGACTATCTTCTTGAGATCGGGGGTGAGCAGGGCAATGAAACCGGTGGTGCCGTCATGTTTCCAGGACGGTTTCTCTTCCCTTCCTTTCGAGTCCTTCGCAAGCACCGGCGCCGCAACCGGCGGTCCATCCATTCCAATGACCGTGATCTTCACCGGCATTTCGAAGTCGGGCCCAAACACGTTGCCGCAGAGAACGACGGTGCCGTCCGGTTGAAATCCGCCGTCGGTCAACCATTCAGTGCCTTTGCCGCCCAGGAAACTGGCGGTCATCACCTGTGCCATATCGGCACGATCAGCCCAGTAAGTCATCTTGCCAGACTTCAAGGCCTTTTCACCGCGAGTCTTGCCCTCGGGCACCGTGGGATATTCTTCTGTGCCGGCAAAGACCGGAATAACAAGCGCCGTGACGGCCAGGCAGGATACAAAACAACGGCTCAGTCGTGCAGTCATGAACAACTCCCTTCATTTGAAACAAAATTAAAGACTTTTTGATTCTGCACCCGGCCTCGCCCTTTTGGCAACACAAAGTTACGGTTTCGGGATAACTTGTTACAGGTCAATCGGAAAGTGGGTTTTTGTCCCTACCATGGCCAGATACATCCCATAACCGGAATAGATGGACTTCAATTCCTTCAACGTCGCCATGGGATCATAGGCGCTATTCTCGGGGATGGTGTACCCGACGCATTGGGAAAGAAGGTGCAGTTTTTTTGACATCCAACATTCAACAAACACCGGCAAACCAAATTGTTTCAACCCCAGCACCCGTTCATCACGGCCAAGCACCGGTTGCGTACAGATGAACGCTGCGCCCGCATCGATCTTCCGGCGCATCTTTTCCATTTCGTGCTCCTCGGGCTCATAGGGATTAAAGGCCACCCCCAGCGTAAAGACACCGGGATAAGCCTCGCGAATGTAAGCAACCAGTTCAACGGCTGTCACCGAATGACAACTCAGCCCGATCGATTGGGGATTCAACTTGCAGAGGCGTTCACTTCCGTCGCCCGAAACCACAAGCACATCGTTGACATTCAGCCTTGCCGCCGTGTCCAGGATGGCATGGAGATCCGACTTGGAATGGAACGTGTTCAGGTGGATTGACAGTTGCCCGGGCTTCACCTCCAAACCCAGTTCAACAATCAGGTCTGTGGCCTGAAAACTCAACAGCCCCATGGGATTGTCTGTGATACAGGCGACATATCCGGCCTCCTGTACCCGGTTGAATTTCTTAACAAACTTCTCAAGGTCTCCATCCAGATCCTGGGAATTCTGTTTCGGCGTCAGTACCTCAATATGGTAGATCTTGTTTTCAATATCTTGTTGTAGTGACATGCGATACAGAGTGCTCTATTCATAAGGCGTTATATTGTACATCTTGGCGCGTTCTTGGGATAATTAAGCACTGTAAGTCACATCTCTATTTATCGATTCCGCTCAAAAACTCAGCGTGATTTGCGCTGATAGTCCTCGATAGTCTTGAGGCTTGAATACGGAACCAGTCCGGCCATGGACTTGATGATTACGGGAAGACCCCCTTCCCGCAATGCCGCGATGGGATTAAGTCCGCCGTAGACAATGAGCCCGGCATAGCCTTCGGATACCGGAACGCCTATAAGTGGCTGGTTGGGTTGCCCAAAACTCATGATCCCGACCAGCCCCA
>JBAWZH010000159.1:0-5791 GCA_037143135.1 bacterium
TTATTCCTTTTTCAAGTCGGTATAAGGTCGTCTTTACGGGTCGCTGTGTCACGGCTTCTTTTCATCCTTCGTATCCCCGGGTTTCGGTTTGTCCTGCATCAGGGCATTCCGCTCCGGACTGAGGGCCGAGGCGCACTCCTGGGAGATCAGGTAAATCCACGGACTGAGTTTCTCGTGGAGCGTTTTGGCGGCGGAGGCCGTCTTTGCCTGTTCTTCCGCCTGGGCCTTGACGGCGACTTCCTGATTCGTGCCGGAGACAGGAGCCTGGACAGGCGCCTCGAAGGCGACTGAGACGGTGGCGTACCGCTTTGTTTCGCCGACGGGGGATTTTCCGATACGAATCGTCACGCTTTCCCCTTTCCGGGTTCGGATCTGGCAGACAACCGGTTTATCCAGTCCGGTTGTCTCAGGCGCCAACTTCGGATCCGCTATGTCGTCGTAACGAAGAGAACCGAGGGTGGATCCAATCTGGTTGAGTTTTGCCTGATCCACTATTTTTTCGGCGGGAATGGCACCCTGAAGGGTGAATTCCCCGTTGGGGTTGGCGCGTTCCGCCTTGATGCTGTCCTGCGAAGGATGGGTGATTTGAACGGACAGGATGTCGGTGAGGTTGAGGAACTCCGGATCCAGCCAATTCTGCAGGGGGGGCGTGAGATTCTGGAGGGTCTCACCAGTCAGCCAAACCTGCCCCTTCTCGTTCATGACATACCGGCCATCCGGATATCCACCGCCCATTGCCGCATCGTCGGTCTGTCCGGGGCGGGAGCGGGTCTTGCCGAGATGGAGCAGGGCGAGCGATTTGTTACCTGTGCCCTGAATAGTGACCTGGGTGGCGCACTGATCCAGATTGGTGGAACCCTTGTCGGCGGCGGTGAGCAACTGAAGTTGGGCGCGCTCAGAGGGGGTTGTCCGGATGAAATGCAGGGCCTTGAGGTCGGCCAGAGAGTTCAGCGCCTCGCGGATGGTTCCGAAATCGGCTGGATAATTCCACTTGGCGGGTACCCGCCAGATTCCGTCAACACGGGTGACCGTGACCGTCGACGCGGTGGATTGGATGGCCAGGGAGGTGACGTTGTTGATCTGGTCTTTGAGAGCCGGAAGAATTTTACCTCCCAGACCGGAGGCCGAGGTGTGCTGAGATTCGTTCCGGGTGCTCCAAACCGCGAGACCGGCCAGCGCGGCGGCGACGCCGGTAAGAATGACGAGTTGTTTGCCTTTCATGATGTCTCCTGTTGATGATGGATGATGAATGTCAGTGGGTTATTTCCCGGGTCTCCGAACCAGGGCGAAAATGATGCCGGCCAGGGCGACAAGCGCGGGGACGAGCAGGATGTTGATGACCTTGATCGTCATTCCCAGCGCCTCGATGTCTTCCCGGAGATTGCGGCGAACCTGCTTGAGTTCCTGTTTGTACTTGAGTACTTCCGCGCGGATTCCCTCGAGTTCGCGGTTTTGTTCCGGACTCAGGATGAACCGCTGTTTGTCATCCTTCTGGCGCCCCAGTTCCTCAATCCGGCGCTGGGAGGCCTGGAGTTTTTCCTCGAGCGCCTGCTCCTGTTCCATCCATCGGGACTGGGCTTCCGCCTGGAGGGCAAGAACGCGGGTGAAGGGGCGGTTGAACGCGCCACGGCACCGGACGCCGATGAGGTCGGCGCTGCCGGCCATCTGCTCAACCATATTGGCAAACAGGTTGATGTTGTCGTTGATCGGCTGGTAGCCCCGGTATCCCAGCAGATTCAATTCCTGTACGCAGAAATCGTTAACCAGCAGATCGACGTCCGCGACCAGGATGACGTTGCCGTTCCCCTGGTTTTCCTTGAGAGACGAGGTGTCGGCGGTCTTCACGGCATTGGTGGAGCCGGGTTCGGCGGGCGCGCCCTCCGGGAAGGCGGTCTTGAATTTACCCTGCAACCGAATGGCCAGGTTATAACTCTTGGACGGACTCTTCAGTTCGCGGCGGAAGGCGTTCGGGTCGAACTGCAACATCATGGCGTCGGCAAGCACGCTTTTCGGGGAAGATGCGATGAGGGGCGTCAGTTTAAGTCCCGGGGCGGCATCGCCGGTGAAGGCGCCGGCCATGACCATCAGGAGTGAATTGACGGGCGCGGTGAGGACGTCGTCCTTCGTCAGATTATCCTTGCGAAGACTCAGATAGAGCGGGCTTTGCTCAACCGCATTGTCGCGACCGCGAATCGGCGTGGAGGCGCCGATATCCGCCACGACCTTTCCGGTCTCAAATTTCAAGCCCCACGCATCAAAGAGTTTGCCCAGGGTGGAAGCGCGCGAGACGCCCATTCCCCCGTAGGGATCCATATTGGACACAGCGTCCTGGTCGGCGACACAGAAGGGGTCCACAAAGGCCAGAAGTCGTCCGCCCCGGAGCACAAATTGATCGATGGCAAAGAGTGATTTGTCGGACAGGGATTTTGGATGAACCACGACCAGGGTGTCCACATCCGGGTCAATCTCCACGGCGGTGGGGGCGATGGGGCGCACGCCATAGTCCTGGGAGAGATCCTTGAAGGCGGCCCAGGCGGGCGCCGGTTTCTGCCGTTGCATGGGCATATAGGGCGATGGTTTGGAACCCAGTACGGGCAACGGACTCATGACGCCCACAATCGGCTTCTTTGTGGTTGTGACCCGGTGAATCAGGCGGGTGATGTTATACTCCAGTAACTCGCCGGTGCGCGGGTCAATCAGGGGAATGGTCTCCTGCCGGTCGCCGGATCGCGCCACGAGGCCGATGAAGAGGGTGGGGCCGGCGGGCGGGAGAGTCTGGCCTTCCACTCCATAACGCTGGGCCAGATCTTCGGCATCGGAATCGGGTTTCGGATCATATTTTTCAATGTGTATCCGGCCGTCAGCGGCGGCTTCATATTCCCTGAGAAGATCCTCGACCTGTTGGGCGAAGGTCTTCAGCGGGGCAGGAACCTCGGGGGCGCTGCTGTTGAAGAAAAACATCAGCGTCACGTCCGAGTCCATCTTTTTGAGGATTTGCCGGGTGCCATCCGAGAGGGTGTACAATTTTTCGGCGGTCAAATCTTTTCTCAGCCTGAACTGGCTGAGGATGACATTGGCGGCCACGAGGATGGCGAGAACCATGATCAGGCCCAGGGCGCCACCAGTCAGTTTCCAGAATCGGGATTGTCTTGCTTCCATGTTGAGTCTCTCCTGCTTTTCAGATTTCAAATTTCAGATGTCAGATTAGTCGGTCACGCGGCCTTCCTGCTGTCCAGAACCAGGTGAGTCGCGAAGACCATGAAAATAATGAGGCTGGCGTAGTAGGCCAGGTCGCGCAAGGATATCACCCCGCGCTGGATGGACTCGTAATGCGGCATGAAACTGAAGGAAGCCACGCCCTGCACCAGCCACTCGAGATGGCCGTGATCCTGCGCCACGCGGATCAGAAAATCCGTGACAGGCGGCCATCCAGCCAGCAGGAGGAACAGGCAGATGACAACCGAGATCACAAAACTGATGACCTGGTTGCGCGTCATGGCCGACGTGAGGATCCCAACGGAGAGGTAGGCGCCCGCCAACAGGAAACTTCCGAAGTAACCCGCCAGCGCCACGCCGACGTCCGGCTCGCCGAGATACAGGGTGGTCAGGAGCACCGGGAAGGTCAGGGCCAGGGCGATTGTCAGGAAGGCCCAAGCCGCCAAAAATTTTCCCAGAATGGCCTGGGACACCGTAATCGGCATGGTCAGAAGAAGTTCGATAGTTCCGGCCCGGCGTTCCTCGGACCACAGTCTCATCGCGGCGGCGGGCACGAGGATCAGGTAAACCCAGGGATGCCAGAAGAAAAAAGCGCGCAGATCGGCCTGCCCGTTTTCGTAAAACCGCCCCACGGCGAAGGTCAGGAACGCCGTCAGCATCAGGAAGACGACGAGGAAGACGTAGGCGACGGGGGATTCGAAATAGGATTGTAATTCGCGTTTGAATATGGCTTTTGTGTTTCGTGTGAAGTCCATGGTGTTCTTGTTCCTTCCGGGTGATGATGACGATGAGGTCAGGTTGACTTGCGGAGTGTTTCCTCCCCGAGGGTGAGATCGCGGAAGACATCCTCAAGTCGGCCGCTGGGATTGCGGCTTTTCAGTTCGGCGGGGGTTCCGTTGGCGACGATTTTGCCGCTGGATATGATGATGGCGCGAGTACAGAGGGCCTCCACTTCCTCGAGAATGTGAGTGGAGACAACAATGACCTTCCGTTCCGCCATATTTCGGATCATGCTGCGAACCACCTGTTTTTGATTCGGATCGAGTCCGTCGGTCGGCTCATCCATGATCAGGATCGGCGGGTCATGCAGGATGGCCTGGGCAAAGCACGTGCGCTGTTTGTACCCTTTTGACAGGGTGCCGATGGTCTGGTTTCTGACCGACTCAAGGCGGGCGTTTTCAATGGCGGCATCCGCGCGGCGGGCGCGTTCGGCGCCGGAATAACCGCGAATCTCGGCGGCAAAGCGAAGAAAATTCACAACCGTCATTTCGCCATAGACGGGCGCGTTCTCGGGCAGGTATCCGATTTCCTTTTTGGCGGCGATGGGGTCGGCGACCACATCATGTCCATTGACGACTGCCGTTCCCGAGGTGGGCGGGAGAAACCCCGTGATCATGCGCATGGTGGTTGATTTCCCGGCGCCATTGGGCCCCAAAAATCCGAGCACTTCACCTCGATTCACCGTAAACGAGACCCCCCTGACAGCATGAAGGGCTCCGAACCGTTTGTGCAGGTCCTTTATTTCGAGCATATCGTTTTCCTTTCCATAAAATAAATCCTGTGTCTCTTCCTTATTGAATGGGAATGGGGCGCGTCGGCGAGTTGGTTTGGGACGCCTTGGGGACGATGATGTGCAGGGAGTCATCGGCATAGGTCGCCTTGATGGTTTCCGGGTTGTCCGTGGCGCCGGGAAGCCGGAGATGGCGTTCGAATCGGCTGGTCTGGGAGGTTTGTTGAACCGTGGCGCCGTTGCGGTTTACTGCGGACTGCCGGAGATTCTGCTCAACCACGAGCGCAAGAATCGAGTGCTCCATCTGGATGTGGATGTCGGATTTGTCAACACCGGGGAGTTGAACGGTGATTTCGTAGGCTTCGCCGGTGTCGCGCACGTTGAACCCCGGTGTGATTTCCAGACGGGTCCAGCCCTCGTCAAACCGGGTGCGCCGGAGATCCCGGGTGTTCAGGGCTCCCGCGAACAGGGCGTCGATCTGGCGCTGCATATGGCGCATCGGGGCGAAAGGATTACCCGGAGAAGGATCCGCGCTGCCGTCGGAGGCCCCGGGGGAGGGCGCGGCGGCAGGCGGATGGGAGGAGAAAGCCGAAAAAGCCTGGTTGAACATCTGGTTGATCTGGGCATGCATGGAAGCAATTTCATCATCCGGGTTCCACGCAATTTCCGAGGGGGGGGACTTGACCACGGGTGAACCGGGGCGGGCCAGATGCCGCTGAAGCAACAGTCCGGCCTGGAAGAGGGCCACGAGGCAAAGCAGGACGACGACAACGGTCAACAATCGTCGCGTTCCTGGTTTGGGCGTGTCTTCACTCATGGGTATTCTTCCCTAGCAAAGGACATGCCAACTGGCGGCAAACCGGATGACTGATGCAAAAACGCCTAATATGAACCCCAAAAGAACGCCATCTGTGCGCAAGGGTTAGGGAATGAGTGGACAAATTGTCCGGAAGACGGACAGACTGTCATGGTGAAATATCGTATCCACCCTTTATTTCATCCCGAACATGTCTTCCTTCAGATCCAGATAATAGAGGTAGTCCTCGGGTTTGACGTTCGGGGGGC
>JBAWZH010000160.1:0-5759 GCA_037143135.1 bacterium
CGGTGGCACAACCCGTCATGATCAATCAATTATTAGTCCTCCTTGTCCGGCTGGTTCTCCGTCTCCGATACCAGGTTCATGTAACCGGAGCAGGGGACGTCGCAACCAAAGGGAGTGCCGGAATCCTCTTCCTGCCGAATCATCCCGGTCTGATTGATCCTGTGATTCTGATGTCGCAACTCTATTCCCGCTTTCATCCGCGTCCGTTGGCCGATCAGGATCAAGTGAACCGGCCCGGTATCCGGTGGCTGGCGGCGCGTCTGAATGTGGTGACGATCCCGGATCCCAACCAGTACGGGGAGGCCAGCCGCAAGGGGGTGGAGGAGGGGGTCGTCAAGTGCGTGGAGGCGCTCCGCTCCGGTGGGAACCTGTTGCTCTATCCCTCCGGACATATCATGAGGCGGAAGACGGAAGACCTGGCGGGATCCAGCGCCGTGGAAACGATCCTGAAACAACTCCCCGGCGTCCGCGTGGTGCTGGTCCGGACCCGGGGGGTCTGGGGTAGCGGGTTCAGCCGGGCCGCCGGAATGGCGCCAGCGCTGGGCCAGGTCTTGAGGAAGGGGATTCTCTCAACGCTGGCGAATGGACTCTTCTTCTCCCCGCGCCGGAAGGTGACCATCGAATTATACGAGCCGGAGGATCTGCCCCGGCAGAGTGGGCGTGCCGCGATCAACCGCTATCTGGAAGCCTACTATAATCAGGATGCGCCCGCCTCCTGGTATGTTCCTTATACGATCTGGGAAAAGGGCGGCGCCCGAGAGTTGCCGGAGCCGGCGTGCGGCGCCTCGGCGGGAGACGTGTCGGAAGTCCCGGCGGCGACCCGCGATCTGGTGCTCCGGCACCTGAGAGAGGTGACAGGACGCTCTGCAATCGGAGACGAGGATTCACTGTCCCGTGATTTGAACCTCGATAGTCTGGCGCTGGTGGATCTGGGGCTCTGGATTCAATCCGAGTTCGGCTTTCAAGTGAATGACGGATCCGGACTCGCAACCGTCGGTGATGTGTTGCTGGCGGCTCGCGGCCTCGCTGCAGCCCCGGTGAAGCTGGAACTCAAACCGATTCCGGAAAAGTGGTTCTCTTCTCCCGTAGCCGCGGCAGGCACAAGGATGACCCTTCCTCCTGGATCGACCTTGACCTCGGTATTTCTTGCCCAGGCGGGGCTTGGCCTTGACCGCGTGGTGCTGGCGGATCAACTCGGCGGCGTGAAAACCTATCGGGATGTGATTACGGGAATCCTGGCGCTCAGACCGCTCATCAAGCGGATGCCCGGTGACTATATTGGCATCATGCTTCCCGCTTCAGCCGGCGCCGGTGTGCTGTTTCTTGCGACCCTGTTCGCGGGAAAGATACCTGTCATGGTGAATTGGACCGTGGGGGAACGCGCGATGACGCACTCACTGGATTTACTGGGAGTCCGAACCGTCCTTACAGCCGGAAAATTGGTTCAGAAAATCGAGTCCCAGTCAGGCCGGCTTGGAACGATCAAGGATAGGTTTGTTATGGTGGAGGCGCTGGGACGGGAGATTGGGACGGGCGCCAAACTGTGGGCCTGGCTGGGCGCGCGAAGCTTCTGGCGCCGAAATCTTTCCGCCACTCAACCTTCTGAAACGGCTGTCGTTTTATTCACCAGCGGCTCTGAGAATCTGCCCAAGGCCGTGCCGCTGACCCACGGGAACCTGTTGACCAACCTCCGCGATCTTTGTCGTATCTTTGCCTTCGGGCCATCTGACCGCCTGATCGGAATTCTGCCGCCATTTCATTCATTCGGTCTCTCCTGTACGCTGTTGCTCCCCGTCTGCGGCGGTGTTCCTGTCGCCTATCATCCCAACCCGACGGAAGGCGCTGTGCTCGCGCGGTTAATCGAGGCCTACCGTATTACGCTGCTGGTGGGGACACCAACCTTTCTCAACGGCATTCTCCGCGGGGTGACGGGGCGTGAACTCGATTCACTCAGGGTTGTTATTACGGGCGCGGAGAAATGCCCGGAATCGACCTTTGCGATGATCCGGAGCCGCTGGCCGGACTTGAAGGTGGTGGAAGGATATGGCATCACCGAATGCTCGCCTGTGGTGTCGGCCAACGACGAAAACGCGCCTCAGCCGGGGACAATCGGTAAAGTGCTCCCTTCCGTGGAGTATGTGCTGCAGGATGTTGCCACCGGGCAGAGGGTTACGCCCGGTGGAACCGGCCTGTTGCTCGTGCGTGGCCCCAGCATCTTCAGCGGGTACCTGAACTATGATGGAGACTCGCCGTTTGTGGAATTTGAAGGAAAGACGTGGTATCGAACAGGGGATCTGGTCTATCAGAGACCGGACGGAGTGCTGGTATTTGCGGGTCGGCTGAAACGCTTTGTCAAACTCGGCGGCGAAATGATTTCATTGCCGGCCATTGAAGAGGCACTTGCCTGTTTCTATGTTCTGCCGACGGATGAGGAGCCGGTGCTTGCCGTGGAGGCAACTCCCGTCGACCTCAATCCGGAACTGGTTCTCTTTACCCTTCGGGATCTGGATCGGGAAGAGGTCAATAACCGGATCAAAGAGGCGGGACTGTCCGCCCTTCACAACATCCGCCTGATTCGGAAGGTCGAAACCATCCCCCTGCTCGGCTCCGGCAAGATCGACTACCGGACTTTGAAGGATCTGTTACGCTCGGACTCTCTCCCGGACAGGCCCTGCGGAAAGTGAATGGAGAAAGAGTCCGATATCACGTCATAAAAGCGGAGGCGAGAATTTGGATTGCATCCTGCATTTTGCGTCGGATAATGCAGTCATGAAGAGAGTAGGGATAGGGTGTTGGGTGTTGGTTGTGGTGGCGCGGTCTGTTTCCCTTGCCACGACTACGACGGACGCGCCATCCCCTGCGCCGCCGTTTGACCGGTATGGAATCATTCTCGACCGCAAACCGTTTGGAGAGGAGACCCTGCCTGTGGCCGCGCTCGAAAAACCGGTTCTCCCCCCGGGACAGTCATTCACAGCCAAATTCAAAATGACCGCCGTGACGCGGACGAGCGCCGGCCTGATTCAGGTGGGATTGGTCGATCTGAAAAGCAACTGCGGGTACCTGATGGGAATTGGCGACAGCATCGAGGGCGTTACCGTGATTGAGGCCGATTACACCACGGAACGCGCCCGACTTCAGCGTGACCCTGAGGATTACTGGGTTTCCATGAGCGGCGGCTCGAATCATTTTGAGGTCGTTGACAAGACGGCGCCCCTTCCAACCCCGCCACCCAAAACGGCCTCCGCTCCGGTTTCCGCCATCGGCGCCTCAGATGCGAGGCGTCCGAGTGGAGGCCGATCCTCCTACGCGGTTCGCAGGCAGAGCCGGGAGGAAACGAGGATTCGCAAGGAATTGGAACGTCTGCAGGCGGAGGAGGCGCTTCGGCTGAAAACCTCGAAGACCAACGAGGCGCCCACCTCCGTGGCCTCCGTCCGGGCGGGCAAATCGAAGGCGGCAAACTCCCGGTTGAATGAGACAGGCCAGGCCTTGATGGAGAAACTGGGACGGTCGGATGATTCTGACATGACCCCGGAGGAAACCAGCGCACTCCTTCAGGAATATCAAAAGGAATTGATCCGGAGCGGCCAGACACCCCTGCCCATTCCCCTTACTCCCGAGACCGACAGGGCTCTCGTGGAGGAAGGCGTCCTGCCTGCCCAGGAATGAGGTAGATGGATGTGATGGACCAGGCCGGTAACGAAATAACCTTGGATCTCACGGGAACACCGCTGCGTCGGACGGTGCTCGCGATGGGGGCTGACATGAAAAACGCCGTGGCGGTGGGAACGGATCGCCAGGTGTGGTTGTCTCCCGTCATAGGCAGTCTTGACACGGCGGAGACGGTTGAGCGTTTTGAGCACGCAGCCCGAAGTTTGCCGGATCGTCTGGGGATTACCCCGGATACCATTGCCATTGATCTACACCCCGACATGCAGGCCAGTCGGTTTGGCAGGAAACTGGCGAAAGACTTGAATCTGCCACTGGTCGAGGTTCAACACCATCATGCCCATGCCGCCGCCTGCCTGGCCGAAAATGGAGTCAGGGCCGGTCATGTGTTGGTGATGGATGGAACAGGATGGGGTGGCGATGGCACGATCTGGGGTTCTGAACTATTGGACGTGCAGGATGAAGGAACGGTTCGTCGCACCGCGAGTTATGTCCCGGTTCCCCTGCCCGGCGGCGACGCGGCCGTGCGCCGTCCCGCGCGGCAGGTGATCGGTCGGTGGGTTCAGGCCGGACTTCCGCTGACAGACCAGCGACTGGCAACCCTGGGAGTAACCCCGGAGGAGGCGGACGTGTGGGGACTGCAGTGCCGACGACAGGTCAACGCGCCCCTGACCCATTCGACCGGCCGCCTGTTTGACGCCTTCTGTGCCGTTCTCAATTTGGCGCCCCGAACCATCACCTATGAGGGAGAACCGGCGATCCGGTTGGAAGCGGCGGCCCGTGAGTGGCGGGGCGGGGATATTCCGGTTCTGCCCTTTGATATCCGTGAAGAGAACGGGCTTCTGCTGATTGACTGGGCGCCGGCCTTTCTGATGCTCTCCGATCTGAAGGAGGCGCGTCAGGATTCCCGGCGGTGGGCCATGGCGGTTCATGTCGCGATTGCCCGGGCGGCGGGGATCATGATAGAATCGGTGGTTTCACGGGATGTTGTAAAGTGTGTTGGATTGAGTGGCGGGGTGTTCATGAACCGGATCCTGAATGACCTTCTGGATCAGCATCTGGATCGGTTCGGAATCACCGCGCTTCGTCATCGGAAGACCTTGCCCGGCGATGGGTGCATCGCGCTTGGGCAGGTCGTCGTGGCGGGATGGGTGTGATTTGAAATTTGAAATCCCGGATTGAAGGAAGAACGTATGTGTCTGGCAATACCAATGAAACTCGTGGAGATCCGGGGCGATGGAACCGGGGTGGGGGAACTTGAAGGAAACCGGCATGAGGTGAACCTGAGTCTGGTGCCCGGCATTGGAGTCGGCGCGTATGTCGTTGTTCATGCCGGGTTTGCGATTGAACGCATGAATGAGGCGGAAGCGAACACGATTCTTTCGGTGTTTGCGGAGATCGAGGAATGGCAAAGGAATGCGGTGGAGGCGACGGATTCATCAACCCACTCACCCGCGACGACGCCATGAAGTATATTGATGGATTCAGGAATCCGGCGGTGGCGAAAGGGATTCGAGCCAAGGTGGATTCCCTGGCGTCGGGACTCCAGTCCCGTGCCCGCCCCATTCATATTATGGAGGTGTGCGGCAGTCACACCATGGCGATTGCCCGGTATGGAATCCGGGATATTCTGCCCCGCAATGTCAATCTGATCAGCGGCCCAGGCTGTCCGGTCTGCGTCACGCCAACGAGTTACATTGACGTAGCCATCGCACTGGCGGAGCGCGGCGTCATGGTGGTCAGTTTCGGTGATCTGATCCAAGTGCCGGGATCGGTCTCCACGCTGGCGGAATGCCGGTCACGCGGAGGTTTGATCGAGGTTGGCTATTCGCCGACGCGGGCGATCGAACTGGCGGAGGCGCACCCGGATCGCGAAGTGGTGTTCCTGGCGATTGGGTTTGAGACCACGACGGCGCCGGTCATCGCGATGGTCGATCAGGCCATCGGTCGCGGCTTGAAGAATCTGTCTCTGCTGACTTCCTTCAAGTTGGTTCCGCCTGCGCTCACCGCCTTGTTGTCTGATCCGGATATCCAGATTGATGCCTTTCTCTGCCCGGCCCATGTCAGCGCGATTATCGGAGCGGATGCATACC
>JBAWZH010000161.1:0-5703 GCA_037143135.1 bacterium
GGCAGAAAGCCAAAGAGGCGTCAAATTTATCATTTAAGGGCTGACCCCGATCTCGCGTCTGACCCCGATCTCGCGATCTCGCGTCTTCAGTTATCCGCGCCTCGTACAACCGGTCTTGGACAAGAACTGCGTTGCATGCCATGAGAAAAACGTGGACAAGAAGGCCCCACCACTCGATGGCAAGATCGTCAAGGCCGGTTTTAGTAGCTACATGCAGCCAAATACCAGTTATTTTACGTCCTATCTGAGCTCGACAGTCACAAGTTCTCGGCCTGTTCTGAGCGCCGCCTGACGGCGGTCAGAGGTCGGCGTCGCGCTTGATCAACTCCATGTTCAGTATCGTCATTTCCTCCACGATAGCAAGCAGCCGCTTGTAGTTCTTCGAATACGACCGGGCGAGAGCGACGCGTTTCTGGCCCAGATAGATCAGCCGCGTGCGCTTGTCCTTGTTGAGCGAGAAGTAAGGTTGCTTGTTGCGCGTTCCGATCACCACCACCGAGCCGCGCATCATCGGACCCAGCCGCCCCAGTTCCTCCTGAAGTTCCCGGACCTGCCGTTGCATTGCATCCACTGACTTTTTCATCGAACCTCCTTGCGTTATGAGACTATGCTATATAGCATAGTCTATGGCGGCCGTGCCGTCCACAACAAAATGGAGGTTTTTTAATGATGGGCTACCTGGAGGGTCTTTTGCGGGCGCTACGCCCGGCGTTCACGCGGGAGGCGACCTTTGCCTGGTTCGTGGTGGCGTTTGCCGGCGTGGTCACGCGGTCGGAAGTCTATGGCGTCAGTTCCATCGTCCGGGCGCTGAGTCTGGCGCCGGTGTGCTATCCGGCGCTGCTGCACTTCTTCCATTCCACGGCCTGGACCGCCGAACGGCTCTACCGCCAATGGGATGACTGGCTGATCCATCAGCCCGTCGTCGAATCGGTGGCCGGTCGCGTCGTGCTGCTGGGCGTCCACACCAAGCAACCGAAGGACGGGCGGCGCATGCCGGGCGTGACGACGTTGCACCAGGATTCTGAAACCTCCAGCAAGCCGTCGTTCTTCCGCGGCCATCACTGGGGGTGCCTGAGCCTGCTCGGCCAAGCCCACGGCAAACGATTCGCCCTGCCTTTATGGGCCGAAATCCACCCCGACGACTCCCAGGCCTCGCGCGCCACGCGCCTGGTCAACATCGCCGCCGCGATGGGTTTACGCTGGGGACTGCCGATCTTCCTGGTTCTGGATGCGTTCTTCGCCGTCGGCCCCGTCTTCGCCGCGGCGGCCGCCTCCCAGGGCGTCTTGCATATCCTCACCCGTGCCAAAAAGAACGTCGTCGCCTACCGGCAACCGCCTGCTCCGCGCCCGCATCGCAAGGGACGACGGCGGGTGTATGGCCGCAAACTCAAACTCTTGAAGTTGTTCGATGCGCGGCCGCAGGATTTTCTGTCCGCCGAGGCGGTGGTCTACCAAAAGAAGGAAACCGTCCGCTACCTTGTCCTGGACCTGATCTGGAAACCGGTCAAGGGACTCGTCCGCTTCATCCTGATCGAGACCTCGCGCGGCCGGATCATCCTGATGAGTTCCGATCTGACGCTCGACCCCTTGCTGGCCCTGAGCCTCTACACGGCTCGCGTGCGGATCGAATCGCTCTTCAACTCGGTCAAGAATCTGCTCGGCGGCCTCGCCTACCACTTCTGGTCCAAGTATCTCGAGCCCGTCTCCCGCCGCCCGCGCCGGGGATCGCATCCCGCTCCCGTTTCGTCCCGCCCTGACCGCACCGCCAACACCCTCGCCGCCATCGAAAAGTTCCTGGCGCTGCATCTGATCGTTCTGGGCACCCTTCAACTCCTGGCCGCCACGTTCGGCGACGCCGTCAGGGAACAGGCCCGCTGCTGGCTGCGCACGCCCAGCGGCGCGGTCCCTTCCGACTTCGTCAGTCGCACGGCGCTGGCCAATCTGCTCCTCGCTAATATCCGCGTTCTTGCCAAAAACCCGGTAATCGCGCTAATTCGCCGCAGGCAGATCACCCCTGAAAAGACCTTAGAAAATCAACTTGCTCGGAAGCGGAGGGCGGGGTAATGTGACCCGCAGCACTTGTGACTGTCGAGATAGAAGGAATTATATGAAAAATATATTCGTCATGTTGCTGGCGCTCGCCCTTTCGACAGTATTCACCCTGGCGCACGCTGCTGAAAGCACATCCGTGATCAAGGACTGGCCACAGTTTCTGGGTCCTGACCGAAACGGCACATCGCCGGAAACCGGTTTGGCTCGTTCGTGGCCGCCGGGTGGGCCGAAAGTTCTTTGGACGGTTTCACTTGGTCAGGGATTTGGCGGCGCAGCCGTTCGCGCAGGGCGCGTGTACGTTCTCGACCGTGAAGGCGCCACGCAGGACATTCTCCGCTGTTTCGATCTGGAACAGGGCAAAGAACTTTGGCGTTTTGCCTATGATGCGCCTGGAAAGGTCGATTTTGGTGGATCGCGAACGGTCCCGGCAGTTGATGATCGTTTTGTGTTTATCTCCGGACCCTTTGGTCAGTTCCATTGTCTGGACCTGAAAACCCAAACCGTGGTTTGGAAAACCAATCTGGTCAAAGAGTTTGACGGAAAGATTCCAATGTGGGGTCTCTCTCAAAATCCCCTTCTCATGGAGAACCTCGTGATTGTGGCCCCACAAGGTCGCAAGGCTGGAATCGTTGCCTTTGACAAGGCTACTGGCCGTCTGGTATGGAAATCACCGTTTTTTGAGGAAATGATGGCTCCGGGTTGGAGTGGTTCCTATGCCTCGCCCATGCCGGTAATTCTGGGCGGAGTGCAGCAGATCCTCTTTGCAACTTCGCAGTCGGGCGATGGAAAAAACGCACCTCCGGGTCGGGTGTTTGGTGTTTCAGCCCAGGACGGATCGGTACTGTGGTCCCATGAGGGTTGGCGATGCCCGCTGACGATTGTCTCGCCGATGTCCCCCGTTCAGGACCATGTCTTCCTGACCGGAGCCTACGATGCTGGTTCCTGGATGCTGAAGATCGAGAAATCGGGAAGCAAATTCACGGTCGCCGAAGTCTTCAAGACGCTCGAATGCGGCAGCATAATGCAACAGCCAATCCTCTATAACGGACACCTCTATGTGATCAGTAACGGTCAGGAGCGTCGCGAAGGTCTGATGTGTCTGTCCATAGATGGCAAGGTTCTTTGGCATACCACGAACAGTAAGTTCGTTTCCAAGGCGGCGGCAGGTCTGCCAAATTTCGATGCTGGCAACCTGCTTCTGGCGGACGGCTTGTTGTTCATCCTTGACGGCAAAACCGGCGATTTGCGTCTTGTTGGACCGAATCCGCAAGGGTACAAGGAACTCGCCGTCCTGCCCGCAGTGTTGAGCGGAAAGCAAATCTGGGCGCCCATGGCACTCGCTGATGGCCGCCTCATCATTCGTGACCAGACACAAATGAAATGTCTGGATGTTCGCCGTTGAAGTTCTGGGAAATATCACCATTCTAGAAACCATCTCGAAAGGAAACACCATGTTATTCAAACCATTCATGCAAGTTGCCGTGCGGATTCTTTACGGGAGGACGTTGTTGCTTGCCGCATTCCTTGTCTCAATCACTGGCGCATTCGCCGCTGAACCGACTGGGAAAACCGGGGTCATACCCGCCGAGCAGTCCAAGATCGTCACGATCAAAGTGCAGGTTGACAGTGAGTCGGCCGGTAGCGAGGGCATGAAGGCCCTCGACGGCGATCCCGCCACGATGTGGCATTCTCAATGGCAAGGTTCCTCGCCGGCGCATCCGCATGAGATCACCCTCGATCTTGGTCAACCCTATGCCCTGACCGGTTTTCGATACAGTACGAAGTCCGGCGGATGTAACGGGACCATTCGTGATTACGAGTTCTACATCGGTGCCGATCTGAAAACCCTGAGCAAACCCGTGGCCAAAGGAACTTTTGCCAATAACAGCACTTGGTCGTGGACGATCGCATTACCCCAAGCGGTGACGGGTCGTTTTGTTCGTCTGCGTGCGCTCTCCGAGGCGAAAGGGGGACCCTGGACCTCCATTGCCGAATTGGAATTGTTGTCTGACGGCGTGGTTTTCCGCGCTGCCAGTTCCACCGTGGTCGGTCCACCGACTGAGTTATCGGTGGCGGGTGCCGCTAGCGATCCGCAACTGGCCGAGTTGGAAGCCCAGTACAGAACCCTGATGCAGGATCTACGCAGCAAAATCAGCGCGAACCAGGCGCTCCGGGTTGATGCATCGATCCTGAAAACTGATCGCGATCCGCTGGATATCGTGCTGCGCCGCACCGCTGCGCTGCTGGCCCATGTGCAGCAATTGCCCGGCGCACCGGATCTTGCCGGATTGGGACGCGATTTGCAAAAGATTCGTGCCACCGCTGAAGCGACCGGCCTCGATCTCGCAGAAGAGCGCGGGAAGTTGTATGTTGACGCGTGCCGGTTGCGCCGCCAGATCGCCTTCTCCAATCCCTTGTTGAATTTCGATTCGATTCTGTTCATCACCCGAAATCGTCCTCATGCTCATATCGTCGTCCAGTACGAACCAGCCCATACATTGCGTAGTGGCGGAAATTTGTCGGTGCTTAGCAAACCGTTCAGTGATAAACCAGTTGTGCGCGATCTTTTGGCAAATGCAGTGGTTGAACAAGGCCGCCTCAAAGGTCAGCGACTTGAAGGCGGATCGTTTCTCTCACCGAGTTTGTCGTACGATGCCAAACAGATTGCCTTTGCCTTTGTCGAACACAAAGGAAGTAGTGCACCGGTTATCCATCTGGATCCAGCGCGTGGCCACTGGACCGAAGGTCAGTGCTATCACATTTTCACGATGAATACTGACGGTTCAGGCCTCAAACAGATCACCGACGGAACCTGGAGCGATTTCGATCCCTGTTGGATGCCGAGCGGTCGCATGGTCTTTATCTCTGAACGCCGAGGTGGCTACTTACGTTGTGGTGGAAGTCATCCCACCTACACCTTGTACGACATGATGACCGACGGCAGCGATATGCGCCCTCTCAGCGTCCATGAGACCAACGAATGGCATCCGAGTGTGATGAAAGATGGACGGATTCTCTACACCCGATGGGATTATGTTGATCGTCATGGTTGTGTGGCCCATCACCCCTGGACCATCACCCCAGATGGCCGTGATGCGCGGGCCGTCCATGGCAATTATTCACCTAGGGGTCAACGTGCGGACGCTGAAATGCACTGTCGAGAAATACCGAACTCGTCGAAGTTCGTCGCCACAGCCGCTCCCCACCATGAGGTCTCTCTTGGCTCATTGGTGCTGGTTGATCCCCAGGTCAAAGATGATGATGGCATGGGGCCAGTCCGGCGAATCACCCCGGAAGCCGGTTTTCCGGAATCTGCAGGCGGCGGGAGCATCTGCGGGGATGTCTATGGCACGCCCTGGCCCCTCAGCGAGGACTATTACCTGTGCATTTATGATCGGGAATACTGTCATCCCATAGGCAATGTTTCACGAGCACAATACCCTGTATTTGCTGGTGTTTTAGAATCGTTTGCAAGATTGTGATTGTTGAAATTTCCTTTCGTAATCTTAATCTTAATCGTAATCATAATCCTCTCTGGGGCAATGGATTACGATTACGATTACGATTACGATTATGATTTCTATGGGATGGTAATGGATCGGGAACAAAAAAATCACGGAATCTACCTAGTCGATAGTTTCGGAAACAAGG
>JBAWZH010000162.1:0-5565 GCA_037143135.1 bacterium
TCTCCATTTAAGTCAGGAACAGCGCCTCAGCATGGTGCTTGCGCCCCAATTGCGCCAGTCCCTCGAAATGCTACAGGCGCCCGCCTTGGAACTTCGTGCCATGGTCCGGGCCGAACTCGACAGCAATCCAACCCTGGAGGAATTACCGCCCGACGCCCCGCAGGTGGAGGTGGAAAAAGTCAACTCGGAGATCGAGGACAGCAAGGCCATGGACTTCCGCAAGGAGTTTGAGACCCTGGCTCGGCTCGATGATGAGTGGAAGGATTACTTCTTCCAGCAACGAGGCTACCAGCCATCCTCCCAGGAAAACGAGGAGAAGCGAAATTACCTCTACGACTCAATCCCCCAGGGTGAATCGCTTCAGGAACATCTTCTGCACCAACTTTCACTTTCCGACCTTTCCGCGCCGGATAAGGCCCTCGGCGAACTGGTCATCGGCAGCATCAATGATGACGGTTATCTCACCACCAGTATTGAGGAACTGGCCCCCTCCTGCGGGGCCGATGTCGCCCATTTGAACGATATCCTGCTCGTGATCCAGGATTTCGACCCCCTCGGGGTGGGCGCCCGTGATCTGCGCGAGTGTCTTCTATTCCAGTTGGAACGACTGGGCAAAGCCGACAGCACCGCCGGTCACATCGTTAACCGGCACTTGGAACGCCTGGCCGCCCACAAACTCCAGGAAATAGCCCGTTCCCTGAAAGTTCCCATCGAGGAGATCCAGGTCGCCGCCAACTTCATCGCGACACTGGAACCCAAACCCGGTCGCGCCTACAGCGCCGAATCATCGCCCTATATCACCCCGGAGGTCGTCGTTCGCAAAGTGGATGACGACTATGTGATCCTCATGAATGACGATGACCTGCCTCGCCTGCGGATCAGCAAACACTACCGTTCCCTGATGAATGACAACGGCACCGGGAGAGAGGTTCGCGACTATATCCAGGAACGGGTCCGATCCGGCGCCTTCCTGATCAAAAGCATTCATCAGCGCCAGCAGACGATCTATAAAATCGCCACTGAAATCGTGCGGGTTCAAAAGGAATTCCTGGATCAAGGCATCTCCCATCTCAAACCTCTCACCATGTCGGAAGTGGCGGATGCCGTGGGCCTGCACGAGACCACGATAAGCCGGGCCGTTGCCGGCAAACATATGCAAACCCCGCAGGGTACCTTTGAGATGAAGTATTTCTTCACGCCGGGCCTGAAGACCGGTGACGGCAATGTCGTGTCGAACAAAACGGTCAAGGATGCCATTGCCACGCTGGTGGCCGATGAACATCCCGGTAACCCGCTGTCGGATCAGGATATTCTCGAAATCCTTACCGAGCGCGGCATCCAGATCGCCCGCCGGACTGTGGCAAAATACCGCATCGCCCTCAAAATTGCCCCGTCCCACATGCGTAAGCAATATAATTGAGCCATGCATAATCTGCTCTGGGATCCGGCCATAGAATCTCGCCTTCGGGAAAAGCTCTCCCCTTTTCTGTCCAAAGGGGTCGCGTTTCATATCCCCGATTGTCCGTCCGCTGCAGAGGCCTGGATCGTGTGGGAATTGGCGCGTCTTTCAGATGGACCGGTTCTCTGGATCGGTGACGGAGTTCGAACCCTGGAGTGGATGGCGCGGGATTTCCAAACACTGGCCCCGCCCCATGCCACACCCCCACTCGTCTTCCCCAGTTGGGAAGTATTGCCCTCGAAAAACAATGACAGCCCCGCATCCGGCGTAACGGGAGCCCGCATGGAATGCCTGACTGCGCTCAAGTCGGGAACCGGAACACGCCTGATCGCGACCTGTGCCCAGGCGCTTATGGAGGCCACCCTGTCTCCCGAGGCATTCCAGTCAAGCACACGAACCCTTGCCAACGGTGACAGTCTGGATCCGTCAGACCTGGCGACTCTCCTGGAATCATGCGGCTACACATTTTCGGCGGAAGTGCTGCAACCGGGTGACGCCGCCTTAAGGGGAGGAATTCTCGACGCCTGGCCGTTATCCAGTCCCCGTCCACTTCGTCTGGAATTCTTCGGTTCAACCCTCGAATCCATACGTTCCTTTGAACCCGTTGAACAGCACTCCATCGAAACGCTTTCCAAGGCCACACTGACTCCCGTAAACGAATGGAAACTTCTCAGATCAAACGCGACGCGCCGTGCATCTTTCCTCGATCACCTTCCCGTCGGCAAGTTGATCGTGGTCTGGTCGGATCAGGACAGCATTCACGCCCACGCCGACATCTATGAAAGCACCTTTCAGGAAATGGATGCCGACGCCCTGATTGAACGTCTCGGAGCCGTTGAAGCAACCCTGAGCGCCCGTCCCAAAACTCACCCGGTCTTCATGGGATCGCGCCCGGATGCACTCACGCCGACCCTTGATATTCAGTTCCAATCCATTGACCCAACGCCCTCCACCACCGCGCGGCACGTTTTGCATCCGGATGTGATTGAAACGTCGCGGCGCCATTTCCTGACGCGCGCCGCTGAAGGCAGTCGCCAGGGCATGCGAACCGGCCTATTCTTCGACAGCCAGGGGACTCGGGAACGCTTCGACAAGGTGTATGGCGATATTTTCAAGGACTGCCCGCCTGAGATTGTTCTATCCCCTCTATCCGGGGGCTTCTCCAGCACCGACCTGGGGGTACTGATTATCGCGGAGCCGGATCTCTATGGCCGCAAGATACAACGCCGCCGCCTGATTACCCGCAAATCCGAGACTCAGACAAGCGGGGCCAGGGTCAGCGACTGGACTGACATGGAACCCGGAAATCTTGTTGTTCATGTTGAACACGGGGTGGGACGTTATCTCGGACTCAGGGAAATCAAAGTCGGCGCCCAACTTCAGGAGGCCTTGGCCATTGAATATGCGGAAGGCGCAAAACTCTATGTGCCGGTTGCCCAAGCCCATCTGTTGACACGCTATGTCGGAGTGGGCCGCCGGTCAGTCACCCTTCACAAATTGGGCGGCAAACGATGGGACAAGGAGAAGGTGGCCGCCGAACGGGCGGTTCAAGATCTGGCTGGCACCCTTCTTGAAATTCAGGCAAGCCGCGATTCACAGGATGGATTCCCCTTTCCGCCAGACAACCCATGGCAACATGAACTTGAGGCCGCCTTCCCGTATCAGGAAACGGAGGATCAGGAATCCGCGATTCGGGAAGTGAAGAAGGACATGGAAAACAAGCGCCCGATGGATCGCCTCCTCTGCGGCGATGCCGGGTATGGCAAGACCGAGATCGCCATCCGGGCCGCCTTCAAGGCCGTGATGGCGGAAAGACAGGTTGCCGTGCTGGTTCCCACCACCATTCTGGCCCAGCAACATTTCCAAACCTTCTCGGAGCGCATGGCGCCGTTTCCCATCCGGATAGAAATGCTGAGCCGGTTCTGCAGCCGGGGTGAATCCAATAGTGTAATTCAGGGACTGACAGAGGGCACGGTGGATATCGTTATCGGAACCCATTCCCTGCTTCAACCCAATATCGCCTTCAAAAATCTGGGACTGGTGATCATTGACGAGGAACAGAAATTCGGGGTTCTCCACAAGGAACGGTTCAAGCATATCCGGCGACTCGTGGATGTCCTCACCCTGACGGCGACCCCCATCCCCAGGACGCTGTATATGAGCCTAACAGGGGCCCGCGACCTGAGCACCATTCAGACGCCGCCACAGGATCGTCTGGCCGTGGAGACGATTGTCACACCGGCCACCGATGCCGTCATCCGGGAGGCCATCCTCCGGGAATTGAACCGGGAAGGCCAGGTCTTCTTCCTCCACAACCGCGTCCGCAGTATCGACCGGCTACGGGATCATATCCAGCGCCTGGTACCTGAGGCCCGCATCGGGGTCGGGCATGGCCAGATGTCAGCCGGTATGCTGGCCGAGATCATGCGGCAGTTCTCCGCCGCCGAATTTGACGTGTTACTCTGCACCACGATCATTGAAAGCGGCCTCGATATCCCCAATGCCAATACCATTATCATTGACCGTGCCGACCGGTTCGGACTCTCGGAACTCTATCAACTCCGGGGCCGAGTTGGCCGATCCAAGCACAGGGCCTATGCCTACATGCTGCTTCCAGGGCAGGCGCATATCGACCCCACCGCCCGGAAGCGTATCCAGGCCATCAAGCAGTACTCCGGCGCCGGTGCCGGTTTCCGTCTGGCCATGCGGGATCTTGAAATCCGAGGCGCCGGAAACTTGCTCGGAGCCGATCAGAGCGGCCATATCGCCGCCATCGGGTTCGGGCTCTATTGTCAATTACTTCGCCATACCATCGCGAAGCGCAGGGGTGAAACCCTCCCGCCTGTCATTGATGTGGACGTGACGCTGGACTTCATCAGTCTGTCTCCGTCCGATGCAGGCGCAACGCACTCAGCCATCATCCCGCCGTCCTATATCGAAGACGAACGGTTGCGGGTCAGTCTGTATCGCCGGATTGCCGAAATCGTTTTCATCAAGGAAGTCCGATCCTTGCGCCTGACTTTCAGAGACCGGTTTGGGCCCCTCCCCTCCGAATGCGAACGACTTCTGAAACTGGCTGAAATCCGGGTACTGGCCGCGGAAAAACATATCAAGTCGGTGGAAGTTGAAGATGGCAAGATCATGCTCAAGCGAAACGGGAACTATCTCATGACCCATGACCGCTTCCCGCGACTGACGTCGGCCTCGCCGGACACCCGGTTGGACGAGTTGCGCCGCCATCTGCGACATATCGGGGCATGATCTGCCGTTGCATTCTCCCGCTTCATACACTAGAGTGACGGCAACGTAGAGAGAATGGGACACGGCATGAAGCAATCAACACGATATCACGTAGCGCTGGTTTACAATGCGGGAGCCTCCGCCTTACCGGAAGTACCGGAAGATACCGGGAGTACGGATGACCTGCGCAAGATGATTCGCCGTATGGCGTTTATCCTCCGGAAAACGGGATATAAAGTCACCATCGTTCCCCTCGCCAACGACCTTCTTGCCTTCCAGAGAAAATTGCGTCGGCTCCGCCCCGATGTCGTCTTCAACCAATACGACGACGTCGTCCATGGCGCGCTCTATGAGATGCGTGTCGCGGCGCTGGTGCAAATGATGGGCTTCCCGATGACCGGCTCCCCGGCGCTGGCGCTGGGCTTGAGTCGATACAAATACATGTCCGCCAGTCTGTTACAGGGAGCCGGCATACCCATGCCGCCCAACACCGAGATTCTGGAACGCATCGGCGACGTGGATCGCTGCAAGTGGAATTTCCCGGTGATCGTGCAACCCAGCCGCGAACATGCCGGTATCGGCTTGTCTCGCGATTCCGTGGTTTCAACCAAGTCCAAGTTGAAGGATAAGGTTCGGGAGATCCTTCAGCACTACCATCAACCCGCCCTGGCACAGCACTTTCTGCCGGGCCGTGAGTTCAACGTCGGTATTCTGGGAGGCCGGAAACTCACGGTATTGCCCCTGGCCGAGGTCGATTATACAAAACTGCCGTCCGAAATTCCCCCCATTATGTCCTATGCCGCCAAGTGGATGGAAGACAGCGTTGAGTATCAGCACACCTCCGTAACCTGTCCCGCGCATGTGGA
>JBAWZH010000163.1:0-5565 GCA_037143135.1 bacterium
CTGATAGAAACAATCGGGATCCTCGGCCAGAAAATCCTCCGTCGAGGCAAAGGCCCGTGCGCGGCACCCTTCGCACACCACGCGGTATCCACAGGAACCGCATTTTCCCTTGAGTTGGTTGGGGTCGCGCAAGGCATTAAAAACCTGCGAACCTGACCAGATTTCCCCGAACTTCTGTTTGCGGACGTTGCCTACCTGGATCGGAAGGTAACCACAGGGCTGGACGTCGCCGATCCTGGAAACGAAACACACGGCTGATCCCGCCAGACAGCCGCGTGTCATGGCGGACATACCATTCCCGGCCTGTCCATGTCCATGAGCGGCGCCATGACCATGACCGGGGCCGGGCAAGGCGATCCCCTTCTCCTTCGAGACTTCACGCATGATGCGGTAATATTGTGGCGCACAGGTCGCCTTGATGTGGATTTTGTCGCGCAACTCAATGGATTTCTCAAACAACCAGCGAAGAAATTTCTCAAGTTCATCCGGTTTCAGGCGCGCATCGTCGCTGATGGTGGCGCCGCATCCCACGGGCACCAGGGAAAAAACATGAAACGCATCGGCCTTGCGGGCCAGCAGCATATTCAACAGCGCGTCAACCTCATGGAGATTATGACGGGCCACAGTGGCATTCACCTGGAGCGACAGCCCCGCCCGGGCCATGGCATCATAGCCGCGCAACGTGTCCTCGAAACTCCCCTGTACCCCGCGGAACCGGTCATGAGTGGCAGAGGTGGCTCCGTCCAAACTCACACTCACCCGCTGGATTCCGACGTCCTTGATGCGCCGGGCCATTGCGTCGTCGACAAGCGTCCCGTTTGTGGCCAGGGCCACACGGCTAAACATCCCCACGCAGGCTTCGGCAATCTCGAAGAAATCCTTGCGCACCAGGGGTTCGCCCCCCGTCAGGATCAGGATGGGGTCACCGGTGGCGCGGATATCCCTGGCCACCTCGATGATCTCGGACGTTGAGAGTTCCCCTGCGACAAAGGTATTCTGCGCCTCGGCGCGACAATGGCAGCACTTCAAATTGCAGCGGGCTGTCAATTCCCAGAAAACAAGCCGGAGACTGTCCTTCATCGTAGTCCGATCTCCTCATCCGTAAGATAGCAATCCGGCTCAGCCTCCCACACATCCCCGGTGACGGCTTCCGCCCGAACCCGGAAATTCCCATTGCAGATATCCAGCCACTTGCAGGCGGCACAACGGCCTTTCAGGTATTTCTTGCGATCCCGGAGTTTGCCCAGTAGGGGTTCCGAGGTGTCCGTCCAGATTTGACTGAAGGGGCGCTGTTTGACGTTGCCGAATGAATAATGGCGCCAGAACTGGTCGGGATGCACTGAACCATCCCAACTCACGCACCCGATCCCGGTACCGCTGCTATTGCCCCCGTTCATTTTGAGGAGCGTGAGAACCTCGGCCGCCCGGACCGGATCCTCCTTCAAGAGTCGCAGGTACAGATAGGGTCCGTCGGTATGGTTGTCCACAGTCAACACCTCCACAGCCTTCCCCTTGTTGTGAAGCGCACGGGTGCGGTCCAGAATCAGGTCAACGGTTGAACGGGTTTCCTCGTGCGACATCCGGCTGTCATGAATGAGTTTGCTGCCGCGCCCGGCATAGACCAGATGATAGAAACACACACGGGGAATACCCTCCTGTTCAACCAGGTCAAGGATGCCGCCGACATCGCGGTAATTTTCGCGGGTCACCGTAAAGCGCAACCCGACTTTCACGCCGGTCCGGAGACAGTTCCTGACCCCGTCAAGGGCACTCCTGAAAGCGCCCTTCACGCCGCGAAACCGGTCATTGGTGGCCTCAAGGCCGTCCAAACTGATCCCCACATAGGAAAGCCCCGCGTCCTTAAGTTTACCCGCCATGTCCTGAGTAATCAGTGTGCCATTGGTCGAGACCACCGCGCGCATCTTCCGGCTTGTGGCAAACTGGATCAACTCAAAGATATCCGGGCGCATCAACGGCTCACCGCCGGAGAACAGAGCGACCGGGGCGCCGAAATCAGCGAGGTCGCCAAGCAGGCGCACGCCGTCCTCATGCGACAACTCATTGGGGTAATCCTGGTCACGGGACTGGGAATAACAGTGAACGCAATGGAGATTGCACCGCCGCCCCACATTCCAGACCACCACCGGTTTTTTATCGGCCGAAAACTGGAGCAGGTGTGAGGGCAGATCCTTGGAGCGGCGTCCATAACGCAGGGGATCCGACGTTTCAACCGTGCCACAATAGAGTTTTGATATTCCAATCATAGTATTGTCGTGTCCTCTTTTTGGGCCCGGCCATCCCCCCCTGCCGGATCGCCCGGGATATTTAGCTTTTCCTTGCCCTGCTCCTTCGAGTTGAAACCGAACAAATCATTCACTACGCCGGCGTACTGGTCCCAGTCCCCGTTCCGGGCGGCACGTTTCAGGGCCTCCCTGGGTTCAGCCAGCATCTTGTTGACGATTTTCCGGGCGAGTTCGCGGATTTCCTCGCGCAACGGTTCTGGAAGATCCGACATTTTTTCCTTTGCAAGGGTTCGTTGCAGGGCGGTCTCGCCTATCCGGCGACCATAGTCATCGACCTTCCGGAGAACCTCGCGCAGTCCGCCGCCATCGAACAGCATGGCCACGCCGGAAAGTCCTTCCTTGACGATGAGCCAGGCCTCGTCGACCGCTTCCTGCCGCTTCGAAAGATTGTCTGATGCCAGTTTTTGTAGATCATCGATCGAATAGACATACACATTGTCAATCAGCCCCGCCTCGGGATCGATATCACGGGGAACGGCGATATCGATTAACAGGATCGGGCGTCCCTTGCGCGCCTGGATGGAACGGCGGACGGCATCGGCGCGGATCACCAGATGAGGCGCGCTGGTGGAACTGATGACGATGTCGGCCTTTGACAGATAGTCTTCCAGCAGATCGAACTGCAAGGCGCGTCCCCCGCAGCGCTCAGCCAGGTTTTGCCCATGGGCATGGGTACGGTTCAGGACCAGGATATCCCGGGCGCCCCGGTCGATCAGGTTCTTGAGCGCCAATTCAGCCGTGTCCCCCGCGCCGACGATCATGACGGTCTTGGTGATCAGGTTGTCGAAAATCTTCTCGGCTAATTCCACAGCGAGGGAAGCGACCGAGACCCGGCCCCGGCAGATATCGGTTTCGGTATGCACCCGTTTGGCCGTCTTAAAGGCATTCTGGAACAGCGTGTGGATAACCTTGCCCGTGGTCTGCGCTTCCTCGGACAATACCAGCGCCTGTTTGACCTGCCCCAGGATTTCGGTCTCTCCCACGACCATGGCATCGAGGCCGGACGCCACGGCGAACAGGTGCTCCGCCGCCTGAAGATCCTGTTTGACGTAGAAATGCCGACTGAGTTCAGCGGCATGCGGGTTTGCCGCCTCCCGGAGAAGATGGCTGATGAGGCGATCCTTGTGGGCCGCCATATCGATCCCGACGGTATAGAGTTCAGTCCGGTTACAGGTCGACACAAGCACCAGTTCACTGCCGGGGAATTCCGCGCGGATACCCTGTAAACGCAATGAAACCTCGGCGGAGCGAAGGGATGCCTGCTCCCGCAACTCCACGGGCGCCGTATGGAAACTGATTCCGACGACGGACACAGTCATAGTCCGGCCACTCCTCGATGAACCTTGAGAAAGGCGTGCAGCGTGTCGGCCACAAAATGGACGCCGACAAAGGCGAACAGTACCAACGCCAGTCCGCCCACGGTGAGAATGGCAACCCCGCGACCATGCCGATCCGCGCTGGCGCGCATATGAACCAGGACGGCGAACAAGATCCAGACGGCAGACACGGCCGCCACCTTGGGGTCGGTTATCCACCGGTCACTTCCTCCGGTCTGGTGAATCAAGGCGCACCCCAGGATCACAGAGATGGTCAGAAGAAGAAAAGACAACCCGACAAGCCGACTCATGAGATGGTCGAGCGTCTCAAGAGAGGGCAGTTTTTCCCAGACCCGCCCAAAGTGTTTGTGCTTCATGTTGTAGTCCTGAAGCAGGTAGGCCGCCGCGTTCAGACTGGCGAGACTGAAAACGGCGTACGCCGCGTACCCCACAACAACATGCAGCACCAGCCATGGATTCTGGGGTGCGGGTAACGGCCCGGGATCCACTCCCTGAGCCGTGATCCCGCACAGCAGGATGAAGGCAAGGAAGGGGAAGAGCAGTCCAGCCACTCCCCGCGTTGAGCGATGCGTGTTGACCAGCAAATATACAACGCTCAAACCCAGTACATAACAGGCAAGTCCGTCAAAGCGGTTGAACGACGGCACGCCTCCTGCCTTCACGACCCTGAGCGCCAACGCCGCAGACAGGATGATTGAGCCCATGACAAGACACATCAATCCCGCCTTGTCCCTTCGAGAATCAATCCTCACAAACGACAAAACCGCCATGGCTGAGGCGATGATATAGAACACGGTTCCCGAGACCGATAATAGCGTTTCTACAGACATTATCATTGGCCTTAAAACTAGGTTGATCAGAATCCTTTCACAAGCCCCATCTTTATTACTGGATCAAAATGGTATCCTAATGGTTGACTGGTCTCAAGGCATAAACTAATATTGGGTGCATCGAGGTTACTGATGAAATATAAAGCTTCACCCCTTCCATCGAAAGCCGCCCCCGGGCTGGAGAGGCTCCATCTGAAGCCGGAGCACTTCATATCACCCATCCTTGAGAAACTTAACGATCTGGCCGTGAACATGATCGGCATGCGTTTGGTTGTTGTCTATCCCACCGGCAGGGGGTTGGAACAAGTGGCCGTTGGATCCAATGACTATATGAATCCATTCTGCAAACTGATACAGAGCAAGGAGAACGGCGCCGAACACTGCAGGATGTGTCACCTGGTCATGACGAAATCATCGCGAAACAACGTCGCCCTGGAACAGCGCTGCCACACGGGCGCCTCCGCCCTTGTCAGGTTAGTTTCCGGCGAGCAGGATTCAAGCCTGGCTGTGCTGAGTTCCTGTTGTTTCATCGGTCAGGATTCAGTTACATCATGGTCCATGGCCCGCCGCCGGGGCAAAGCGCTCGGAATTGATGAGGCCACCCTTAAAAAAGCCTATCAACAGATGGTTACCCTTGATCCGGAAAAATCAAAGATTGCACACCTGATCCTGGATATTGCGGGCGACGCACTGAAACTCATCATCGACAGGATTGCGGCGGATGCGGCTTTGGAGAAAGCGCATCATGCCCATGTTCCGGAACAGATGGTTGCCACAGCCGTCGAAAATGCCCTCCAGCATGCGGCCTCAACCCTGCATGAGTCAAAATTGACGCCGGCGAGGATAAAATCAAAGGGTTCAGGAGGGGCTTCAGCGATCGACATCATTTCAGAACTCGTGGCGAGCAAACCCTATCTGCCATTCAATCTCAGAACGGTGTCAGCCGCCATACAGATCACTTCCAACCATTTTTCACACCTGTTTCACAAGCAACATAAAGTGTGCTTCTCCGAATATCTGACGGAACAACGCCTGAACTATTCCAAGAATCTCCTTAAAGACCTGGCTCTGAACATTGCCGAGGTGGCCCTCAAG
>JBAWZH010000164.1:0-5558 GCA_037143135.1 bacterium
ATGCCACGATTGTCGTGTTGTATCTTTCGGCAACCCGTTAGATTTTCAGTCGTTCCAGGTCCAGATCCGTGGCGGGCGCCACATCCACTTCGCGGTGGCCCGATGGGCCGGTGATGAGAAGGGTGACGGTAGGCGCGGTGCGCACATCGCTGAAGCGGGCGCACAGGCGGGCCGCCATCAGGATTTCCAATTCACCGGCGGAACCGGTGATGAGTCCGGTCGGACCCGGGATAGCCGGTGCCATGTTCAGCAGTGTGTCGCCAGGTTGTGCGGAGACTCCCAGCATCTCGTTCTCGGTGGCGTTCCGCCCGATGACGGCCTTGACCCGCGGGGAAAGACGAAAATGGCGGCCATATCGGAGCAGGGTGATGGCGCGGAGATCCTGGAGTTGCCGGTTTCGACGAAGATCCCAGAGCCGTTCGGCATAGTGGGGTTCCGTCAACTTGCATCCGCTGTCCGAGGGTGGATACTGTGTGATGCCATACTGCTCCGCCAGTTTGTACTGGGGTTTTCGGCCCCGGCCATTCAGGGCCAGTAACCGGCTGCGGTCAACCCAGCCCCGTCGTTCGGGCTCGGTCTCGGGTAGCATCCTGGCGCAGAGGGGGCGCACCAATCGATCCCTGAGGCCGGAGTCCTCGGCCACGACATCCAGGTTCCTCCGGATTTGGGACATGGGCCGCTGGTTGAGCACCTCGCCGGTGGCCACGAAGTGAAACCCGTCGCGTTTCAGAATGATCCCGGCGCGCCGGATCATGGCGGCGTGGCAGTCAATGCAGGGATTGATACAGGATCCAAACCCGTGCTTCGGATGTTCCACAATAGCGATGAGATCCTCGGTGAAGTTCTCGACGAGCAACGGGACGCCCACCTGTTCCGCGGCGACGCGCGCCTTGTGAGCAGTGAAGAAGGGGCTCTCGAAGCAGATTCCGGTAACGCGGATGCCCTGCTCTTTCAGGACACAGGCTGCCAGCATGCTATCGAGTCCCCCGGAAAGCATGACAAGGGCGGAAACGGGATCTCGGGCATGGTTCATTGAATGTGACATGGGTGGAATTGCATGGAAGTTAAATCAACGTGTTCCAGAGCAGAATGATGTTCAGGGCGATGACAATGCCCGCAATCAACCGGAGCCACACATTCCCCATGGGTGTGTTAGCGTGGATTCCCATGACCTTCTTTGAGGATGTCAGGTAGATTTGGATAATGATGGTGATCGGCAACTGGATACTGAGCACGACCTGCGACAGTATCAGGGCCCGATAACTGTTAGTGACAAACATCACCGCCACCAACGCCGACCCCATGGTGATCGCCAGACCGACCTTTGATGACGTTTTATTCAGGTCGTAATTGTGGTTGAATAATCCGGCAAAGATGGAGCCGCCAGCCATGCCAGCCGTGACACTGGCGGTCAATCCTGCGCAGAGCAGGGCCATGGCAAACACGGCGGCGGCGACGGCGCCATTGTGTCCCAGGATGGGGCGTAGCATGTCCGCCGCCTGCTCCAGGGAATCGACTTTGATCTTCTGCTGGAAGAAGGTCGCCGCCGCCAGCAGGATCATGGCGCTGTTGATCATCCAGCCCACAATCATTGAAAACAGGGTGTCGAGCCATTCAAAACGCAAATGACTGAGGATGGCCGTTTCCCCCTGGGTATGCCATTCCCGGTTTTGAATGACCTCGGAATGCAGGAACAGGTTATGCGGCATCACGACGGCTCCGAGCACGCTCATGACGACGAGAATCGCCCCGTGCGGAAGACCGGGCGTGACCCATCCCGCAGCCGCCTCAACCCAATGTGTGTCAATCAGATACAGTTCAAAGAGGAAGGCCAGTCCGATCAGGGAGACAAAGCCAACAATCAATTTCTCCAGCCGCCGGTAGGAGTTCCAGAGCAACAGGAGCGTGGCCACCACCGCAGTCAGGGCCGCTCCAAACTTCAAGGGGATGTGAAATAACATTTGTAGCGCAATGCCACCGCCTAATATTTCCGCAAATGCCGTGGCTGCGGAGGCCAGAACGGCGGAGGCCAGGGCTGGCCTTGAGATCCAGGGTGACAGGTGTTCCGTTGCCGATTCGGCAAGGCAACGTCCTGTCACAATGCCGAGGTGGGCGGCGTTGTGCTGCAATACGATGAGCATGAGAGTGCTCAGCGTCACCACCCACAGTAACTGGTATCCGAATTCGGAACCGGCGGCGACGTTTGAGGCCCAGTTCCCCGGATCAATGAATCCGACGGTTACCAGCAGTCCCGGCCCCAGAAAGCGAAGGGCATTCAAAGCCCCGTTAACCGGCCGTTTGAAAGGACTCCGCTCTCTAAGATGATTAAATAGTCTCATGCCGTGGGAACACTACAAAAACGCCACGAATTAATCACGCATTCCCTGAAGGATCCCGGAAGTCGGTATCGCAGCAGGAACGAATGCCTTTGTTTTCGGGCAGGTTGACTCTGACTCTGCTGTACGCTAGAGTGAAATCATCAAATGTGGGTTGTGGGGAGAGAACGAGATGGCGACGACGATTGATGTCAAGTTGGGTGAGCGATCCTATCCGATCCATATCGGGCAGTCTTTACGTATGGCCGATCTGCCGGAGTTCACGTCTGGAACCCGTGTCCTTCTGGTGGTTGACTCCAACGTTGATCCCTTGCATGGGGAGGCCTGCCAGAAGCGCCTGGCGGCCGGGGGGGTGGACGTTGTAAAGGCCGTGATTCCTGCGGGCGAGACAACCAAGTCGCTGCAGTGGGTCGGTTATTTATACGAGATGGCGGCGGCCTCCGGACTTGACCGGTTCAGCGTGGTCGTGGCGTTGGGTGGCGGAGTGACCGGCGACTTGGCCGGCTTTGTCGCGGCCACGTACCTGAGGGGCGTTCGCCTCGTCCAGATTCCCACGACCTTGCTGGCGATGGTGGACAGTTCGGTGGGGGGAAAGACGGGGATCAACCTGGAACAGGGCAAGAACCTGGTCGGCGCCTTCCACCAACCCGTCGCCGTTGAAGCGGATCTCGATTTTCTCAAGACGTTGCCCCGCCGTGAATATATTTCCGGGTTGGCCGAGGTGGTCAAGTACGGGGTGATCTGGGATGCTCCCTTTTTCGCACTTCTCGAGAAGCATGTGCCCGCTCTTTTGGATCGTGATCCGGTGATTCTTGAGAAAGTCGTGGCGCGCTGCTGTGAGATCAAGGCCGAGGTGGTGGCACTGGATGAACGCGAGACGGGTCCGCGCGCCATCCTCAACTTCGGGCATACCCTCGGACATGCCGTCGAGAAGGTGGATGGATACGGACGTTGGTTGCATGGAGAGGCTGTGTCCATCGGCATGCATTTCGCCACCCGGCTTTCCTCGCGAGTGCAGGGATTCTCCCCTGGCGAGGCGGATCGTGTTGTCGCGTTGCTTGCCGCGCTGGGGTTGCCTCTGCGTCCCGATCCGGCCGACTCCGCCGAGTGGTCCGTCATCAGCAAGGCGATGCTGTCGGACAAAAAAACAGTGAAGAAACGGCTGCGCTTTGTGCTGGCGAAAAAACTGGGTTCGGTTGTTTTCGGGTGTGATGTTGACGACGACGTATTAGCGGAGACATGGCATGTCTGCAGTAAATGAATGGATTGCTCGCGAGTATTTTGAGCACCTGGGCTACCTGGTAAACCAGCCCTGTAAATATCTGCCAACCGGGCGTAACAAGCGTGTTGAGGAAGATCTTGATCTGCTCGTAACCCATCCCCGGGTGGTTGAACATAAGCTGTCGTCCCAGATGGTCTGGACCAGCCTCGATCTGGAGACCGTCGCGCGTGCCGTTGTCGGGGTGCGGGGCGGACATACGGAGCGTTTTTACGCGGCGAGTTTCGAGCAGGCTCCCGAGTTGCTTCGATATGCAGAACGGTCGGCCCGCCTGGTGGCCGCCGCGCGGTTGGGCGGTGAACCGCTGGCTGTTATCCTCTGCATTCCGGAGTTGCCGGCCTCGGAGGACTTGCGCAACAAGACCCTGGCGGGACTGCGTGAACACGGTGTTGACGGGGTGATCACGTTCCGCACCATGCTGCTGGAACTGGTCTCCTCTGTCGGTGTGAATTGTAATTATGAAAAGTCGGATCTGCTTCAAATTTTGAGAATCATGAAGGCCTACAGACTCATCAAGGATCCGCAATTGGAGTTATTTGAGAAGCGAAGCCGGAAGGCCAGGGTGAAGGAATAGTCATGATCAAGTCGTTCGTCTTCAACCAGACGCAGGGAAAACTGATCAGTCAGGATATGAACCTCGATCTTCTGAAGGTCGTTCTGCAGGATGAGGGTGTTCAGTTCTGGGTGGATGTCAGCGATGGGTCGGATGAGGAGGCGAAATCGGTTCTGGAGGGGTTGTTCCAATTCCACCCTCTGGCCGTTGAAGACTGTCTGGCTCCCAGTGATCGTGCGAAGATCGAGGAATATGACGGCTATCTCTTCCTGGTCATTCATGCCGTGACCTATCTCGGCGGGGAGATGAAGATGGAGGAGCTGGATCTCTTCATTGGCCGGAATTTTCTTGTCACGTATCACCGCAAACCCCTGAAGTGCGTCAGTTCAACCATTGACCGGGTTCAGAAGAATGCCCCCGCAGTCGCGCGTGCGCCGGATCGCCTGACCTATACGCTACTTGATTTTCTTCTGGAGGGCTATGCCCCCGCGCTGGAGGAGTTGTCCGGCGAAATCTCGGACCTCGAGAAGTCGATGCTCTCCACGCCTTCGGGCAATATTCTCGGGGAAGTCATGAGATTGAAGGGCGAGGCACAACGCATGAGGCAGGTCGTCTGGCCGCAGCGGGAGACCATCGCCCGTCTGGCGCACGGAGAGTTCAAGCTTGTCCGGGCGCACATGCTTCCTTATTACCGGGATTTGCTGGATCAACTGGTGAAAATCACGTCGCAGGCCGAGAATGCCCGGGACTCCCTGACCAACGTGCTCCAGATCCATCTCAATATCCAGCAGATGCAGGTCAACCATATCATCAAAGTCCTGACCGTGATGGCCACGCTTTGCATGCCGGCATTGGTCGTAACCAGTTATTACGGGATGAATATCTATCACTGGCCCAGTTTGGAAGACCCGTTGGGCTGGCTCTGGGTCTGGATCATCACGGGTCTATCGACCGTCGTTCTGTATATATTCCTGAAGCGCCGGGGCTGGTGGTGAGGGGAGGGCGCTTCCCATGAGGATGGAACTCCTGGCGCCGGCCGGGGATCTGGATGCGGCCTACGCGGCCTTCCACTATGGTGCGGATGCTGTTTACCTAGGACTCAAGCGTTTCTCTGCTCGCGCCGAGGCCGCCAACTTCTCCCTGGATGAACTCGGCGAGATTACCGCCTTTGCCCATGCCGCCACACCGCGGCGTTCTGTTTTTGTGGCGTTGAACACGTTGGTGATGGATGACGAACTGGACGAGGCCATCGAGTCGCTTGCCACGATTGCGGCGTTGGGCGTTGACGCCGTCATTGTGCAGGATATCGGTATTGCCAGGCTGGCGCGGCGCTATTTCCCGGGACTGGAACTCCATGCCAGTACGCAGATGGCCATCCATAATACGGCTG
>JBAWZH010000165.1:0-5551 GCA_037143135.1 bacterium
CTTCACGCTTCACGCTTAACCCTTCACTCTTCACCCTTAACTCTTCACGCTTCACGCGCCACAGACTCTGGGCGAGCACGGACTCCAACGCTTCCACAATGGTGGCGGCACTGATATAGGCGGGGATGATGATGGAGATCATAGAGTGACGAGTGAAGAGTGGACACTACAGGTCATTGATTCGGCACCAACCACCCTTCAAGCGCAGAATATTGTTTTCAGCGCCTTGCGATAGGCAATGATATCCTGCCGACGTTTACGATAACGCGGCAAACACGATATGATCATATAGAAATACTCAATGCTCGTGATTATTTTAAAAACAAATACCATTAGTCCTGAATGCGCATCTCTCAGAAATATGAACCGATCCTTCTGCATCCCTCCCTCGACTGGAATGGGTGTCATCTTGTAGGCGGAATCCGCCTCCCGACTATACAAAGAGGGATCGGCAAAGCGTTCATAATGGATCGCCACAGCATCACGCAAGTAGTGGCATGTATAACCAACCTGGCGAATCTTTAACCCCAACCAATCGTTAAAATAGTAAGTCCAGAGACGACTGTTGATGGGTCCTATCTGAAGGAGCACTTCGTTGCGGATCACCATACACACGCTCATCACCATATCCACTTCCACGTCAGATTGCCGATCCCACAGGTGCTCATCCCGCATAACGTTACGTTTGATGAGTCCCCGTGCCATAAGATTCAACACCCGTTTGCATTCAGTGGTGGGAGTGGCAAAACTCAACCTGATACTGCATGGCGACCCATCAGGATAGAGAAGGTTAGGACTTACAATCCCTGCTTTGGGATGCTCTTCCATGTAGCCGATCAATTGAGAAATGCAGTTCTCCTTAAAATCCACGTCTGGATGTAACATGACCACATACTTATATTTCGCGCGACTCAATAGTGCCGCCGCAGCCTTAACGAATCCCTCGTTTGTCGGAAATCGAACTAGAACAGCGTCGGCCTCATCATCAAAACGATCATCAAGTCTAAACCCCTGATCCGTTGAATTGTCTCCCATAATTATTTCGTATCGGAACTGCCCCACAACATGACGCTGAATTCTTTCGACTAGACGATACACTAATCCCGACATGTTGAAATTCACGACAACAAAGGAGATCCCAACTTCATTCAAACCATTATAATTTGCTTCTGACATATATCACTCCGATAACGCCACGTCGCCAACCCGGCCTTCCTGGAACACCTTACCTGACCATTCCGACCCCAAACCTCCGCAGTAGCATCAATTTTAAAGTCGTCATGATCGTCCGACCCACGCGCATCTTACTTGCCCCCTGCTTGGCCCCATATTGAAGCAAGAGCGGGACCTCGCCGCAGTTCAGACCCAAGGTACTGATCTTGAGCAACAAGTCCGCCATGCAGGCAAACCCTTTCTCGCTCACCAGAGCGTCGCCATACCGCTCCCATGCCCGCTTGAGGAGGTCGGAAGTATACAACCGGTAACCACAGGTATAGTCACGGACACCACGGATGGGGAAACTGCATTGAAACAGCAGACGCGCACCAAGACTAAGCATCTCCCGCGTCCAGGACAACCCCTCCACACTGGCTCCGACGCGGTAACGTGATGCAATCATAAGATTGTGTCCGGCTTTTATCCCCTCCAACATCCCACCCAGAATTTCGGGTGGGTGCGTGTTGTCAGCATCCATGGTCAGAATAACGGATTCAAGCGAGGCCGTTTCGGTTCCCCGCCGCAAGGCATACCGCAAAGTCGGCCCCAGACCTTGGTTAACAGTGTGCGTAAGAACTTCCATTGACACCCGCGTCTGCCAGTTACTCAACACTTCCGCTGTGCCATCCCGGCTGCCGTCGTTACAGATAACATATCGGTGGGATACCCCGAGTTGGACAAATACCTTTTCAAAGCGTTCGAACAGTGGCGGCAAGTTGCCTGCCTCGTTATACGCCGGCAAACAGATGATGACTTCTTTCATGATCCTCCCCTTTTATAGAATACTTGCTTACGCAAAATCCCTTCCACCACCCACGCCGCAGGTATGCAGAGCAACAGTTCCGCACCCAGCACATAACGGAAGTACCCGCAGAAAATAACAATGGTACCCATTTGTGCCAAGGCAAGGGCTATCAGAACCACCCAGACTCGACCATCCAGTTCGCTCCTGCGACGCCACAGAAGCGCAATTCCTGCACCACCGAATAGATACCCCAACCACCGCCAGGCACTGCCCACAAGCACAGCCGGACCGTGTGTGCGGGGGATGGGGACATAGGCACGGATGATCTTTCCACACACCAACCCCGGCATTTTTCGGGGATTTGCCCGGATCCAGCGCATGGCCTTTTCTCGATAATAGTCATCCACCTCGGATTCCGTATGGGTTCGCGCCAGTACGGACATTGGTATTTCACCGGGAATATGATCGGGAAATACGAAATAGCCCCAGTACCGCGCCCCTACTTCCGCAGACACCTCGTTATTCCCCCCCCACAGTGTCTCACCCCCACCTGCGCCGAACATCGGGAACCGGTCGTAATGAATCCAGTTCCGGACAAGCCAGGGCAGTTGTACGAATCCTGCCGTCATGCCGAATAGAACCGTCAAGACTACTGTTCGCATCAGTGTGCGACGTCCGACCCAGATGAATCCAAGGCCCGCAAATCCCACAAGCATCAACCAATCTGAACGGATCAAACAGGCATATCCGATCAGAAATCCACCCATGAGTACACCGGTCACAGTCAGTCGACCTCGGCACAAATGCACCATCGACAGAAGAAACAACAGCAGGAAACTATAGGCCATCGAGTCACGCGAAAGAGCGAGTGCCACGCCTACGAGAACAGGATTCAATGCGTAGAGCGCTCCTGCAATCAGGCCCACGCGGCGTGAGGCGCCAAGCGCCAATGTGAGCGCGACAATCAATGCCGCATTAAGCGCATCGAATCCAATATTGACAGTTAAAGCAACCTGTCCATCCCAGGCAGGTGCGACCCCTCTCAATACAGCGGAAACAACCAGTGGCCAACCGGGGCTCCGACACAAGGTCGGCACACCGGTCCAATAGATTCCCTGATCGAGTTGAAACCCCTTCCCATCGGCGAGACTGCGCGCCAACCCAACCAGTAATGCCGCGTCACTGTCCGCGCGTGTCTCATAATGAACGACAGGGATGGCCGCGACCCGCACAATCAGTGTCAACACCATGACGCCCAGAAATACCCGCCCATTGCCAATAATCGTATTCATTTTACCCCTCATCACTCGAGGCCGCCCTATCCCCCATTTCCGCGATTCAAAAGGACGATGACAGAGTAAGTATACGCAACGCTGAATAAAGCAGTCAGGGTTCCTGTGAACAGGACATCTTTTCTGAAATTCACAAGCGGAGGATGGTTCTCCGGCAGATAGCGTTCTGCCACCATGGGGACGGCAGCAAGCAATCCAAATAGGAAGAACAGAGGAAACACATAAGCACGGGTGAGAAAAAATGAAGAGGCCGCAAATCCCACGATGGAAGCAATGCAAAGGCCCGCCACACGTTTCAAGTATTTTTGCTGGTAATTCCGAGGTCTTTCAAAGGCGACCCGGGTGCGCCAACAACCAATGATACCAAGTGTCATCATGTTAAACCAAAACCAGTAACCAAACAGTCCCAGTTCCGTGTAGCAACACACAAAGGCATTGTGAGCCGGTCGGTTTGTGCCTGACACCTCGCTGAACATGCCGTAACCGCCACCAAAAAGGAGGTGACTTTTGAAGTACCGGTTTGCATTCCCCCAAAACTCCAATCGATCCCGGGCAGACTGATCCAACATTCCCGCACCTCCAAACGCACACGCAACTAAACCTCCAATCAGAATTAACACCCCAAAATAGGGCATCCATTTGGGCGGCAACCACAAAAACAAGGTGCAGGCAACCGCTGCGACAACCCCGATCAGGGTACCCCGGGACTCCGTCCCCAACAACCCTTCCCCGAGCAGGTAAACGAGTGCCAAGGCGATTATTACCGTCATGAATCCCAGGCGCTTGGGTACGGCAAAAACAAGAGGGACACATGTTGCCAAAAACTGACCCAAGTCATTTGGATCGGAAAATATTCCATAAAACTGACTTTGCTGAATCCATTTTTCCTTGTAAGAATAATAATATATTATGGGTGTTTGTCCACCAAAACCAGCCCCTGTGTACACCTGCAAAACAGAATGTATCGCCATCAAAACGGCGCCTATCAGCAGGATAATAATCACCCACCGTACACGCGCAATACTGTTAATGACAACCACCAGGAGCATTACGAATAAACACAGTTTGAAGGTTTCAGGAATCGTATCCATCATCCCCTTAAAATAGCCATGGGCCACATGGGACATGACTGATCCAACCCACAATCCCGCCGCCAGCATGAGGGCCGGCGTTTTGGGTAACTTTATGGTTCTCTGGCTCACCTCTGCAATGAGTCCTATCATCGCGCCATAGGTGACCACGTCTAGAAATGGCCAGCCGTACATCCAGGGGAACAACCATTCCTGTGGCCGCCAGAATACAAGCCACATGAAGAAGAGGGTGAGAGGGAAGGTCATGGGGGAAGGAGATTGTGGGAGGTGGGGTGAAGATTGCGGGAGATGGGAGGTTTAAAGCGGAATGTGGGGAAAAGATTGTGGGAGGTTGAACGTAAAGAGGCAAACTGACTGACTTGTCACTTTCTACATCCCACCTCCTACATCCTACCTTCTCCTTCCCACACTCCACGTTCCACATCCCACCTCCAACCTATTTCTTCTTCTTGATCGTATGCTTGAACTTCAGAACTGCAAAGTTCAACTCAATGGATGTCTCTGTGTCGCTTGTCTGCAAGTCGTCATCAAATATTCCGGCAATCAATTCTCCGCTTTTCTGCATGAGCGCTTTCTGGGTTGTTTTGTCGCGAACTGCCGGAAGATCCCGAACGGTTCTGGACAATTCCCTGATTTTCGAAAAAGTCTCAATAATGGCCAGTGTCGCACGGACCGCTTCCGGACTCTTGAGTATGGTGGCCAGCATATAGAGGCCCTTTTCCGGAAACGCCTTGGGATTGACCGTCGAATGCTTGAGCCGCCTGAACCGGTGGAAATTTTCCACCAGTTCATTCTTCTCATGCCGCGTCACCTCAACAACAAACCCCTCCGGGAACTTTTCCGGATTATTAACAACTGCCTTGTTGATATCTCTGGTTACAACCCCGTAGAGTTCGGCAACATCGGCGTCGAGCAAGACCATTTGGCCCCTCAGTTCAATAATCTGATCTTGTAAGTTTTCAAATTTCAAGGTTTGACTCATTTCACGCCTTTGGATTACAAAGTGTCCGGGTAATTAATTGTCATTAAGTTAGCAACTGTTTTATACTAACTACTGTTTACCCTGGAGTCAACACACTTCCTACTTCCCACATCCCACAGGGCGCATATGATCACCGTAGGGGACAAAAACACTTCATACTCTTAATCTTAATCACTGTCATCCCATAGGCAACGTTTCACGAGCACAATACCCTGTATTTGCTGAT
>JBAWZH010000166.1:0-5527 GCA_037143135.1 bacterium
TGTGAATATATCTGGCGCCGGTGTCGGAAGAACGCAACGTTGTGTTCGCGTTGAGGGTCAACGTGCCGATGCCGACGGGGCCGTAGACGACGCCGGGGGCAGGGTCGGCGCCGGTCGCAAGACCGATTGTACTGGCGCTGTCGGCGCCGAGGGCCAGTGTGCCGGTCGAGAGGGTCGTGCCGCCGGAATAGGTGCTGGCGGTGGAGGAGAGTACCAATGTGCCTGCGCCGGCCTTGGTCAACGCGATGTTCTTGCCGCCGTCGAAGATCGCGCCGCCGACGGTGAGGATGCCGATGTTACTGCCATCGCCCACTGTGATCGTGCGGTTGCTGCCGGTGCCGCCGAGCATTACAGCACCAGTACCGAGGTTGAGGTCATGTGTGATGCCGGAGGCCGCGCCAACCATGGTGAAGTTGGCGTTGAAGTTATAGTTGTTGTTACCCATTGTTTTGGCGGCGGTAGAGGTGTTGTCCAGTTTGACTGTGCCGTCGCCGGCAATGGTCAAGACTGAACGGGAGGCTGCGTCTGGTGTACTTAATGCATCATCGACGTTGAGGTTCAACTGCCCTTCAGACAACGACAAAAACATCGCACTTTTTGTTGTACCCAGAGTCAAGGAACCGGCGCCCTTCTTGGTCAACCATCTCATTTGGTAACTGCCGCCCGACACTCCGCCGTTGAGGGTCAAGTCCACACCTGCGTCAACATTTACGGTTCCGCCGTTACCGAGGAGACTGACCGCGCGGGTAGCGGCGAAACTACTCGTCACCTTCAGTGTCCCGCCATTGAGGTACAAGATGCCGGAGGAACCAAGGTTGTTGTCGGCGCTCACGCTGAGAATGCCGCCATTGAGGTAAGTGGCGCCGGTGTAGGTGTTGACGCCGGAAAGGGTCAGTGTGCCTGGACCAACTTTGGTTAGAGGGGTGACGTTTGCGCCGAAGTTGCCAATCACTGCCGAGATGGTCAGTCCGCCAGTGTTGTATTGTTGGATGACCAGATCATAAGAAGAACCCGTACTCCCGCCGCTAAGTCTTGTACCCCCTTGCGTGCCAGAAATAGTGAACGGATTCGTGCCGGTAACGAGCAATCCACCACCATATTGAGCACCACCACCGCCATCAAGTGTGAGTGTGTAACTGCCGAGATCTAATGACTGACCTGCACCAGGATTCTCGATCTTCAAAGTACAGGTTGTTCGACTGCCGCCGAGTGTCGTATTCGCCGTAATGCGGGAGTTGGCCGTATCGGAACCGGTGGCAGTGTTCAACGCAGAATAACTACTATATGCCGACAATGTATATGGAGAACTGCCCGAAGCAGTCGTGAGCCAATCCACAGTCGTGCCACCGTCGGACGAATAGACAAATCGGCCAATATAAATGCCAGTGGTACCGTTCGGGGCAGTGGTCGTGGTGATAGTGGTGGTGCCCGAACCAGCGCCCGCCGGTTTGCCAAAGAGTGCCGAAGTGCCGGTTAGAGCAGCTACTGAAAGTGTACCAAGAGTCAATGTCGTGGAGGTACCGCCAAACGGGTCTATGAGAATGGCACTGCCACCCGATGAAAACGACAGAGCGCCAAGTGTCTGACTGGTAGTGCCACTGTTCTTGCCTTTGATGAACAATGTGCCGCCTCCAAGAATCAGTCCGTTGCCACTGTTGATCAGGTCGGTGGGCGTGCCGAGATTGGCGAAGTCGAGTTTCAGCGTGCCGCCGCTGACATTCAGACCGCCGGTGAAGGTGTTGACGACCGATCCGTCGAACGTCTGCGTGCCGGTGCCGACTTTCATCAACGCCAGGTTGCCGGGAGTCGTCGCGGTGATCTTGCCGGAATACGTGGCATCTCGATTATCATGACCGATGACGAGGGTCACCGAAGCGCCTGTGTTCTTGATTTCGCCAATGCCACCGGACGCATTTCCGCCGGACAACGAACCAACCCAGGCAGGTTTGCCGGCATTGATATCCAGTACCGGCGTGCCGCTGGTCGCCAGGGCCAAAGCGCCGTTGATCGGCCAAACTCCGCGATAGATGTCGCCACCGGACAGAGTCACGGTGGCGGCACTGCCGACGGTGATCGTGCCGGTGAACAGTTTGCACAAATCGAGATAAGAGTTATCGACGATTGTCAATGTGGTCGTACCATTGGCAAAGGTCAAGTTCCCGCCGCCCACGAGGAAACTAGCGCCGCTAATCGCCACGGTGGTACCCGGTGTGCCGTATGTCAAAGTAAGATTTCCGCCAACGATCCATGGCGTCGTACCGGTCAGTCCGAAACTGTACGTTGTGTTGGCGTTGTCCAAGGTGAAGTTGGAGGTGACGCCGTTGGCCACGCGAATGCCGTTGATGGTGACCGCTGGTTTTGTGGTGACAGTAGAGTTGCCATAGAGAGCGAAGTCGCCGCCGAGGAGGAGTGGCCCAGTGGTGTAGGTGGTGGCGCCATTGCCGGCCGCGCCGTCACTGAAGGTGAGTGTGGCGCCGCTCGAGCCAACGATGGTTTCCGAGATGGTGGCTATGGTGATGGCACCGTGTGTGCCGTTGATGGTCAGACTCTTATTCAGGGTCAATGGACCGGCGATAGTCAGTGTGGTGCTGCTACTGTCGGTAAGAACTTCCGCCCCACTGCCGCCGACGGTCAGACCGCCGTTGAAACTGACCGCGCCCGCGCCGCTGATGGTCGCGCTACTGTTGAGGTTCATTGGATATGCGCCGAAGGTCGTGGCGACGGTGACGTTCAGTGTCGGCCCGCCGGCGATGGACTGGTTCTGGCCGTTGATGGTCAGGCTGGTGGTCGGCGAGAAGTTCACGGTGTCACTGGTGGTGATCGCCAGGTCGTTGGCGATGGTGCGGGCCGCATCAGTATTGATTGTACTGGCGCCGTTGATGGTGAACGTGCCGGTGCCGAGTGGTCCGGTGCCACCGGTGTAGAGTGGACCGATGGTGGGGACACTGTTGACAGTGCTGATATTCAACGCACCGGCGGTCAAGGTCGTGCCGCCGGAGTAGGTGTTGGCGCTGGAGAGGGTCAGTTTACCGGCATTGGTCTTGGACAGGGCGACGGTTCCGCCCGAACTCCCGTTCTGGATCAGGGTCCCCAATGTGAGGGTCCGCGACGATGCGGCGTCCAGTGTGAGTGTCTGCGTGCCACTGACGCCGCTGGACTCGATTCGGGTGTACGTCAGAGTCCGGTCGGCGGATGCATTCTGCGCAAGTGTGAAATTAGAGTTTCCGATCTGAATCACACCGGCCGTGATGTTGTTCCCGCCGAGAGTGACAATGGTTGCCGAATCCGCGTCCAACACGGCACCGTTACTGGCCGTCCAGTTTGCAAGGGCACCAGTACCCGCCAGATCGCCCCAGAAGGGGGCACCAGTCGTGTCCCAAGTGCCATTGCCGCCCTGATGCCCGCCAGTGACTGCTGTGTCCCAGTACTGCGTCGCCGCACTACCCAGGGGCATGAAGAGCATTTCGATGATGGTCACGATTGACGTGACCTTGATCCACCAGCGTCCGATTCGTTTATTCTGATTCATGGGAGTCTCCTTTTCAAGTTAGTGAGGGGTGTAGAGTGAGTGGTGAGGGGTGAGTGGTGAGTGGTGAGGGGTGAGTGGTGAGTGGTGAGGGGTGAGTGGTGAGGGGTGACAAAAAGGAGTTCGATACCCCACTATTAACTGTTGACCTTTCACTTCGGAAGACCTCTCCGCTAATCGACACAATCCCCTACAACGTAGACATGCTACCACCGATGCCCCTTGAAGACCAATAAAAATTTTTTTTAGAAAGATGGGGACAGACAATCTGTGCCTTGTACCGCCGACACGGCGGTTACTACAGAAGATTGGGGTTCAGATTGTCTGTCCCCATCTTTCTCCTCCTTTGAAGAGCAGTCGAAGACTCGGATGACGCCAGAAGACCCGCCAGTTCAGTGAGACGCGCCTCCCTATTACCTCGTTGTAAGTGTTTTTCTTTACAAATGCGTTTTGGTAAGTGTATTAATTTGATTGCAACTATTTTTCCGAGAAACGGTATGAACGAAAGCAAAACGAAACTACTGCGGGAGAGGCCAGCCGGGTATGCCGCTCTGGTAGAGCAACTCGGACTGGATGTGATCCCGAACTGGCATCGGTCCATGATCGCAACAGGCAGCATCCACAGAGTGAATTCGACCGCAGGACTTGTTATTGAGGTCTATCCAGCGAAGTACTGGCCTGGCGACAAGGTGGGAGATCACCTTGAGTTCGCCCTCAAGTACGACGGCACGAATCTCGCCATCCTTACCAGTCTGTTCCGGGCCATCGCCATGGAGGATGTCTTGGACTACGTCAAATCGAGACCGATTGGAAAGTACGCCCGCCGGTTGTGGTTTCTTTACGAGTTGTTGACGGGAAAGCGACTTCCCGTGGACGACTTGACGAAGGGGAACTACGTTGATCTCCTTGAGCCAGATGAATACTACACGACGGGGGTGGCCCGTCCGATCCGCCGTCAGCGGATCAACGACAACCTGTTGGGTGATGCCCACTATTGTCCGACGATACGCCGAACCGATGTGTTACGCGGGTTCGAGAAGGCCAATCTGACAGAGCGATGCCAGAAGATCGTGGCGAGTTACCCGCCCCATTTACTGAAACGGGCCATGAGTTACCTCTACACCAAGGAAACGAAGTCCTCCTTCGAGATCGAGCATATCAAACCCAACTCTACACGGACAGAGCGGTTCATTGCACTCCTTCAACTGGCGGAGATCGAGGACTTCTGCGAGAAGGGCCGGTTGCTGGATTTGCAGAACCGCATCGTCGATCCACGATTCCGGGACACCGACTACCGGACAGGCCAGAACTACGTCGGGGAGACTGTTGGACCCCAGAAGGAGAAGGTTCATTTCGTCTGCCCAAAATCCGGGGATCTTGTCGGGTTAATGGAGGGGTTGGTGACTGCCCACAGACGGATGGACACGGGGAACGTCCCTGCCGTGGTTCATGCCGCCGCCGTGGCGTATGGGTTTGTCTTTCTGCACCCGTTCGAGGATGGGAATGGCCGCATTCACCGGTTCTTGATCCACAACATCCTTGCCCGGCGCAAATTCACTCCCGCAGGCATCATCTTCCCCGTGTCCGCATCCATGCTGAAGAACCTGGCCGGCTACGATGGATCGCTGGAATCGTTTTCCCGTCCGCTGATGGGGCTTGTGGAGTACTCGCTGGATGGGCAAGGCCGGATGACCGTGCAGAACGACACGGCCAACTGGTACAGATTCATCGACATGACACCCCAGGCGGAGGCCCTGTTCCGGTTTGTCGAGCAAACCATCGACATCGAACTCGTGGAGGAGTTGACCTTTCTCGCCAACTATGACCAGACCAAGAAGGCCATCCAGGAGGTCGTCGATATGCCGGATCGCAAGATCGACCTCTTCATCCAGGCGTGTTTGCAGAACAACAGTCGGCTCTCTGCGCGAAAACGCGCCAGTCATTTCGAGTTCCTGTCGGACGCCGAAGTTACGCGCATGGAGGATGCCATTCGATCCGCCT
>JBAWZH010000167.1:0-5499 GCA_037143135.1 bacterium
AGGACGGTATTCCTCGTGTTTGACAATCTTTTTGCAGGCAGAATGGCGTTGCCTGACAATGTTCAGGCGAGTTGTCACGGAATTATCAAGATCGGAAATCCATGACGGTTTTGGAACTGTGCCAAATTGCGTTTCTGAGACATGAGACAAGAAGTGTATCATTTCTACTTACCGACGTAGCATTTGATCCTACATGATCATCAGGCCCTGCCCTCCGGGCGCCTTCATTCTCTTGCCTTCATGGATTCGCTTCTCTATCCTTCCCCGCATGACAACTTCAACCCTGATTCCAACACGGCGCTTCGGACGAACCGGTCTTGCCATGCCCGTCCTGACGTGCGGCGGCATGCGCTTCCAGCAGTCCTTTCAAGACACCGACGACATCACCCCTGAAAGTCAGCAGAATCTGGAGGCCACCGTCCAACGGGCCTTTGAACTCGGCCTCCGCCACATCGAGACAGCCCGAGGGTACGGCTCCTCCGAAGTTCAACTCGGGCGCGCCCTCAAGACCCTGCCCCGCGACCGGATCATCCTCCAGACCAAGGTCAATCCGGATCCCGACCCTGCCGTTTTCGCCGACCGGATCGAACTGTCCCTGAAGCGACTGGGACAGGAACGCATCGATCTTCTGGCCATCCACGGCATTAATAACCTGGAAATTCTGGACGGAGTCCTCCGCCGGGGCGGTTGCCTGGATGTCGCACGCCGGTTCCAACGCGAGGGTCGGTGCGGCTTTATCGGGTTCGCCACACATGGCCCGGTCTCGTCAACCCTGCGCGCCATCCAGACCGGCGAATTCGACTACGTCAACCTCCACTGGTATTATGTCAACCCCTACACCTGGCCGGCCGTGCAGGCCGCCGCCGCCCAGGACATGGGGGTGCTGATCATCAGTCCAAACGACAAGGGCGGCAAACTCTATACCCCGACACCCAAACTCGTTGAACTTTGCCGCCCCCTCACCCCGATGGCCTTCAATGACCTGTATTGCCTGGCCCGTCCCGAAGTCCACACCCTGAGCATCGGAGCCGCTCGACCGACAGATTATGACGAGCATATCCGCGCCCTTTCCAGACTGGATGATCCTGCCATTCCCGCCGCCATTGCCGCAAAACTTGACGCCGAACTGGCGCGTGTCTGCGGGACTGACTGGATGACCCGCTGGCATGAGGGATTGCCCGTCTGGGAACACACCCCCGGTCAGATCAACCTGCACGAGATCCTGCGCCTGTGGAATCTCGCGCGAGGCCTCGACATGGTGGCCTTCGCCAAGATGCGGTACAACCTGCTGGGCCAGGCCGACCACTGGTTCCCCGGCCACAATGCCGCCCAGGCCGGAGAGCTGGACTTCTCCAACGCCCTCAAGGCAAGCCCCTTTGCCAAAGACATCCCCGCCCTGTTGTCCGCCGCCCATGCTTCCCTCTACGAGGCGCCCGCAAAGCGGTTGAGTCAGGAGTAAGGTTTTTCTATTCGACTTTTCAATTGGGATTTCGGATAGTGTCCGGCCTTTTGAATGGAGAAATGCCATGAAAACTGATCAGAAATATATAGATGGCGGAATCACGTCCCCCCTTGGGTTCAAGGCGGCATCTGTTCGCGTCGGCATCAAGGAGAGCCGGAAACGGAATGATTTGACCCTGCTCGTGTCCGATGTCCCCGCCACGGTGGCCGGAACCTTTACCAGTAACCGCGTCAAGGCGGCGCCGGTCAAACTCTGCGAACGCCATCTGATCTGGGGACAGGCCCAGGCCGTGATCATCAACGCCGGCTGCGCCAACGCCTGCACCGGCGATCAGGGTATCACCGATGCCGATAAAATGGCCGAATTGACCGCCCAAACGCTGGGTATCGGAAAGAATCTGGTCTTCGTGTGCTCCACCGGAACCATTGGTATCCCTTTGCCCATGAACAAGATCGAAGACGCCCTGCCGGCATTGGCGAAATCGGCTTCAGTCGCGGGGGGCGCCGACGCCGCAGAAGCCATTCTAACCACCGACCTGGTAAGAAAAGAAGTCGCCTTGACCCTGACCATTGACGGCCAAAAGGTCACCCTCGCCGGCATTGCCAAGGGATCGGGAATGATTGCGCCCAATATGGCGACCATGCTGGCCTTCATCACCACCGATGCCACCGTGGATCAACGTTCCATGCAGGACTTGCTCCGGCACGCCGTCGACCACAGTTTCAACAGGATTATCGTGGATGGCGACGAGAGCACCAACGACACGGTACTCATGCTGGCCAACGGCGCCGCCGGAACCGAGTTGCTCCAGAAGAAACATCATGACTGGAAAAAGTTCAGCCATGCCGTTCTGACTCTGACCCGCGAACTGGCCTATCGAATCGTCAAGGATGGCGAAGGCGCGACCAAGTTCGTGACCATCACCGTCACCGGCGCGGCCACCCGGAATGATGCCCGCATCGCGGCGCGGGCGATCGCCAAATCCCCGCTCGTGAAAACCGCTTGGAATGGCGGCGACCCCAACTGGGGCCGCATTCTAGCCGCCATCGGGTATTCCGGCGCACGGGTCGAGGAAAATCGGATCGACGTCACCTTTGATAACGTGGTCGCCGTCAAGGATGGCAAGGCGGCCGAAGACTCCTCTCTCAGGGATCTCGAGGCGGTCTATGCCCAAAAGGAATTCACCATCTACGTCCAACTCAATTGCGGCAAGGCGGAACATACGGTCTATACCTGTGACTTAAGCAAAGAGTACGTCGCCATCAACGCGGAGTACATGACGTGATGCATAAGGCGATCGCAAAGGCCGATGTTCTGATCGAGGCCCTGCCCTACATCCAGGATTTTCGCGATGCCATTATTGTCGTCAAATTCGGCGGTAGCGCGATGGAAGAGCGCCGGAATGTGGAGACGATCCTCACCGATGTCGCCTTCATGGAATGCGTGGGAATGCGGCCGGTTCTGGTTCACGGGGGCGGCAAAGCCATCTCGCGGGCCATGACCGAGGCCGGTCTCCAGCCACAATTCATAAAGGGCCTGCGGGTCACCGATGAGGCAACCATCAAGGTGGTGGAATCCACCCTCAAGAACACCGTTAACGCGGCCCTGCTGGAAATCCTGGCCTCCAAGGGCGCCAAAACAAAACGGATTGACGGCAACACGGTTTTCGAGGTCGAGAAACGCGTCTCCCGGGATCCCGTCACCGGCGAACTCCTGGATTGGGGTTACGTGGGGGAAATCAAGCATGTCCATGCCGCGCCGATCCTGGATTGCCTGCGCAACGAAACGATTCCCGTCATTACCCCGCTCGGACATGGGCCGGACGGCAAACTTTACAACCTGAATGCCGACGATGCCGCCGCCGCCGTGGCCCGCGAGTTGCGGGCCCGGAAACTGGCTTTCCTGTCCGATGTGCCGGGACTTCTGAAGAACCGGAACGACGACTCAAGCCTCCTCTCCACTCTGCACATCAAGGAAGTCGAGGATCTGATCAACAACAAAGTGATCGACGGCGGCATGCTGCCGAAGATCCGGAGTTGCGTTGAGGCCCTTGAGGCAGGGGTTAGAAAAATCCATATCATTGACGGCCGGCTGCCGCACTCGCTGCTGCTGGAGATATTCACGGAACAAGGAGTAGGAACGGAGATCATAGAATGAAAACAAGCGCAGACATCAAAACCCAATACCAGAGTTACGTAATTCCCACCTATGCAACCCCCTCCCTCGTGCTCGTCAAGGGCAAGGGAACCCGCGTATGGGACAATGACGGAAAAGTCTATATGGATTTCGTCGGCGGGATCGCCTGCCAGAATGTGGGCCACTGCCATCCGAAGGTGACCGAGGCCATCCAGCATCAGGCCGCCAAACTGGTTCATGTCTCCAACCTCTACATGAATGAGCACCACGGCGTCCTGGCCGAGAAACTCGTCTCCCTGTCGGGGTTGGGTGGGAAATGTTTCTTCTGCAACTCCGGCGCCGAAGCCAATGAGGCCCTTATCAAACTCGCCCGCCTCTGGGGCAGCGATGAAGGCAAATACGAGATCATCTCGATGAAGAACTCCTTTCATGGCCGCACCCTGGCCGCACTTGCCGCCACCGGCCAGACGAAGTATCAGGATGGGTTCGAGCCCATCCCGGATGGATTCCTCTATGCCGAACTCAACGATCTCGCCTCCGTGAAGAAGGTTCTCAGCGGCCGGACGGCGGCGATTCTCGTCGAGGCCGTGCAGGGCGAGGGCGGCATCATTAAAGCCACCCCGGAATTCATGACCGGTCTGCGCGCCCTCTGCGACGAAAAGAATGTCCTGCTGTATTGCGACGAAGTCCAGTGCGGCATGGGCCGAACCGGCCACTGGTTCGGATTCCAGGGTACCGGCGTTAACCCGGACGCCTTTTCCCTGGCAAAATCGCTGGGTAGCGGCTACCCCATCGGCGCCATCGTCACCAACGCCAAGTTGGCGGATGTCTTCCAGCCCGGCAAACATGCCAGCACGTTCGGCGCGACCCCGCTTGCTTGCGCCGCCGCCCTCGCCACCATCGGCGTGATCGAGGACGAGAAACTGGTTGCCCGCGCCACGGAGGCTGGCGCCGCGTTTGTTGAGGGACTCCAGGAATATGTCGAGGCCTACGAACATGTCAAGGAAGTCCGCGCCCAAGGCCTGATGATTGGCATGGTGCTGGATCAGCCGGCGAAGGCCTTCTGCCAGACCCTGACCGAGATGGGCCTGCTGGCCATCCCGACCGCCGAAAATGTGGTCCGATTCCTCCCCCCGCTGAACATCAAGGATAGCGACATCAACGAAGCCCTGGATATCATTGACGATGCCCTGGCCGATATGCACGGGGTGGAGCGCGCGGCCGACGAGGAATAATATTTGAGATCTGAAATCAGAAATTTCAGATGGAGTTATCATCATGCTCATCACGGAACTGAAGGGTAAAAAGGTCGGCGTGTGCGTTTCCGGCGGGCTGGACAGCCGCACCATCACGAAGAAGATGGTTGAGATGGGGGTGAATGTCACCTGTTTCACGGCCGACTTGGGACAACCGGATGAAGTGGATATCAATGATATCCGCAGGAAGATGGATCCCTGCGGCGCCAAAACCTTCATCGTCAACCTGAAGAAGGAAATGGCGGAAGCCTGCTTTGAGGTTGTCAAGGCGCAGGCCATGTATGACGGCGGCTACTGGAACTCCACCGGCATTGCCCGGGCGGTCACGGTGCGCGGCCTGATTCCCCAAATGAAGAGGCACGGGTGTACCGTGTTGACCCACGGGGCCACGGGGCGCGGCAATGATCAGATGCGTTTTGAGCGGTACACCAACGTACTGGCCCCGGACATGAACGTGTATGCCCCCTGGCGCGACCCCGCCCTGCTCAAGGAGTTCCCCGGCCGTACGCAGATGGCCGACTATCTGGCCAAATTCGGCATCCAGGCAACCGTGGGCGGCAAGAAGCGCTACTCCACCGACGCCAACCTCGCCGGTCTCTCCCATGAGGCCGAGGATCTGGAAAGCATGGAGACGCCCTGCACCAT
>JBAWZH010000168.1:0-5495 GCA_037143135.1 bacterium
ACCGGACAAAGCACGATTTCATCCAGGCCCTCGAAGGCGGCGGGGTAATCGGAACCCAGGGCGAGGGTGCGGGTATAACGGTGGGGTTGGAAAACGGCCAGTATCCGGCCACGCCCCAAATGTCTGGCGGCGCTCACGAGTGCGGCAATTTCAGACGGGTGATGGGCATAGTCTGAAATGACGGCGAGGTCATCGCGGTCAATAATCCGCTCGAAACGGCGGCGGGGCAAGACCGCCTTTTCGAGACCGTTGCGCAGGATTTCGGTGGAAAGGCCGTACTCGAGGCCGACACCCAGGCACGCCAGGGCATTAAGGATATTGTGACGGCCCGGTGCCGACACGGTGAAGCGTCCCAGCGGTTTCTCCCTGAAGGCAACTTCGAACTGGCTGGCAGTGGCTGATTCGTTCGTGATGATTGCGCGTAAAGTGGCCGACTCCGAAAAACCGTAGGAGAGGGAATGGGGTTGTGCGCTGCAGATCCGCAGGGCACGGGGATCGTCGGCGCAATAGATTACGAGGCGACGAGTTTGGCGGACGAAGGTGCGGAAGCAGTCCTCAAAGGCCTCGATGCCGGCAAAATGTTCCATATGATCGAACTCGACATTGGTAACGACGGCAATCTCCGGGGCATACAGGGCAAGCGTGCCGTCGCTTTCGTCGGCTTCCACCACGGTCATGCCGCCGGAGCCAATGCCAGCCACGCCGCCGAGGGGGGCGACCTCGCCGCCAATGCAGAACGACGGCGCGAGCCCGGCCAAGGAGAAAACCTGGGCGATAAAGGTGGCGGTGGTGGTCTTTCCGTGAGTGCCGGCGACGGCGACCGAGGGGGAATCGGCCAACAGGGCGGGGAGCACTTCTCCGCGCTTGAAGATGGGAATACCGCGTGACAGGGCGGTCTTGATCTCATCGGATGATTCCGGCACGGCGGCGCTGCGCACCACCCAGGCGACGGCGTCAGTGATATGCTCCTGTGAGTGTTGGTCGTGAACCTCAATGCCGCGTTCCCGGAGCCAGCCGGCGAGTTTATTGACCATCGTGTCGCAGCCGGTCACCCTGAAGCCGCGCGCCTTGAGAAGCACAGCCAGTCCTGCCATGCCGACGCCGCAGATGCCGACCATGTGGATCTGGCCGACGCCGGACTTGATCAAGGATTGAAGTGTCAAAGTATTTGAATTCATCTACACCCGGCACATTAATCACTTTAACGGGCAGGTGCAAGAATTCAGCGGAATCTTGCAACTCCCTTCGCGAGAGAACGTTCAGCATGCAAAGAAAAACCAAGCCAGACAGGGGCAAACGACTTGCAATGGGAAGTGAATTGCCTATTATCACCCGTGTTGCGAGTCTAATACTCGGATAATTTATGACAGAACGCCTCATATCTGATGGACTGAACAAGCCTGACAAGGATCTTGATGTCCGTTTGCGTCCAACCCGGTTTCGTGATTTTGTGGGACAGAAAAAGGCCAGTGAGCGGTTGGAGTTGTTCACGCAGGCCGCTAAAAAACGTGGCGATGTCATGGAGCATGTGCTTCTATCGGGCCCCCCTGGGCTCGGGAAGACCACCCTGGCCTATATCCTGGCAGCCGAGATGGGCGTGAATATCAAATCGACCTCGGGTCCGGTGATTGACAAGCCGGGAGATCTGGCGGGTCTACTCACCGGGCTGGAGCGGGGCGACATCCTGTTCATCGATGAAATCCATCGCATGCAGCGTTCCGTGGAGGAGTATCTCTATTCGGCGATGGAGGATTTTGTCATCGACATCATGATCGACCAAGGCGCCAATGCCCGGTCTGTCCGCCTGAATCTCCAGCAGTTTACCCTGATTGGCGCGACCACGCGGAGCGGGTTGCTGACCTCGCCGTTCCGCGCCCGGTTCGGGTTGCCGATTCGTTTGGATTACTACGAGGCGAAGGATTTGGAACACATCGTGAAACGCTCGGCGCGAATCCTGGATGTCGATGTGGATGACGGGGGCGCCCATGAAATCGCGCGCCGCTCCCGGGGAACACCCCGTATCTGTAATAATCTGCTGAGGCGTGTTCGTGATTTCGCCCAGGTGAAAGCCGATGGAAAGGTTACCAGGGAGATCGCCGCCGCCGCGCTGACCATGCTGGATATTGATGAGGACGGACTGGATGAAATGGACAAGCGCATTTTGGAAACCATCATGCACCGGTTCTCCGGCGGACCCGTCGGACTCAGTTCACTGTCTGTTTCGGTAGGGGAAGAGTCGGACACTATAGAGGAAGTTTACGAGCCGTTCCTGATTCAGGAGGGGTATATCAAGCGCACCCCCCAAGGACGAGTAGCCACGGATCTCTGCTACCGGCGCTTCGGGATCAAACCCAGCGAAGGCCAGGGGCGATTGTTGTAATACCTTGAATTTCGACTGCGACATTTCGCCACTATTAATAACAAAGAAACACCACAAGTGTGACATATTGTCGCTAAAATAAGTTTTTATTACGATCCGAAGTATTTGTTGCAATTATCGCAATATAATGCAAACAAACAAGTTACGACTCTCTGTGTGAGTAATTTGAGATCGTGTTGGCACGGGCATTGCTATATTAGCAGGCTGTACTGAAAATGGAGTTATGATGTCCCGCGATATGGCGTGGCACTATAGGGAGATTTTATCATGTCAAAAGTACTTGGAATTGATTTAGGCACGACCAATTCGTGTATGGCGGTAATGGAGGGTGGTGAGCCGGTCGTGATTCCCAATGCCGAGGGGATGCGGACGACTCCGTCGATTGTGGCGTTCACCAAGTCAGGTGAGCGTTTGGTTGGGCAGGCGGCAAAGCGACAGGCCATTACCAATTCCCACAGCACGGTCTATTCCATCAAGCGTTTTATGGGGCGCAAGTATGATGAAGTGGCCCATGAAATTTCGCTCGTCCCGTATAAGGTTATCAAGGCCAAGAACGGGGATGCACATGTTCAGGTGGGCGACAACGTGTATTCCCCGCCCGAAATTTCCTCGATGATTCTCCAGAAGATGAAGGCGGATGCCGAGGCTTACCTGGGGGAGAAGATCGCCCAGGCGGTCATCACGGTTCCGGCGTATTTCAATGACAGCCAACGTCAAGCGACCAAGGACGCCGGACGTATCGCTGGTCTTGATGTGCTTCGCATCATCAATGAGCCCACAGCCGCCTCCCTGGCCTACGGCTTGGACAAGAAGAAGGACGAGAAGATTGCCGTCTATGATTTAGGCGGTGGAACGTTCGACATCTCCGTTTTGGACATCGGCGAGGGTGTGTTTGAAGTGAAGGCCACGAATGGCGACACGCATCTGGGGGGTGATGATTTTGATCATACCATCATGTTGTGGCTGGCGGATGAGTTCAAGAAAGAGCAGGGGATCGACCTGACCAAGGATCCGATGGCCATGCAGCGCCTCAAAGAAGCGGCGGAGAAGGCCAAGTGCGAATTGTCCAGCGCCCTGAGCACTGAAATCAACCTGCCCTTCATCAGCGCCGATTCCTCGGGGCCCAAGCACATGAATGTGACCTTGTCGCGCGCCAAGCTCGAACAACTGGTGGACTCCCTGATTGAGCGAACGATGCAACCGGTTCGGAGTTGTATGAAGGATTCCGGCCTGAGCACCGTCGACGAAGTCGTGTTGGTGGGCGGCATGACCCGTATGCCGAAAGTCCAGGAAATGGCCAAGAAACTCTACAACAAGGAACCGCACAAGGGTGTCAATCCGGACGAAGTTGTGGCCGTTGGCGCCTCCATTCAGGGCGGCATCCTCAAGGGTGAAGTCAAGGACGTCTTGCTGTTGGATGTGACTCCGTTGTCGCTCGGAATCGAGACCCTGGGCCGGGTGTTCACGGCCCTGATCGAGCGTAACACGACGGTTCCCACCAAAAAGACGGAAATCTTCAGTACGGCTTCTGACAACCAGCCCTCCGTGGAAATTCACGTCCTGCAGGGTGAGCGGAAGATGGCTGACCAGAACAAGACGATCGGGCGTTTCCATCTGGATGGTATTCCGCCGGCGGCGCGCGGAGTCCCTCAGATCGAGGTGACATTCGATGTCGATGCCAACGGCATCCTCCATGTGTCCGCGAAGGATCTGGGAACCGGTCGTGAGCAGAAGATTACGATCACGGCCTCGAGTGGACTCTCGGATTCCGAGATCAAGGAAATGGTCAAGGATGCCGAGGAGCATGCCGAGGATGACAAGAAGAACCGCGAGACGGCGGAAACCCGGAATATGGCTGATAACCTTGTCTATCAGACTGAAAAGCTTCTGAAGGATCAGGGCGCCAAGATGGCGGATGACAAGAAGCGTCCCGTTCAGGAGGCCATCGAGAAGGTGAAGACGGCGCTCAAGGGCGATGATGCCGAGGCCATCAAGGCCGCCGTTGATGGACTGAACACCGTGATGCAGGCATTTTCGTCCGAGTTATACTCCCAAGCCAAGGCGCAGGCCCCGGGTGGAGCCGCGCATGAGGCGGGTTCCGAGCCGGGCGCCAAGGCCGAGGAGAAGGGTAAGGGCGGCAAGGACGATGTGATTGACGCCGACTTTGAAATGGTCGACGACAAGAAGAAATAAGGATGTGACGCGGGGGCGGCGGTCGCCCCGGCGAGATGTGTGTAACCCAAAAAGGAGACGCGTAGAAATGAAAGTAAAACCGTTGGCAGACCGGGTTCTGGTTGAACCCAAGAAGGAACTGGAAACCAAAAAAGGAGGGATTATCATCCCTGACAGCGCCAAGGAAAAACCAACCGAAGGTGTTGTGATCGCCGTGGGCACTGGCAAGCGTGATGACGAGGGCAAACTGATTCCCTTCGTCGTCAAGGTCGGAGACAAGGTTCTGATGCCCAAGTATGGTGGCACCGAGATCAAGATTGATGACAAGGAATACCAGATCATGCGTGAGGAAGATATCCTCGGGATCGTGGAATAAGGTTCGTTCGTTAACAAACAGGAGAAACTACAATGGCTGATAAAGGCAAACAACTCAAGTATGACAGCGAAGCGCGCCAGGCGATGCTCCGCGGTGTCGAAAAACTGAGCCGCGCCGTCAAGGTTACCCTTGGCCCGTGCGGTCGCAACGTGATCCTCGACAAGAAGTTCGGATCCCCCACCATCACCAAGGACGGTGTCACGGTGGCCAAGGAAATCGAGCTTCCCGACCCCTTTGAAAACATGGGCGCCCAGATGGTTCGCGAAGTCGCCAGCAAGACCAGCGACACCGCAGGCGACGGGACAACGACGGCGACGCTTCTCGCCGAGAACATCTACCGCGAAGGCCTGAAGAATGTCACGGCCGGCGCCAACCCGATGAGCCTCAAGCGTGGTATCGACAAGGCTGTGATCATGGTCGTCGATGCGATTGCCAAGCAGTCCAAGCGCGTCAAGGAGCACGTCGAAATCGCCCAGGTGGCGACGATTTCCGCCAACGGCGAAACGGCAATTGGCGAGATCATTGCGGATGCCATGGACAAGGTCGGCAAGGATGGCACGATCACCG
>JBAWZH010000169.1:0-5435 GCA_037143135.1 bacterium
GTCGATAAGTGGAAAACTAAAGTCAAGTAGGCTGATCCAAGTCCGGATACCCGCCATCGCGGGCGTCCAGATAGCCCTGCAAGATCACCTGGGCGGCCAGTTTGTCGCGAACTTCCTTGCGGCGGCTCCGGGACACATCGGCGCTTACCAGCATCCGCTCCACCAGACTGGTGCTCAGCCGTTCGTCTGTGATATCCACCGGAAGCCCGCTCGCCGCCTTCAACAATTCAACAAATTTTCCGGACTCCAGAGCCATCGCCCCCATGGTTCCGTCCATGTTGATCGGCATTCCGACAACAATCTTGACGACCTCCCGGTCGCGGGCAATCCGGGTCACCACCGCCACGGCCTCCTCCATGGACCGCACGGCTTCGACAGAAAGCGGAGTGGACAACATGGCGGTGGGGTCGCTGATGGCAACCCCCACCCTCCTCGTTCCATAATCGATGCCCAGAATACGGCCCATGGTGATCATTTCAGATGTGAGATTTCAACATTACCGGTTGTAGTCCTTGAGCAGAACGAGTCCATCAAGAGTCAATTCAGGCAGGATCTCGACGGCCGTATCCAGCCCTTTCAGAGCCAGTCCAGCATATCCTCCGGTGGCGCAAAACCGGATTCGCCGTTCATCCATCCCCGCCTTGATGTGCATGAGAATCTCCCGAACCATCCCTCGATATCCGACCATGGCGCCAATTTGCATGGCCTCGCATGTGCTGCGCCCGATGCTTCCAAAACGACCCCCAATTGCAATCTGCGGCAGGAGCGCCGTACGCTCGGACAGATAATCGGTCATCAACGGCAGGCCTGGCGCGATCACACCCCCGACATAACGGCCATCACCCGTAATCACATCAAATGTCAACGCGGTTCCGAAGTCGGCCACAATAGCGGCCCCTTTATACCGTGCCCAGGCCGCCGCCGCATCGGCCAACCGGTCGGCGCCGATCGTTTCCGGCTGGGGATAATCAATCTTGAAGTTCAATCGAATGCGATGTCCCACCACCAAGGGATCGCGTCCGCAACTTTTATGCAACACCTGGATCCACAGGGGATTCAGGCCCGGCACGACGGAACACAGCACCGCATCCTTCACGGCGCGGCCGTTCGCGAGTTTGCGCAGGAGCGCCCTGATGTTGCGCTCCTCGCGTCCCTCACGGGTCGTCATCCGCGCCTGCCTGACAATTCTCCGTCCACAGGCCAACCCTGCATGGGTACTGGTGTTGCCGATATCAATGACAAAAAAGAAGTCCATATGAATTTACTCGAGTTCCAATGATAAATCCGCCGCCGGCGCCGAATGGGTAAGCCCGCCAACAGAAATGGCATCCACGCCCGTCGCGGCAATCGCCTCGACCTTCTCCAGCGTCACGCCGCCGGACGCCTCCAACTTGCAACGCCGGGCGCAAATTTCGACGCACGCCCTCATTCTGGCCGGCTCCATATTGTCGAGCATGATCCACTCGGGGCTCGCACGCAAGGCATCCCGCAAGTCATCTTCGGACTCGACCTCAACCTCCACGGGCACGCCCGGAAATTGTGCTCGGGCCGCAACAACCGCCCCCTGAAGATTGCTGAGTCCGGCCGCCTGCCAGAGCCGGCGATGGTTGTCCTTGATCAAAACCATATCATACAGTCCCATCCGGTGGTTCGTTCCCCCGCCGCAGGTGACGGCGTATTTTTCCAGAATACGCAAGGTCGGGGTGGTCTTGCGTGTGTCCAGAATGAGGGTTCCATACCGTTTCACCTTATCCACAAATTCACGGGTGCGGGAGGCGATACCGGTCATGCGCTGCAAAAAGTTCAGAGCCGTCCGCTCGCCGGTGAGGATGCCCCGAAGGGATCCCTCGATGGTCATAATCACCTCATCGGGGTTTACGGTGGCGCCTTCGACAACATGCCCCTGACAGTTGATCGAGGGATCCACGGAAGCAAAAACAGTAGCGGCGACATCGAGTCCTGAGACACTGTAATGCCCCCGTGACAGGATCACCGCCCGGCCCCGCACGGTTTCTGGCACGACGGCCAACGACGTCACATCGCCACTTCCCACATCCTCCCGCAGGGCCCTGCAGATCAGATCTTTCACAACCGAATTGTCGGAGATTTTCGTCATGCGACCCGTGTCCTCACGTCACAATCCATTCAATCGGCATATGACAGATGCCTTCAAAATTCTTCGTCGACTCCACTCCGATGGCGAAGGCATTGTCCAACCGGTGATAGTTCACCCGGTGATCGGCGGAATGGACCGAGAACGAGAAAAAGTAGGTTCCTCGGGCCAGGTTCAAATGGGGAATCCGGAGAACGACGGAGCCCGATCCCGACAAGGCGGGAATCCCGACTTTTTCGATTTCCGTATTGCTGCCATGAACGAGCCGTCCGCCATCGTCACTGATCCCGAACCCGAAAATCGAGGCACCAACCGGGGTCTTGACCTCATAACCAAGTCTCACAGTGAGCGGACCGCCCCAGTCAAACCGGGTGGTTGCTACGCCGCGGTCATTGAAAAATTCGACCCCGGTCAGCACTACCTCGCGGGTGCCCCACTCGCGGCGGCGTTCAGCACTGGCCTGATTCCTCCAGAACGACTCATACTGCCCGATGACCTTCCCGGGATCGCCATGCCCCAGCACCCGGCCATGATCGAGGAACAGAATCTGATCACTGACCGATTGGATCGTGTTTAAGTCGTGGGAAATGATCAACATCGTCTTTTTTTGTTCCCGAAACTCACTCATCCGTCGCAGGCACTTCCGCTGGAACGAGGCGTCGCCCACCGCCAGAACTTCGTCCACAAGCAATATTTCCGGATCCACCTCCACGGCCACAGCAAAACCGAGCCGAACATACATGCCCGAGGAATAGTGCTTCACAGGCTGGTCAATAAACCGTCCGATGTCCGCAAATTCGAGAATGGCATCGAACCGACGGTTCATCTGCTCGCGGGTCAACCCCATGATGGCGCCCGCCAGGAAAACATTCTCACGCCCGGTCAAATCGGGATGGAAACCGGCGCCGAGTTCAAGCAGAGACGAAATGACGCCCGAGGTCTTGATGCTCCCTTCGGTGGGAACCATGGTGCCGGCCAGCAGGGACAACAGGGTGCTTTTCCCGGCTCCATTGGCGCCAATCAGGCCGATCGTCGTGCCTTGTTCAACCGAAAAGCTCACATCCTTGAGCGCCCACAGATCACGATCACCGCCTGACTTGCGGATCGTATCCATAACCATGGATTTCAGGGTTCGCCCGCCTGCGTTTCTCAAGCGGAATCGCTTCCCTACACCGTCAACCCGTATGGCTATGTTACTCATGAATGACCTTGATGATCACAGTTCATCCGCAAACCGGGACTGGAGTTTTTCAAAAATGGCAATCCCCGCCACGCACACCACGGCGGCCACTGCAACGGAAAGCGCGACCAAGGACAGGGACGGCAAAGGGCTTCCCAGCAGGGCGGCCCGGTAAAGCGCAAGAATTCCGGCCATTGGATTCAGGAAATACAGGGTTCCGAGAAGCGGATGATGATCGGTTATCGATGAAATCATCGAGATATCGTACACCACCGGCGTCAGAAAGAACCAAGCCATGGTGAAAATGCCGGTCAGATGCTGGACATCCCTGAAAAACACATTCAAGGCGCACAGCGCCAGACTCACCCCCGTACAGAGCGCCAAATGGGACAACAAAGCCAGGGGAAGCCACGCGATACCCCAAAAATGCGGGCCGTCAACCAGAAGATAGACAACCATGACCAACAGAGAGAGCAGGAAGTTGACGAAATTGGCCAGCACAATGGAAAAGGGAAGCAACGCACGGGGAAAACAGGCTTTCTTCACCAGATTGGCATTACCGATAATGGCAAACGATGAATCTCCAAGGCACATGGCCAGGTACTGCCAGACAAAGATCCCGGAGACCAGAACCGTCATGGGCATCGGGAACTTCATGATGATCTTCATGAACAGGGCATAGATGGCAATCAGGAATACCGGTCCGAGAAGCGTCCAAAGGAAACCCAAGACCGATTCCTTGTAACGAATCTTGATATTCCGAACCACCAGCATGGACAATAAGTCCCGCCGCACCATGATGTCTTTGATGAATCCAACCATAGAGATCTGATAGTAAGGGGATGAACAGGGGGTGTCGAATGCTTTTTACAGGGGTTCTGCGGGTGTTTTGATGGGCAGCGCCCGGCGCGCCACACTGATGTTGAAAACCGAATCGGCCGGCAACACTTCGCCGTCGACCTGGGCGGGCTCGGGATGATCCATCATGATTTTGAACTCACGTCCCTGGATTTGCATGGATCGGCGGTGCAAGTCGGCTGAAAGATCCCTGACTTTGTCCGGGTTGTGGCGGATTGCCAGAAGATAACGGGTCAGATAATCGACATGGGCGTTGAAGAGAACCAAATCCAATAACCCGTCGTCCGGATAGGCATTCATGCTGAAATCAAAGTCACCGGCATAGATACGGGTGTTATTCAGGACAATATTGATGAGGCGCCCCTTGTACCATGAGACTCCATCGACAATGATCTCGCCCTCCACCGGGGCATGTTGAAAAAAGCGCGAGCCCCAGGAGAGCGTATAGAGAAAACGACCCCTCGCCAGCGTCTTCAAAAACGGAATTCTCTCCAGCGCCCTCTTCTGGGTGTTGCGCTCGATCAGGATTCTGGAATCAAGCCCGACGGTCAGGGCATCGGCAAAATAGGTGCCATTAATGACCCCCAGATCCAGGCAGTAATCGGCGCCGTGCATGATGGTGGATACCGCACGCCTGAGATCACGGGAACAGTAGTCATCCTGAATCCGGATTCCCAACGATTTGGCTATGTCATTCCCCGTGCCCATCGGGATGAAGGCGTATCGAGGCAGGGGGACTGAAGGATCCTTGGCGCGGTATGCCATGAGCCCGTTGATCACGCCGGCATGAGTTCCGTCTCCGCCGATTCCCGCCACCACTTCATAGGCACCGCCCCCGGCGGCCTCAAGACAGACCTGAACCTGATGCTTGAGAGAATGCCCGTCTTTCCACGACAGCAAGTCGAAATCAGCGCCCTGCCGATGAAGAAGATCAGCGACCTCGGGCCACAGCTTGGCCGCCTGCCCCCCTGCCGCACCGGGATTGAGTACACATAATACTTTCATGGCACATCCAATAAACCTGTAGCCGCCACCATCCTCGACCGCCTCTTTTCGAGTCTTCCGTGCCCAATATTGCCATACCGGTTAAATAAATGAATAAAAAAACGCCAGTAAGGCTCCGGGCCCTACTGGCGTAATAAGTCCTTGAAAATCCGGCTACTTCTTAATCTTGGCCGGCCTCTTCAACATCAGACGAACTTCAAGCGGGTTCATTTTCTTGACCTTGTCCTCGGAAACTCCGAGTTTGACCAATCGAAGACGCTGAACCTTTTCGCGACGCTT
>JBAWZH010000170.1:0-5395 GCA_037143135.1 bacterium
GGGTAAGGGGGGAGGGGGGTGGGTTTTGGTTTTTCCCGCTCGATCGTAAACCCATGTCGTTCGGCGATTCGCGCGGCATCCTTGATCTCAACCACTTCGTTGATGGAAACAAGAACATTGAGCCGCATCAGTTCGGCGATAAGTTGATTGGGGCGGATGTTGAGATTGATGGCCAGGTCCCGCACGCCGATGGGGCCCTTCAAGGTGATTACCTTGCTATGTTCATCCGGCGTTGGACTTCCGACGGGCGCGGGTTTGGCTTCCGGACTGGCGAGGGGAGCAGGGCTCGTCGTCGGAGGCGCTACGGGAACGGTCGCCGCCACTGCGTTTTTTTGAACAGAAGCGCGCAGTTTCGCGATGACATCGGGTTCCAGTGCCGTCATATGGTTCTTGGCCGGAATGCCCATTGCGATCAACTGATCCAACAGGTCTTTACTGCTGTGCAGCCCCAACTCTTTTGCCAGTTCGTGCACTCTCATGGGATCGTTTCGGTACTTTCCTGTACGTAAGGTTGTGCCGCCGCTGCGGCTTCATAGATCGCCTTGGACGTGGCGCTGTCGAACTGCCCGGTGGCCTCGAGGTCGGAGACTTCCGCCGCCAGAATTCCTTCAACATTAAGGAAGCCAGCCTGCACCAGTTTCTCCGCGAACTCGCGGCCGATTCCCGGGATGACCGCCAGAACACCGACGGCTTTTGCAACTTTCTCCTCGAATGTGACGTCGCCTTCATCCTTCTGGACGTCAATTTTCCAGCCGACCAGTTTTGAACTCAGGCGGACATTCTGCCCGCGTTTTCCGATCGCCAGTGACAGTTGATCGGCTTCCGTGGTGACATGCACCACATGGGCCTTGGTCGCATCCAATTCGATTTTCGATAACTTGGCGGGCGAGAGGGCGTTGGAAACATAGGTTTTAATGTCATCACTCCATCGCACGATGTCAATTTTCTCTCCGGAGAGTTCCCTCACGATGTTTTTCACCCGAACGCCTCTCATGCCGACACACGCTCCCACAGGATCCACCTTGGAATCCTTGGAGACAACGGCGATTTTGGAACGGAACCCCGCCTCCCGCGCGATCCCCTTGATCTCCACCGTCTTATCACCGATTTCAGCCACTTCGAGTTCAAAAAGCCTGCGCACGAAATCCGGGTGGCTGCGGGACAACAGAATACTGGGGCCGGATGCATTATCCTGAACCGAGATGACCAGGGCGCGGATCTGATCCCCAATCTGGTAAATTTCGGTGGAGATTCGTTCCTTGGCTCCGAGAATGGCTTCCGCCCGACCCAAGTCCACGACGATATCGCTGCGCTCAAAGCGTCGGATCGTGCCGCTGACGATATCATTCACGCGATCCCGATATTCCTCATAGACAATGTTGCGCTCGGCCTGCCGGATTTTCTGAAGGATTGCCTGTTTGGCGGTCTGAGCGGCGATACGCCCGAAATTCTGGGGGGTAACCTCGATCTCGATCGAGTCATTCAGCATCACGTCCGGTTTTACCCGGCGGGCATCCGGAATGCTGATTTCGTCGTGAGGATTCTGCACCTTTTCAACAACTGTAACCGTGGCGAACGCCTTGATATCACAGGTTTTACGATCCATGTGAATGCGCACACTTTTGGCAGGCCCAACACTCTTCCGGGACGCCGATAAGAGGGCTGCCTCGACTGTGAGAAACAGGGTTTCGCGGTCAATGCCACGCTCTTTTTCAAGAAAACTCAATACTGCTGCCAGTTCGCCGTTCATAAGTTACCTCGATCCGGTCTTTCAGGGCCGCTCCTATACATAAAAGAGTGGGACAAGCCCACTCTTCAGAAAACAGCCCATTTCTACAAGGGAGCTGACTATAGTTCCGGGGAAAGCATTGGTCAAGAGGTTTCGGATAGGAAAAAAAACAAAACCTGTTAAGGTGTCCGGTTTTCGGGAGAATCATCATGGGTCTTAGCATTGGTATTGTGGGACTTCCCAATGTTGGTAAGTCGACGATTTTTAACGCGCTGACACGCGCCCAGAACGCGGAAAGCGCCAATTACCCCTTTTGTACCATTGAACCGAACAAGGCTGTTGTTCCGGTTCCGGATGCGCGGTTGGGCAAACTGGCGGAGATGGCCAAGCCTCAAAAAATAATCCACGCTACGGTGGACTTTGTTGATATTGCCGGACTGGTCAAGGGCGCCAGCAAGGGAGAGGGGTTGGGTAACAAGTTCCTGACGAATATCCGTGAAACCGATGCCCTCCTGCATGTGGTGCGTTGTTTTAACGATGAAAATATTGTTCACGTTGACGGGGCCGTGAATCCGGTTCGGGATGTCGAGGTCATCGAGACTGAACTCATTCTCGCGGATTATCAGGCTGTGGAAACACGGGTGGCCAGACTTGCCAAACAGGTGCGCGGAGACAAAAGCGTTCAAGTCGCCCTCGACTTAAGCCAGGCGTTGCTGGATCATCTTGGCAAGGGAGGAATGGCCGTTGAATTTGAAGACCACCGGTCTGACGCCGCCGTATTGATGTTCAGGGAATGCCCGCTCTTGACGGACAAGAAGATGATTTACTGCTGTAATGTGGACGAAGCCGGGCTTCAGGATGATAACGACTTTGTGAAACGGGTTCGGGAGCATGCCTCGAAACGCGGGTGCGATGCGGTCAAGATCTGCGCCAAGATGGAAGAAGATCTCAACGGGATGTCAGAACCCGAGCGTCTGGAGTTCCTCAAGGAATACAAGGTGGTGGAAAGCGGACTCGATCAGATCGTGCATACCGGCTACCACGTGCTTGGCCTGATCAGTTTCCTGACGGCCGGCCCGAAGGAAGTACGGGCTTGGACGATCCGGCGCGGGTGGAAGGCGCCCCAGGCGGCGGGCGTGATCCATACGGATTTCGAGCGTGGATTTATCCGGGCCCAGGTCATTGCCTATAATGACTACATTCTCCACGGCGGCGAAGCCGCCTGTAGGGCCAAGGGCCTGTTGCGCGTCGAGGGCAAGGAGTACGAGGTACAGGACGGGGACGTCATCGAGTTCCTGTTCAATGTGTGATCCGAAGACGGGTATCGCGACGGATTATACCAGGAACCGTGTGACCAGGGCGCCAATGACGACGCCCACCGACAGTCCCGCAAACACCTCCAGACGGGTATGGCCCAGAATCTCGATCAATTTCTGGGCGGATAGACGATGGTTTTTGAAGACTTCGTCCACGATCTGGTTCAGGAGCCTGGCTTGAAGTCCGGTGGCGCGCCGGACAGTTGAGGCATCGAACATGACCACCACGGCAAAGGCGAAGGTCACCGCAAAAAGCGTGCTGCCAAAACCCTCAATCAGACCGACCGAGGTGGCCAATCCACTGACCATGGCGGAATGGGCGCTAGGCATCCCGCCTAATGTCGTGAGATATTGGAAATCCACTTTTCCTGTCTTCTGGAGATTGCCCAGCATTTTCAGGAAAGACGCGACGACGTAGGCGCCGAAGGCAGACCAGAAAGCGGGCGATTTGAAAAACTCTCCAACGGCTAGATGCATAGGCCCGGTATAATCGCCCTTTCATTCTGTATGGTCAATCCAAAACGCCGTCAGTAAGCGTTCTTGTTGGCCGAAAAAGTCCTGACGAGGATCTTGAAGTCAAACGAGATGGACCAGTGTTCGAGATAATAGAGATCGTATTTGATCCGCTCCTCAATGCTGGTATTGCCGCGCAGGCCGTTAACCTGTGCCCATCCGGTCATGCCGGGTCTTGAAACGTGCCGCCGCATGTAACGGTCAATGTCCTCCTTGAATTTCTCCACGAAGTGCGGACGTTCCGGGCGGGGACCTACAAGACTCATGTCGCCCCTGAGCACATTCCAGAGTTGGGGGAGTTCGTCAATGTTGGTGGTACGCAGAAAGACCCCCAGTTTGGTTCGCCGCGGGTCATTTTCAACCGCCCACACGGGGCCTGTTTCCTGCTCGGCGTTGGTGTGCATGGTTCTGAGTTTATAAATTGAAAATTCCCGTCCGTTTTCGCCACATCGCTTTTGTTTGAAGAAGACAGGGCCTGGCGAAGATCGTTTGACCAGCACGGCAATGACGGCAAGAAGGGGCGCCATGAAGAGCAGTCCAAGCAGGGCGCCAATGATGTCTTCAATTCTTTTTAGAAGACGGTTCCAGAGGTAGTCAAGGGGCCATCGGCTTACGCCGAGAAGAGGGATATCGTCAATGGTTTGCATGTCCATGCTGCCGGTCATGATCCGGAACATGTCCGGAACCATGTTGAAGGTGATCATGTTGCGATCACAGGCGAGGATGATTTCCAGCACGCGCTGATGACCGATGTTGCTGTCGCTTAGGATAATCTGGTCTGCAGGATGGGTATCGAGGATGCTGTCAAGATCGTCAAGGCTGCCGCGGATGAGATACCCAGGCAGGGAGGCATCGGCCTGGCCCGCGCCGGTCCGGATGAATCCCACCACCTTGGATCGTAATCTGGGGTCAGATTCCAGCCCTCGTTTCAAGTGCGCGGCCACTGAGTCGGTGCCTACGATGAGAACGCGTTTGGAGAAGTTCCGTCCCCGTGCGAGATTGATTTCAAATCGAAAGAGAAGATAACGTTCCACAAGGACGAAAAGAAGAATCGTTCCGAAAGCAATCATGAGCGTGAGGCGGGAGATGGGGGGCTCCGTTCGAAATGCAAATGCCAGGGCTGTCGTCAGGAGTAATCCGATCCCGATGGCGCGGATCAGGCGGGGTATCTTGCCGGAATAACGTCCCAACTGGGGGCGGATATAGAGTTGGAGTGCCCTGAAGATAAACAGGAAAATGATGGTGGCGACGGTGGCGCCCCACCCGTAGAGGAAGTACAGGTTGGGGGGCCAACTATCGACGACAAACAATCCGCTATTAAAGCGCAACCAGATGGCGGCAAAAAAACCACCTGAAATGGCAATAGCATCGGCCACCACGGCCAGTCCGCTCGTCAGTGCATCAAAGGTGTCGCGAACTCGCATGATCAGAATGTGTAGAGAAGTTCCCAGCGTGCGAAGACGCCTGTGTCCTGCCGCTTGTAATAATTTCCGGGATCCAAACACTCCAGGAGGAAATAGGTGGTCAGTTTGTCTTTCGGCCTGAGTGCATTTTCCGCCAGGGTGAATTCCTGCTTCAATTGTCCGAGCCAGCCCCGTTCCTTTCCTCCGCCATTCCCGTCCGCCTCAAACGCCGCGAGATAATGGATAGTCGCGGTCGTCTTCGCCCGTTTTGTGGGGCAGATGCTGAGGGACAGGTTCGGGTTGATCAGGTTGGACCAACGAAAGGCGGACTGCTCCGCATCATAGGCAAAAACAAACAATTCACTGCTTTGGGGGCATCGTGCCCATAAGGGGTTCCAGCCTTCGTCGGTGGCCGTTTTGGGGTTGTCACCGGA
>JBAWZH010000171.1:0-5315 GCA_037143135.1 bacterium
CGTTTGCGCGGGATGTAAAATTTATGCGCGACCCGACACGAGGGGGGCTGGCGTCGGTTCTGAATGAAGTGGTCGAGGATCAGGCCGTCGGGATTATGCTGAACGAGGCCGCGATTCCTTTTTCCGCCGGCGCAAAAGGGGTGGCGGAGATGCTGGGGGTGGATTTGTTGCAGGTGGCCTCGGAAGGCCGGATGATCATGATTGTCGCGGCGTCGGCATCAGAGGCGGCGCTGAGTGCCTGGCGGCGTTTGCCGGAGGGGCGCGACGCGGCCAGGATGGGAGTGGTGACTGACAAGAAGGGGCGTGTTATTCTTGAGACTCTCACCGGTGGCCATCGTCTTGTGGATGTGCCGCGCGGGGAATTATTGCCGAGGATCTGCTGATGCATGAGATGGCCATTGCGATGGCGTTGATCGAACAGGCGGAAAAGGTGGCGGTCGAGCAGAAAGCCCGCGCCATCGCCGGAATCACGGTTGTGGTTGGCCGGTTGTCCGGAACAGACCCCGACGCGCTGAAGGCCGTTTTTGAACTGGCGGCCGAGGAATCCCTGGCGGCGGGCGCCACGCTGACCGTCGAGATGGTGGATGGGCGCCAACTGTATATCAAGGCGATGGATGTGGATGTTGAAGAGTGAAGAGTGAAGGGTGAAGGGTGAAGAGTGGAGGAGGGTAGATGAATGTGTAAAGAATGCGGCTGCGGCACGGCGTTGGACCACGTGCACGGTCATCCCCATGATCACGCGCATCCTCATGGCCATGACCACGGTCATGACCATGTGCATCCCCATGTGGAACGGAGAACCCTGTCGTTGGAGCGGAAGGTTCTGGCAGAGAACGATGCCCAGGCCGATGTGAACCGGACATGGCTCGCGGCGCATGGCGTTACGGCGATCAATCTGATCTCGTCGCCCGGCAGTGGAAAAACATTACTACTGGAGAGGACGTTGGAGCGGTTGCGCGGGCGGGTGTGGTGTGCCGTGATCACGGGCGACCAGTGTACGGACAACGATGCCAGGCGGCTGATGGGGAAGGGGGCCGAGGTCAGACAAATTGAGACGATCAACTCCTGCCATCTCGATGCCGCGCGGGTGGGGGCCTTGCTGCCGGAGGTGGCTGGTAAAGGCGTCAAATTGCTGTTTATTGAGAATATCGGGAATCTGGTGTGTCCGGCGGCATTTGACTTGGGCGAAAATTTCAAGGTGGCGTTGCTCTCCACCACGGAGGGTGAAGACAAACCGGTGAAGTATCCCACCCTGTTCAGTCTGGCCCCGGTGGTGGTGCTGACCAAGATGGATCTCGCGCCGCATCTGGACTGGAGTCTCGCAAAATGCCGCGAATACCTCCGCCAGATCCGTCCCGGCGTCTTTGTTTTCGAACTCAGCGCCAAAACCGGCCAGGGCATGGATGCCTGGATTGAGTATCTGGAGACGATGAGTCTATGAACCGCCCGTTACTGCGACATTGACCCATGTATTTATCTCCCATGACATTGTTGCTGGATCGGAACCGCTTCTGGGATGAGGCGGGTCATGAGACGTTGCAGTGGCGAGATGTATCCCTTCTTGTGCTCTTCATCATCGTTTCATGTGGTCTATATGGCATGGTTCTGGCGGGGTGGCGTTCCTGGGAACTGTCCTTCTATGTCGCGATAAAATTGCCGGCCGTATTCCTGATTACAACGGGCATTGTGTCGGTTTTCAACTGGATGCTGGCAACGGTACTGGGCTCGGGATTGAGTTACCGGAAAACGCTTCTATTGGTGATTGCGTCCATGACCCTGGCGGGCTGGATTCTGCTCAGTCTGATTCCCGTGACGCTTTTCTTCGTCCTGTCCGGTGTCTCCCGAACGGGAACACATGATGCGTTGCGATACGCGCATAACAGTATCCTGGTGACCCACATTCTGATTCTGGCCATGGCGGGAGTGGCGGGTAATCTGGCCCTGTATGGCGGCCTGAGGCGATGGGTGTCCGCCCGTTCCCGTGTTTTCCCTCTTTTTTCGGGATGGTTGGTCGCCTTCGCCTTTGTGGGATGCCAGACAGCCTGGATTCTCCGGCCGTTTGTCGGGAGTCCGTTCTATGACGTGGTGTTTATGCGTCCGGATTGTCTGAGCCGGAATTTTTATGAATTTGTCTTTGGAGAAGTATTGCCGTATCTCTTGGAGTGAAAGCGAATGAGAGTCATTGTCAATGGAGGTTAACCTTATGAATGCAACTCCGCCCCCTGTTCCGCAGTTCGAGAAGCCCGCCTATGTAGAAGGTCGAATTGCCGCGCTATTGAGAGCACCGTCACAGATTGGTCAGGATCTGGCGGATGGCAAGGACGTATTCAGGAGCGGGGTGTACTTCCTCGTGACGGCCCTGGTTCTGCATGCCATTTTCGGTTTTGCGGTGGGACTGTTCGGGGGATTGAGCGTGGGACTGATGGCGGCCGTCAAAACGCCCCTCATTGCGGCCTGCTCGCTTCTGCTCTGTTTCCCGAGTCTTTATGTTTTCAGTTCAGTTGGCGGGGCGCCCTTAAAACTTGGGCAGACCTTCATGCTGGGAACGTCGTGTCTAGCCATGGTGGGGGTTCTGCTGATCGGGCTGGCGCCGGTGGCGTGGTTATTTGCGGTGTCCACCGAAAGTCTTCCCTTTGTGGTCATGCTGATCTTTGTGCTCTGGATGGTGTCGGTGGGGTTTGCCGTGCGATACATCAATAAATTGAAAGAGGTGCCCTTGTTCCGGAGAACCAGCGGTATCGGGGCGTGGTTTGTTATTTTTGCCCTGGTCTCGTTGCAGATGACAACATGCCTGCGGCCTTTACTTGGGAAACCGGATCCCGCGCGGGGTTGGTGGACCAGTGAGAAGAAGTTCTTCGTGGCCCATTACGGATCCACGTTTGATGACGAGAAGCCGGCCGCGAAGAGTCCTGTCAAAAATAAGGGGAAATAGGAGTTATTTTGCGACGGCTGATTCCAGTTTATTGAATCCACGCTCCCTCTATTTATGATAAAAGGAAAGACAGCGCATCTGCTCTACCATGACTCAGATGGGCGTCAGGGAGGCATTGTCGTAGCCAATCTCTTGGGAATAGCCGCAGAATCGGCCAGGAGGCCTTTTGCAATGCTTCAATCGTATACTTAAATGCGACCTCAGGTTTGCCCAGCAGGAGTGGTAACATCTCCGGGGTTGGATGTTTGAGAATTCCAGGAACCACTGGCAATTTGATTACCTGTCCGGAAGGCATTTTGCAGGTCGCAATCCCAATGCTTCGCGCGAAAACGCAGGTCTGTTTCATGACTGAGACTCCTCTCGGGAGGCGGCTTTAAGCCAGTGTAATAACATGTCCCTGGTTTTTTGGGCCTCTTCAGGAGACACATCTACATAAGCTTCCAAATCGGCCGTGATGCGTTCGTTAGTCCATGACAGGAGTCTTTCCGCCAACAACAGGGCGTCCTGTTCCATCAACAGGCGGCGGGCATGAGGCTCCATTTCAGGGTGCCGATGGAGGACGGCGAGGATATCCACAAGATCGCGCGCCTCGGCACGCTCCGCCACGCATTGAATCTTGTCAGCCAGATATCGCGACAGCGATACCCGAAGGATTCCCGGAGCGGTTGTCGACGGGACCAGGTCGGCTTCCAGAACATCCTCGTAGTTTGACATCACTTCAACGGTGACCTGTTCTCCGCCTGGAAGAGCAAGGAGGCCCCGGAAACTGGATCCGAACTCGTCCGGTGCTTGGATCACCTCGAATTGACCCGGGAAAGCGTGCTGGATCTCGCTCAATATCGGCCTGACGTTTTTGAGCGCTTGTCGCGTGTGAAAATCAAGGTCAAAAGAAGTCCTGTGATGAAGCTCCTCGATGGCCAGCGCGGCACTGCCGGCCCAATAGCAGAGGCGTCGTAACCTGGGACATCGCTCACCCAGCAGACGCAACGCCAATCGTTGCGCTTCAATCTGTTTGTTTTCATCATTCGACACGCCGTTATTAGAGTCATGTTCTGAAGGGCATGTCAAATTTATAGTTTCAGTCCGTAGATAACATGATGCCTATTCCATCACACAGGCAAGCGCACCTGATAGGCGATGGCCACAGACTGGCTTGTGTCGTACGGACAACTTGTCCCTGCCAGCCCAAAGACCCACACGTGCTCATGCGCGGGCTTTTCTCAGGCCACCGGCTCCTCCATTTTGCGTCGCGACCACTCTCCCTCAGCCCTTCAGGGGAGAGGGCTGAGGTGAGGGTAGATGAGAGAATGCGGCCCCTGAGGAGCCCAGTCGCGTTGATATTCACGATAATAAAAGACCTGGTGGTCGGTGAAAACCCTATTCAGTCAACTGGACGGATTTCGCGAATTTCCAAGGGAATACCGCGAAATACCATTCTAATGTCGTATTCCACGAACCTTGCTTTTGCGTAGGCAGTCTTATGATCCGCTGATGGCAGGATTTCAGAATGATGATGAAAGAATCGTTATGGCTGCTGATAGACAAGGATTCCGTGTTTCTGCCAGACTGATAAGGTTCGAATGGCAGGAGAAACAGGGAGACAACATGGCGGCCAAAGTAGTTGAAGTGGCGGAAGTACATCCGGTACATCGGATTATCACGTTAAGGGGGCAGAAAGTTCTCCTGGATTCGGAATTGGCTCGGATCTATGGCGTTCTGACCAAGCGTTTAAATGAACAGATAAGACGCAATGCTGATAGGTTTCCTGCCGACTTTGTATTTCAAGTTACGGCGCAAGAAGTCAAGAACTTGAAGTCGCAATTTGCGACTTCAAGTTTGCAAGGCGGGATGAAGTCACAAATGGTGACCGCATCAGAGCATGGGGGAAGGCGAAAACTGCCGTATGCGTTCACCGAGCATGGCGCGATTATGGCTGCCACTGTATTAAACAGCCCTCAGGCTATAGAGATGAGCGTATTTGTCGTGCGCGCGTTCGTCAAGATGCGCGAACATTTGATAAGTACCCGAGAACTTGCCCGGCGGCTTGCCGAGATTGAGAAACAGCTCCTTATTCATGACTCCGCGCTTGTTGAATTGTACCAGCAAATCCAGCCTCTGCTGTTACCGCCCGATGACCCCCCCTCGAGGCCCATTGATTTTGGGGCATGAAGTACTGCCACCGGGACGATCAGGTTTGAGGTGAGCGAAGCATCTAATTGACCTTCCAATTGGCGGGCGGAGTCCCTGTGCTGCCGCTGACAACCTTGGGCTGCGCCGGAATCCTGGCTCCTGACGTCGCTTAAAACAACCATAATTAAAGGGTTCCGTTTCTGGATATACCGCCAGCGGTTAATCCATCATATTGACGAGGTATTGCCGCTCA
>JBAWZH010000172.1:0-5309 GCA_037143135.1 bacterium
GTCTCGCCGACGCTGTAAGGCGGGAAGTTGTAGTGTAACATGAACGACTTGGATGTGGGGCCACCCGTGATGGCGTCCATGTCCTGTGCATCCCCGCTTGTGCCGAGAGTCACTGTGCCCAGCGCATGGGTCTCGCCGCGTCCGAAGAATGCCGAACCATGAACGCGGGGCAACAGGCCAACCTTGGCGGTCAGGGGGCGGATATCGTCCGCGCCGCGGCCGTCGATACGCTTGCCGCGCTCAAGGACATTGGCGCGGACAACCTCGATGCTGAGTTCATCGAAAGTGGCGCGGAACTGTTCCTTGGTGAGGGTCGGGAATGTCTCCGTCAATTTCGCCTTCAGGGCGTTCTGAATCTTGGCAACGTTGCCTCGGCGTTCAAGTTTGCCCGGGATCAAATAGGCTTCCGCGAGTTCAGCGCCTGCCATGTCACGAGCGGCGTTCAAAAGCGATTTGTCGGCAGGCGCCTCGGTGATCACCTTGTCGCCGAGTCCCGCCTTGTGGCGCAACTCAATCTGGGCATCGCACAGTTTGACGCAGGCGTCATGCGCGAAGCGCATGGCGGCCACCAGATCGGCCTCTGAAATTTCCTTCGCATCCCCCTCGATCATGGTCGGCGTGTTGCGATTTCCGGCATACACCAGGTCCAGGTCGCTTTGCTCACGCTCAGTCACGGTGGGGTTGATAATGAATTTGCCGTTCACGCGACCCACGCGGACACCGGCGATGGGCCCATGAAAAGGCAAGTCGGAAAGTGTCAGGGCCGTGCTTCCGCCCACAATGGACAGGATATCTGCGGCGTTCTCGCCATCGGCGGAGAGAAGTGTTCCGACAATCTGGACATCATTGCGGTAACTTTCCGCAAACAACGGGCGGATCGGCCGGTCGGTGAAGCGGGCGGCCAGGATCTCATTCTCCGAGGGACGGCCTTCACGTTTGAAAAAACCGCCCGGAAATTTGCCGGAAGCGCTGAAACGTTCACGGTATTCAACCTGAAGCGGGAAATAATCAATGCCCTCGCGGGGAGATTCTGACGCACAGGCGGTTGAGAGGATGATCGTGTCGCCCAACCGGACTGTTGTGGCACCCTTGGCCTGCAGGGCCAGAAGCCCGGTTTCAAGGATGATGGTTTTGTCGCCAATGGCGACGCTGACTGATACGGGTTCTTTCATATGTCCTTTCGAATAGGGGTAATACAGACGGGCTGGTTCCTGGGTATGTTGAACACAATACGGGAAGCCGTCCTGAGTGCTGCCAATCGGTCTTAGCGACGGAGTTTCAGGCGTTTAATAACGTCCTGATAACCGGCTGAGTCCTTGGTTTTCATGTAGTTGAGCAAACGACGACGCGCGCTAACCATCTTGAGCAGGCCATAGCGGGAACTATGATCCTTCTTATGAAGTTTGAGGTGCTCGGTGAGCTCCTCAATGCGCCGTGTCAATACAGCAACCTGAACCTCGGACGAACCGGTGTCCTTGGCGTGTCTCTGAAACTCTTTCTGAACCGTGCTCTTAACTTGAGAATCCATACTGTGTCTGAGCCCTATTCCCTTTCTTGTCTCGTTACTTTCTCACTTATTTGTTTGTGCCACTATAGTGTCCGGATGCCACCTTTGTAAAGTCCTGATCCATAATTTCTTCAGGGTCGGGCTGGCCAGTCGGCGCCGTGCCTCTTGCACATCCGCCTCTATCTGTTCGATCAAGGCAGGCAAGGAGGTGAATTTCCTTTCAGAACGCAATTGCCGCAGGAAGAAGACTTCGATTTTGCGGCGATAGAGGGTCATCCGGGTATCCAGAAGGTGAAGTTCCATGACGGGTTTCCGAACCCGTGATACGGTGGGGTGATATCCGAAATTAACAACGCCCGGATAGGCCCGTCCACCGACAATCGCCTGGACGGCATAAATACCCAGCGGCGGGGAAATTTCGTTATGTATGGCAAGATTGGCGGTCGGAAATCCAAGTTGGCGCCCGATCTGTTGCCCTTTGACAACGGTGCCGAGAATGCTGAAGGGCCGACCGAGGAGGGATGCGGCCTCGTTCAATCGGCCATGACTGACATCCATCCGTATCCGGGTGCTGGAGACAGGGAGTTTCCCGCGTAGCACGGACGCCACCTGATGCGTTGAAACGCCGCGCGACGCCGACCAGGCGTGGAGCAGGGAGTAGTCGCCTTTCCCCTTATGCCCGAAACGCCAGTCATGCCCCATGAAAACGGATCGCAGCGTGGGAATACCCTTTTCGAGGCGGATCAGAAACTCCTTTGCCGACAAACCTGAAAAACGGCGGTTAAAAGGGATCAGGAGGCAACCGTCGAGACCGAACTTCTCAAGAAGTTGCAGTTTATGGAGTGTGTCGGTCAGCAGGAGCGGCGCCGAATCAGGAGTCAGCACTTTCAGAGGATGGGGGTCGAAGGTCATGGCCCATGCCTCGCCTCCGTTTTGATGGGCTTCCGCCAGGGTTTGGCGAAGGACTTCCTGATGGCCGAGATGAACGCCATCAAAAAAACCAACCGCCAGGCAGATGGGCATATTCCTTTTGCCCAGGCCGTCAATATGGCGAACAATTTTCATGCCAATGATTCGGACGGACTGTATGAGTCAGGTAGATTTACCGTCAGAGAGTGAAGGGGCAGAACAACATTCAAAAGATCCGTCTGACTCATGGTCAGCAGGGCGTCCAGGGGAATGGCCTGCTTGACGTCAAATCCCGCAGTTTCGGTTCGGCGGAGTCCTTTCAGATGTGCTCCCACACCCAGGGCTTCCCCGACGTCATGACACAGGGTTCTGACATAGGTGCCTTTGCTGCACCGGAGAACAAAGATTCCGCATGGCGAAGTATAGTCCAATAGTCGGAAATTATAGATATGGATGAATCGGGGTTTGCGCTCAATTTCCTGACCCCGAAGGGCCATTTTATAAAGAGGAACTCCTTTGATTTTGATGGCCGAAACCATGGGCGGAGTTTGAAACATGTCGCCCTTGAATTGGGCCATGGCGGATTCCAGTTGATCTCTCGAAATTCCGGAGGGATCGCTCTCCTTGATGATTTGTCCGTCGGCATCCTGTGAGTCGGTGGTGATGCCAAGCCGTATGGTTCCCTCATATGTTTTGTCAGAGGACATGAAGCGGTTTGAGACGCTCGTACCGCGGCCGAGGAGGATGATGAGCAGTCCGGTTGCCGAAGGGTCAAGAGTTCCGCCATGCCCGACTTTCTTGAGTTGAAATCGCCCGCGGATCCTGGCCACGACATCGTGGGAGGTGTGGTCAGTCGGCTTGTCAACCAGAAGAATGCCATCAAAGGGGTCAGTTCTGTTCATTCCGGACCCGCTTTATCGCCGCCCGGTTCAACGAGGGGCGAGAGAGTGTCCTCCGCCACCTGCGGGAGTTTGGCCAGCAGGTCGAGGACTTTGTCGCCAGCCTCGATGGAAGAATCCAGGGAGAAATGAAGCTTCGGTGTGTATTTCAGGACGACGACCTTGGCGATCTCTTCCTGGATTTCGCCGTGCAGGTGCTGGATTCGGCCCAGCATGGAGCGGCGTTCATGCTCGTGCCCGCGGATGGAAATCAAGACCCGGGCACTGCGCAGATCGCTGCTGGTGATGACATGGGTGACGGTGAGGGCGGCCAGGTCGAACAGGGATCGATCAAGCAGCCGGTAAAGAATAACGCCGATTTCCCGGCGAAGAAGCTCGTTGACTCTGGTCAGGCGGTCGGTCTTCATAGTCCGAATAACCCGGGTTACAGGGTTTGGGCGATTCGTTCCACTTCATAGAATTCAAGAATGTCGCCTTCGGCATAGTCCGTAAACGAACCCAGCCTGATCCCGCACTCCTGACTTTCCTTGACTTCGCTGACATCGTTCTGAAATCGGCGCAGTGAATCGATTTTTCCCTCGTACAAGACGCTTCCGGCGCGTTTGACGCGGGCTTTGAGGCGCGCAGTGATCCGTCCATCCAGACACATACATCCCGCTATGGTGCCACCCTTCGAGATGGTAAAGACCTGTTTGACCTGGGCATGCGCGACAACTTTTTCGCGCAGGATCGGGGTCAGCAGTCCGGCCATAGCCTCACGAACCTGATCGATCAACTCATAAATAATGCTATGAAGGCGGATTTCGACGCCTTCGTGCTTGGCCATTTTACTGACGCTTTCCTCGACGGCCACATGGAATCCGAGGATGACGGCATCGGAGGCGCTGGCAAGAAGAATGTCATTGGCGGTCACTCCGCCGACGGCGCTCATGAGGATATTCAGCGAGACTTTATCACTATTGATCTGTTTGAGCGAGTGGTCGATGGCCTCGAGCGAACCCTGGACGTCCGCCTTGATCATCAATTTCAGTTCCACTCTGTCGTTGTTTTCCTTCATCTTCTCGAACAGCGTGGCCAGCGAGGCCCGCTTGGGCGTACTGAGCAGACTCAGTTTGTTTGCGGCCTGTCTGGTTTCCGCTTCAGCACGTGCGGCACGATCACTTTGCACAATTTCGAACGGAGCGCCGGCATCCGGAACCCCGGACAGTCCCAGGCACTTCACCGGGGTTGAGGGGCCGGCCGACTTCACTTTCTCGCCATGGTCGTTGAACAGGGCGCGCACTTTTCCCCAATGGGGGCCGCAGAGGATGACATCCCCCACGTTAAGGGTTCCTGTGGCGACCAACAGGTTCGCCGTTGGACCCATTCCGGATTCAAGTTGGGATTCAATGACAAATCCCTTCGCCGGTTGGTTTGGCATGGACTTCAGTTCCATGACTTCGGCCTGGAGCAGGATCATCTGCAACAGTTCAGGAACCCCGGCGCCGGTCAACGCACTGACCGGACACACAATGGTTTGCCCGCCCCAGTCTTCCGGTGTCAGTCCGATGGCCTGCAATTGTTTCTTGGCCTTGTCTGGATTGGCTGTGGGGAGATCCATCTTGTTGATGGCCACGATGATCGGTACATTGGCCGCCTGAGCGTGCTTGATGGCCTCTTGGGTCTGCGGCATCATGCCATCCTGGGCGTCCACAACAATGATGGCAATATCCGTGATATTGGCGCCACGGGCGCGCATGGCGGTGAATGCCGCATGCCCCGGCGTATCTAGAAAGGTAATGCTCTTTTTATCGTTCACCTTGACCGTCGAGGCGCCGATGTGCTGGGTGATTCCGCCGGCTTCGCCCTTGGCCACCGAGGTGTTGCGTATTCGGTCGAGCAGGGATGTTTTCCCGTGATCGACATGACCCAATACCGTCACAACGGGAGGTCGGATAACCTGCGCCGAAGGATCAATAACGGGTTTTGGGGGAGGAGCCGGTTTAGGGGGGAGG
>JBAWZH010000173.1:0-5263 GCA_037143135.1 bacterium
CGGACAACTCGGCGTGGGTTATCGGATGGCTGACAGAAATCACCTACGCCAACGGTGGCAAGGTGGAAGTTACCTACAACGGACAATACGGGCAGCCCGGAAAGTTGAAAACGACAAAGGTCACCGGGCCGATGGGTTACGTGGCTGATTACACCTATACGGAAACCGAAGTCCAGGGGCAGGAGAAGCCGAACGTGACATTCGTGAAGAAAGACTCGCTCGCCCAGGAGACGACATTCGCGCTCACCGATAATCAGGCCAAGAAAAAGGTGACCGATGCGCTGGGCAACTGGACGGAAAGCGTCCAGGATTCCAACGGAAACCAGGCGAGCTTCCGCAACAAGTGTGGAAAAATCACGACCTACACCTACGACACTGCCAATACAGACATCTTCGCGAGATCGAATCAGCTCTCGATGACGAACCCGCTCAACAAGACTTGGGCGTATGAGTATGATGCGAACAACAACCGGACGAAGACGACGGACCCGCTCGCCCACACGCAAGAGGCAACGTATGATGCAGTCGGTAATGTTCTCACGCAAACAAACGGGCTCGCCCAAACCACGCTCACCAACACCTACACGACATCTGGAGCCAAGGGGCTCCTCGCCACGACGAAGGACGGCCTGAACAACGAAACCGCGTTCACCTACGACAGCTTCGGGTTGATGACCAAGATCACCGACCCAGTCGGGAAGGAAACGACATTTTCCTATGCCAGCGACGGCTCCGGCAACCAGATCAAGGTGACCAACCCGCTGGGGAAGGAATGGAAGAAGGAATACAATGGGTTTTCCAAGCCGAGCAAAACGATCGATCCGCTCAACAACCAGACGAACTTCGACTATGACACGATGGCGAACCTCACGAAGGTGACGGACGCCGAGAGCCGGGTGACGGAGATGACCTATGACAAACTCCAGCGCACGACTTCGATCAAGGACGCGTTGAACAACACGACCTCGTTTACCTATGATACCGAGAGCAATGTGACAAAAATCACCGATGCCCTCGCGCGCGAGTTCACCTACACGTTCGATGCCGTGAACCAAACGAAAACTTGGGTGTTTCCGGATAACAACCAGGAGAGCTACGACTGCAACGCCAACGGGAGCCTGACTAAGATCACCCGACGCGGCGGCCAGGAAACCACGTTTACCTTCGACGATGCGGACCGGCTCGCCGCGAAAACCTGGACGGGAACAACCAGCACGGTTTTCACGCCCGCCTATGACAATGCCAACCGTCTGACCGGTCTGACCAAGATCGAGGGAAACACGACGATATCACAGATCGGGGTGACCTACAATGCAGCCAATCAAGCAACGGCGATTATTGCCGAGGGGAACACAACATCGTATGCCTACGACGGGGCCCAGCGGCTAAACCAGATCATGTATCCGTCGTCGGAAGTCGTGAAATATGGGTTCAACAGCCGGAGTGCCTTGGAGAGCATCAAAAATGGATCAAACGCGGCGATCGCCGATTACACGTTCGACGATGCCGGTCGTGCGACCAAAAAAACTCTCCCCAATGGCCTAGAAACGCTGTATGAATACAACGATGCCAACTGGGTGACGAAGATCACCCTGCGGCAGGGCGCAACCCCCAACACCGTGCTCCAGAGCTTCCAATACGGCTACAACAAAGTGGGCAATCGCACATGGGTTCAATATGCGAATGGCAGCGGAGATGTGTATCAGTATGATGGGACTGACCAGCTCATCGGAGTCAAATACGGAGTGAGCAATCCGCAGGATGGATGCAATCTGGCGACCGGGGAGAGCCGGGCGGTGACCTATACCTACGATGCTCTGGGCAACCGATCCGTCATGTTGGACAACCTCACCCTGACTAACTACACGGTCAACAACCTGAACCAATACACCCAGGTTGACCTTAATTCCTTTACCTACGACACGAACGGAAACCTGACAGGCGACGGAACATGGACGTTCGGCTACGACCAAGAGGGGCATCTCATCACGGCCGACAAGAGTGGAACGAGTGTCAGCTATAAGTATGACGCGCTCGGTAGAAGAATCGGGAAGAACGTCAACGGAACTATCACACAGTATGTGTATTCCGGGCAGGATCTCATAGAGGAACGGGATGGAAGCAACAACATCACGGCCAAGTATGTCTATGCCGGAGGGATCGACAATCCGGTGGAAGTGATCAAGGGGACGAATGCATATTTTTTCCAGCAGGATGCCCTGGGCAACGTGACCGCCTTGACGAATTCAAGCGGTGCCATCGTCGAGAGCTACACATATGACGTCTTTGGAAAGCCTAAGACCAAGGACGGGAGTGGGAATACCATTGACATTCCATCCACGCCATTCTTGTTCACAGGCCGCGAGTATGATCCCGAAACCGGCCTCTACCACTATCGCTCGCGCGCTTACTCGCCAAAGTTAGGCCGTTTTTTACAGATGGATTCCATTGGGTTCGGAGGAGAAGATCTAAATCTTTATCGCTATGTCTCCAATAACTCAGTTAATAGTATTGATCCTTTGGGGAAAATCAACATCGACCTCCCATGGTATGGAAACTACGGTGGACCCGGGTGGACAAATGGCGGCTTAGAACACGAGAAGTTTCCTGATCGAAATCCACATCCTGGTGATATTGGACCACCCAAAGGCCCGACGCCATGGGATGGTACAGATACATGCTATATGAATCATGATATATGTATTGCTGCATGCAAACACCCGCCTAAGCAATGTCCCAAAAAAGGTAATGTAGCTAATGTTTTCGCTAAGTGCAAGCGAGACTGTAAGATTGAGCTTCAACAATGTTTAAGAAAGGCAATCAAGCACGCGAAGGATCCAAGTGAATTTCTTCACAACGCTCTGTCTGATTTCTATTTTAACTTTACTGATTAATAAATATGAAAACTGTATCGTATATGCTAGTGGCGCTTATCTCATTGTCGATGAGTGCCAATTCTCAGCAATTTGAACAGACATGTTGGCCAAAAGAAACCGTCCTTGCTCCTGGACAATCTTTGTCCGTAACAAACAGGAGCGGCACGATGGTGATTGCATTCGTATCCTCTTTGAAGAGGCGATACTCATGGAATGGCGTTGAAAGAACGGTTAATTTTATTCCGCGTAAAGAAAGATGGTATGGTGCCTTGGGGATCTATTCTCCAGAACCCTTGCTATTCTCATTTTGGAAAGCAGACGGAGTGTCGCGTATATTAGCTCAAGAGGCGGAGTTGAACTTTAAGTCAGAAGGAGATTTCTTGAAATGGCATAATGGAGAATGGAATCGAGATAGAATTAATGTAATCTATAACGATTCGGGAATCGCCGCAGGCTGGGGCAAGTCGCCAAGCAGAGAGCAACTAAATGTTGATGTTTGGCAAATATTATTAAATGGAAAGATTCCCAAGCATTTATCAGGAGCAAATAATTCAGCGATAAAACTGACAACTGAAAGTTCGAAAGGAATACGGCAACCATAGCGAAAGGCAGAAAGGGTCGGGCCTATAATTTAAATGTTCTCCAAGTGAGTAAATAACCTCGGGGCAAGCCCTGCGGCATTTCAGAAAGTGAACAACCAACACCTACACGAGCACCGGAGCCAAGGGGCTATGCCTACGATGGAGCCCAGCGACTGAACCAGATCACGTATCCGTCGTCGGAAGTCGTCAAATATGGGTTCAACAGCCGGGGTGCCTTGGAAACCATCAAGGACGGGTCGAACGCGGCCATCGCCGACTTCACGTTCGACGACGCGGGCCGGGTGACAAAAAATCTCTCCCCAACGGACTGGAGACGGTCTATGAATACAACGACGCCAACTGGGTGATGAAGATCACCCTGCGGCAGACCGCGACTCCCAACACCGTGCTCCAGAGCTTCCAATACGGATACAACAAAGTCGGCAACCGGACCTGGGTGAAATACGCCAGCGGCAGCGGGGATGTTTACAAATATGACGTCACCTATCAACTCACGGGAGTGAAATACGGGGTGGGCAACCCGGAAGACGGATACGACCTCGCGACTGGCGAAAGCCGTGCGGTGACCTACACGTATGACGCCCTCGGCAGCCGGACGGTTGTCCTCGATAACCTCACGACCACCAACTACTCGGTCAATAACCTGAACCAATACACGCAGATTGACCTGAATTCCTACACCTACGACACAAACGGAAACCTGACAGGCGACGGAACCTGGACATTCGGATACGACCGCGACGGCCACCTCATCACCGCCAGCAAGAGCGGAACATCTGTAAGCTACAAGTATGACGCGCTTGGTCGAAGGATCGAAAAGAGCGTCAACGGGACGGTGACGAAGTTTGTGTATTCAGGACAGAATCTCATCGAGGAGCGTGACGCCAGCAACAACGTCACGGCCAAGTATGTTTACGCCGTTGGGATAGACAACCCGGTGGAAGTGATCAAAAGCACCGGCGCGTATTTCTTCCAGCAAGACGCCCTGGACAACGTGACGGCGCTGACGAATTCCAGCGGAGCCATCGTCGAAAGCTACACGTATGATGCATTCGGCAAGCCCGTGATCAAAGACGGCAGCGGCAACGTGATCACGACACCCGCCACTCCGTTCCTGTTCACCGGCCGGGAGTATGACGCCGAGAGCGGACTATATCACTACCGAACACGGGCCTACTCACAAAACTTGGGACGGTTCTTGCAGATGGATTCGATAGGATTTAAGGGAAAAGACTGGAACTTATATCGATATGCGGCCAATAATCCTACTAACCGCGTTGATCCTCTAGGATTAGAAAACAAATGCACTGACTGCGATGGCAAGCCCAAACAAGGGACGATGGTGGCAATGAGTTGCTGCTCTTCTGCTGCACCTGAGCATAATGATGGCGGTAATCCCTATCCGCCTGATTATACATATGGTGGAATTAATGCGTCAAAAATGTTTAGCAATACAGCAAGCAATGATTGGTCTAATACGGCGCGAGGTTGTTTAAGCTGCATGTATAAACATGGGTCTGACCCAACGATTGCGCATATTTATTGCTACGCAAATGCCTCAGCAAGGCGGCCTCTCGATTCAGCGTCAGGAATGGGGGATGCATTTGGAACCGCCGCAGCAATTAAACTCGGCGCATATTAGAACGTAAATACCATTATGGATAAGTTTATTAAAAGTCTTTTCTTGTGGACCGGTGCAGGTGTGCTGGGTGGGTGGCTTTGCGGTTCGATCATTTTTTCTCTTACTGCTTTAATGGGAATGAGCGGAAGCACAGGAACTGAGTA
>JBAWZH010000174.1:0-5259 GCA_037143135.1 bacterium
CGGCCTGCGCGGTCGGGGTGTGCAGATCGGCGCCAAACGCGCTTTGACAGACGATCGTGGCGGTAAGGAGGATATGGGTGATTTTCATGAACGTTGGTGGGTTGCTCCTCTTTGCCAGGGCCTCTCACCGCTCCTTCCCTGATTACGGGAAGGTAATTGTCCAATTCACTTCCGGAGTCTCCGCTATTGCTCCTAAGTCCATGGTTATCTCGAACCCTTTTGCATATGCCCTTTTGAAGTCGCCAGTGATTTGGAATATCACTTTGCCTGTGGTTTTGTTTTTGCCTACGATCTCGGCGACGTTTGTAACGATCTTTCCTGGACGACTGCCGTCGTGTTCTTCTTTACTGTCGGCTATAACCACATCGTTTGCGGTTATCGTTATGTCCTTCGCGAGTTCGTCCGGGATATACATTCTTTGGCCGCAGCTCAGCTCGGCCCCTTCGGTTTCTGTCATTTTCAACTGGATGCCACAGCTATTTTTGTTGCTGGTGGCTTTCTGCAAAATCGTTGCGCTTACGTTGTCGCACCCGACGGTGGTTTTGCATTCTGTCTCGGTGGTGCCGAGCTCGTAACTTGGGTATTTTGGTTTCCCCCCCCTTCCGTCAATAAACCAGTTTAGTTTGATCGCGGGCTGGTTCGTGGCTTCCAAGATCAGGTCACCGTTCCTTTGGAAGGCGGCCTCGATGTTTTGGCACAGGGCCGTTCCTAGGGCGGCGATTGAGAGCAGGACGGTAATGGCAGGAGTTTTCATAATATCGATTTTACAGGTTGTTTGCAAAAAGACAAATGAGATTTTCAATTTGTGGTTGGGTCGGCGCTGTTCAGCTACCGCCTTCACGGCGCATGTATTAGGGTTTCGACTGGGGAGGGAAGGTTTTTTTGTGCCATGTCGTGTATTGTCCCTCGGCGTCTTTCGCGCCGGCAGGGATCTCAATGCTTTGGGGAGGAGTGGGGTAGCTGTATTGCCGGGCTCGCCCTCCTTCGATGAGCAAGACGGGCCGGGCGTTGGCGATGTCAATGTAGGCTGCGCGTGTGCGATGAGACCCGGTGGGCGCTTGCAGGGTTGAGTTGGAAGAGGTTGCTTTCTCAGCAAGCCCCTCAGGTTCCATGAAAATGTAGCAGAGAATCCCGTTGACCGTTTTCCTCCCGGAACTCATCAGGTTTTCGATCCAATGAAGTTCGGGGAAATCGCTTTGTGAAAAATCGACGGGAGGGCGAATTTCGGAATTCGGCGGAATAAGAAAATAGTTCGGGCTGCCCGTGCGCTTCTGAAAAACCTTGCGTCTCTGAATAATCATGTCGTTGACAAACCAATAGGTCTCCTGGTCGTCTGCCGATTTCGCCACCGTGCAACGCAAGATATTTTTGGCGCGATCGATGCTAATCATCTCGGTTTCTGCAGCGGTCGCGATTTCTGGAGGTTTCGTCGCGGATGTTCCCTGGTTTGCAGCCAGCGTTTTCACGTCAACGACGGCGATCCGCCATGAAGCAGGATCGCCCAATCGTTGCTGAAGGGCCTGGGAACCTTTCACCTCGGCGTCTGTGCTCTGCGCATCGACCCTCAGCCCAGCGCAACCGAGCAACAGGAGGAAAAATAGTGCTGCTTTCATGATTCTTGCGTGGGTTACTCTTGCACCAGCTCGACGGTTTTATCGACAACCTTGCATGTTGCGCGGTCAATCGCGAGGTGGACCCAATAACGTTTCTCTCCTTCGACGAGGAAAGAGTTCGTCAAAGAGTTGCTGCCTGGAGGAAATTTGCCTGTTTGGACCACGACATCGATCATGAGGTTCCAGACGCGGGTGGTGGAAACGTCGGCCAAAGCGCGCACGGGTGCCTCGCGGCGGCGTTTGACGATTGCGGCATCGTCGATTCCCGGAATGAGTGGGAACACGTTGGTGTTCCCGATAAATTTTGTCACCAATTCGCCACGGCTTGGAAAAGGGTTGGTTACCGTCAGCGTGGTGATCGCAGTGCCAATGGCCGCAACTTGATTAGCGGAGAGAGGAACAGGCCCTCCGCTGGCAGCGGTCAGTGGGGTTTCGTCCTTCAGTGAACCATTGATCACTGCCTGAATGACCGCTGCGTTGCGAGTGTTGAGATGGATCACTCCGGCGCTGAGCCCGGAAGGCGCCGGTTCATTGATGCAGAACACATCCAGCAGAGCGCTGTCGCCGCTGTTGGCGCTAAAAAAGTCAAGCGTCTTCCAAGGTCCCCCGCGAAAGGTGTATCCGAGTTCGCCCACGGTGCGGAATGGACGATTGAGAACAATCGGGCGGCTATAGTTGCGCAGGCTACCCGGGAAGTTGTTGTTGTAGTTGTTCATCGCGAGCTGTTGTCCCTGAAGGTTTCCTGCAACCTCATACATGCCATCGCCACCACGCAGCACCCCGTCGGGGTCCTTATAACACACGTTATTGGCGAAGCTATTGGTGATATTCAGGCCCAGGAGTCCCAAGCACTGATAAGTTACCGAGGGATTCATCGTCCATCCTGCTGCCTGGATTCTGGACATATCGTTGATTTGGTCCATGATCATTTGGCGGTTGTCATGGCCGAGGGGGCTGGCTGCTGTGGTCCAACTCCCGTCGTCGGTGGATGGGCGCATGGTCGAGCCTATATTAGACCATTGACAGGGGGCTTGTGTTCGAGTCGACGGGAATCTGTCGGAACGGGGATCCCCCCACTGCACGCATTGAACGGTGCCAGTGGGGACATTATTAAGGTCCATTGCACTCTGTCCAGCTGACAGCATAGATATACCATTGTTGATATTGACATTGTCTAGCCTGGAATAGATGTGAGTGACGCCCCCTCTGACATATCCGAGCCAGACGGCGAAACTACCTGAGTATCGTAATGTTTTGACATTTGTTGAAGCGTAGAGTGCCGGTAAATTCGGATTGATTGTTTCAACCGGGCTGGGCCAGTCCTTTGTCAGGCTCACATTGCCGCTGATAGCAGTGATAGAATAGATCGCCATCGGCAAGGTGTTTGCAAGATCGGTGCCGCTGGGCATGGGACCGGGGATGGTAGCACCTGTCACCAGAGCAGGATCCCGAAGCGAGCTGGCGCTTGCAGAGAAGTTCATGGACGAATAGGTGGGAGTCGTTGTATTGCAAGGATATGTAATATTTACCGCTGACGTACCTGGGCCCGCCCCTGTCCATGTAAAAACGCCACCGAGGCCACCGACAGGCGTATTTTGATATTGAATTTGAAAATTGGCAGGAGTGAGGCCCAATACCGGGTTGGGCGAGTTGGAATAGGCGGAATCATGCGGATTCCAGAGTTCAGGGATAAGGTAGCACCCAAAGCTTCCGTTGTCATTCGGGCCGGCGGCACCGGGCGCCCGGCGCTGATACCCCACGAGCATCGTTCGGTGCAAGTAGGGGAGGTTTTCTACTCCATAGATTGAGACCTCGTTGCCGTTGGCATCTTGCACAGTGATCTCGGTCGGGTAGTCGTCGATATCCGCTTGGTCGATGATGGAGGCTGCAATCTGAAGGGTCTGGTATTTTGGCTGTGACGCCTTGAGATCGAAACCGCTGTTCTGCATGAAGTTCTGCTCGTCGATGCGCCAGGGCAAGCTCGACCCTTTAACCCATGTAAAACTCTTGCCCAGAGACCCGACAGCGATGGCGGCCTGAAGCAACTCGCAAAAATCCGGCTCCCGCGCATTGGCACCGGAAAGTGCGGCGACCCCCCCTAGCTGCAGGATGCGGGTCGGGTCGCCGTGGTTGTATTTCCACACTTTGTAGGTGCCAGCCTGGTTATTGGTCCAGGTGAGCCCGAAGCACTTCAGGATATTGGCATCGGTTCCATTGGGAATATAGCGGGGATCGCTCGTGGGAAGTCTGGCGCTTGGGCCGTCACAGGTAATCCACGCCAAACGGCTGAGAGGAAAGCGTGTCTTCACCAACGGGTCACCTGGATTGGCAACCGTCCCATCGAAGCGGGTGAACTGATTTTGTGCCCGAGTATTCAAAAAAGCCGGATTGAACTGGTCATCGAGACCGGCCGCCATATTCCCGCCGTTTGCCAGCACGGCGGTTCTTGGATCGGCTGCGGATCCGGGGAGTTTCGGACGCACGCCTCCGTTGATATTGGCGAGGCGGTAGGGCAAGTCGGGGTCGCACGATGGCTGGTTGACATCGCGGCTGAATGTTCCCATGTATTGAAGGCACTGGTTCGTGGCGGGGAGGCCGAGCCCGTTTTGCAGGAAGTTGATCAACTGCTGGCGGCTGGTGAACATGCGGTCGGATTGGTTGTTGTAAGGGGCCGTGCCACCCGTGGTGAGGAAGCCCGTCGCGTTGGACAGGACGTAGTTGTAGTAGTTCGTGCCCGAGGCCGCCGACATCGTGAGGCTGGGAAACGCGCCGGCCGGTTGCGTGGTGGCGTAGTTTCGCCAGCCCACGATGGCATCGCTCACGGCGGAGGTGATTCCCGGTATCTGCGTCAGATCGGCATAGGAGAGGGCCGGCTTGTAGCGCGACTGGCTCGGCGTTGAGGTCGAGGGATATCCCGCCACGTTCATATCGAGCAGGCCGCCTTCGTCGTAGATCGCGTAGGCATAGCGGGCGATGACTGCGGAAGGATTTGAGGAGGACGCCACCATGTTGGGATCCCACGCTGTGGGGTTTGATCCATCACGGGCGACAAAAATCCAATCGGGGGGAGTAAAACCAGCCGCTGAGGGAGTGAGGTCGGTTGTGCTGGTGGGGGCCATCAGCAGCGGCTTATTCCAGCGCGCGATCGAGATGGAACGACCATTTTTGGAGGGGTTTGTCGAGGAGTCGGATGACGCCCGATTCGTTCCTGCGGGGAAGAACGGCAGGCCGCTGGCGCTCCGTTTGACGAGGTTTTGGAGTCCGTTTGTCCCAGTCGAGCCGACCAATGCCGGGACGATATTGGCGGAGGTCCGGGGCGAGTAGATCGTTGTGGTTGCGCTTCCTGTGGTGATGTTGGTCGTGGTCGATCCGGCGATGATCTCCTGTTTGAGATCGGCAATAATGCAATCCACGGCACCCTGCGCAAAAAGCTCGACCTTGGCCTGGTTGGCACTGCTGTCCGAAAGTTTCCGATTGTTCAGGGAGTTGGCCAAAAAGGCCAGCACCAGTGTGGTGAGAAGAACCACAAAGGCAAGGACAATGACAAGTGCGCTTCCTCCTCGCGGAGACCGGAAGTGAAAGGAGTGGCAGAAACCGGTTGCCAGATCGGAGGCATGCCCTCCCGAGGGGCCGGGACTGCCCCGAC
>JBAWZH010000175.1:0-5220 GCA_037143135.1 bacterium
CGGCAATCCTCTCGATGGAATTGGTCAAGACGCCGATCTGGCTGTTCAGATTGGTCAGACTGCCCAACTGCCCGATCATATTCGTAACTCCGGCCATCTGGACGGGCAGATTGGTCAGGCTGGCCAGTTGGGTGGGCATATTGGTCAAACTCGCCAGTTGTGAGGACACATTCGTCAACCCGGCAATCCTCTCGATGGAATTGGTCAAGACGCCGATCTGGCTGTTCAGATTGGTGAGCGCGCTCATCTGCCCGACCGCGAAGGTCATATTGGAAACGTCCACGATCAGGGAGTTGATGTTCGTGGCGGTGTCGGAAACCATCGACACCAGGTTGGTCATGTTGAACTCAACCCGTGCCAATTGACCGCTGATATTACCCATGGTCAGGGCGATGTCATCAATCTCTGTGGCGGTGACCTTGATAATCATCTGATCCGAGGCGCCGGAATTATCCGAGCACACGATCTTGTAGTCGCCCACGCCCCAACTTGCGATCATCGAATACTCGTAGATTCCGCCCGTTCCGCCGCCCATCGTTCCACTGGCGGAGGGTGTGCTACTCCCGATCAGGTACACCTGACAGGAGGCGGTCAACAGCGGCAGGGATCGGTAGAGGAGAGACAGACTGGTTCCCAGTTTAACGCTGGTCGGCCGGGTCAGGATGCGGGCCTCGCGGCTTGCACCAGCCGATGTCAAAGTCCTCAACATATCCACCACGTTGGATCCCGACCCGATCACTCCGATCGAGTTCGTTAGCACCGACAACTGGGCCAGTGCCTGGGTGCTGAGCAGATCGACCTTCAGGTTCAGGTTGGTCAGCCCCGCTTTGATTACCTCTGCCGAATTGGTGAGGGAATCCAGTTTGGCACCGGTCGCGGCCCTGAAATCAGATTGCGCCGAGGCCAGACCGGTCAGATTGGTATCAACCCGCGAAGCAATGGCCTGGATATTCGTCAGGGCGTTCATCATCTGCTGCGCCTGATCGGAATCGGCGGGCACAACCAGATTGAACGTCACGCCGGACGAATACGTCGCCCCGGAGAATTCAATGGCCACCTTGGCGAAATAGACTTTTCCCTTGGCAAGTGAATTAGGAAGAACCTGCCAGAATACCCCATTCGCGTCCGGAATCGAACTGGTCAGTTGGAGGGCCATGACACCCGTCGCATCATAGACGCTGACGGTGCACTTAGCGGGATTGATCACTGTTTTCCCCTTCTGTTGGAGCCAGGACGTGGCACGGAACTGGGAGTTGGTGGAATCATACGTGAAATTGGCGAACACGGTAAAGTCCGGTTCGGAACTCGACCGCAGCAACGCCACGTCGATGATGCGCGAGGGTTCGGAACTCCAGTTGAAGGTGACGTTATTAAAGAAATACTCGCGCCCCCAGACCGTGTTGAAGGTGCCGTAAGGATAGCGATGAACCGTCGGCGAGGTCACATCGGCCTGTGACCAGCCACTGCTGTCCACCACATTCAACTTATCGAGATTGTTCGTGGTCACGGCATCGAAGACATGCCAGGTAATCGAGTAATAATTGATGGCAAAGTCGGCATCCGAATCATCGTAGGCTCCCGGTTCGTTGGCCTGCTCCACCCGGAGACGAACCGTCGAACTGTCAACCTTGGCCACCGTCCAGTCATAGGTGGTCAGGATATCCGCCACGCCGCCGCCGTTGTTCGCAATGGGTGTGCTATTAATGGGTATCCAAGTTAAATGCAGGGGATCATAGGAATAGTAAAGGTTCACGGCCAGGACCGAGCCACGGGTCAGCCAACTTACGGTCTTGGGCTTGAGGGCATAAATCCCGGTCTCTCCGCCGTTGGGCGAAAGCATGGTGAACATGCCGACCACAGTAAACGGTTGCGACACCGTATTCACCGGCGGCCGGGTGTTGTGCTGGATCAGGATGACCGTGCTACCCAGGCGGTCCGGAACCGACCAAGGCACGCTGAACGTGTTGTTGGTCGAGTTGAAATCCGCCACCCCGGTGAAAATGTCATTGGTTGTGAGATAAGGGAAAGTGGAGAACATCACATGGAAGTCATTTTCCATCTTACCGCCCTTACTCCAACTGATCGTGTAGGTCTGACTCACCTTCAAGAGATCACCCGCCACAGGCGAGACCATGGCCACGGAGGGTTCACCCACGATCCGGAACGTATCCGACACGCCGCGCAACCCTCCGGAGTCCTGCACGATCATCACGTCATTGGTGCTGACCGTATTACTGGTCACCACCCAATCGTAGTAAGATTGCACCACGTTGGACGCGATCGGGATCACCACACTGCCATCGCGGATGAGCGAGATATCATAGAGGCCGACAGTCCCCACAGCCGTCCACGCCAGGCGGTTGGTTTCATCGACAGCCCAGACATCCGAACTGGTCGGAGTTGTCACCCGGATACCGCGTACGGTGAACGGGGGCGAGTCCGCAGTGGCCAGCGCCGACGTGGCGCGGATACGGGCATTGGTCGAAGGCATCCGGAAGGTCTCGATCAGCCAGTCAAACGTATTCGTGCCATCCGACAGTGTCCGGTTGGAGGCAATCGGCCTGGCGAGATCAAAGGCTCCGCCATTGGCGGAGTAAGTGAGGGTGACATAGGGGCCGGCGCGCGACGAAAGCCAGGCAATCGTATTGGTTTGCCCCTGATCCCAGACGCTCAAGGCCGTTGGGGTCGTGATCTTCATACCACGAATCACGAAGGGTTGAGAGAGCGCCTCAAAGCCCACATCCTCCGGTTTGGAGGAGAACATCACCTTGTACTTGATAACCGCGTTGGTGGTCGGCGTGGTATCAGAACTGATCACCCAGGGATAACCCCCGCCCTGAACGGGCCAGATCTGCGAGGCATTGATCGGCGTGGCGCCAAAGGTGGCCCCGCCATCCGTGGAGAGGTAGAGATACCCCACCGCGCTGGCATCCAGTCCGGCATACACCCAGCCAAGCCCCGCATTCGCCCCAATGTCATAAACCGTATTCGTATCCGGTGTAATGAACTTGATCCCCCGCAGGATGAAGGGGGCCGACCGGCCGCCATATGCACCGGATTGCACAATGATGCGCGCCGTGGCGGAGGGCGTCACCCCGGGCAGAATGTTCCAGTTGTACGTATTCCCGCCCGGGAACGCCTGGTTATTACCCACCGTGGCAATCAAGTTGGAATCCGTTCCCGCAAGCGTGGTCGTGTAATAAATCTTGGCATAACCGAGCGGATCATCCGAGCCTGCCGACGTCCATTCAATCGCATTCATCGTGCCGATCGTGAACTGCACGCCGTTGGAGGGCGTTGTAACCGTAATGCCGGCCACAGTAAAATAAGCGTCCGACTCATCGAAGACGTTCGTGAACGGCGACGGATCGTCCGCCACAACCTTGGCCTTGGCACGAACTGTTGGCCAAGTGGGAGTATAGACATAACTGCGGTCAGTCAACCCGATGCCGGGTCCCCCGATATTCGTGTAACTCAGGCCGCCATCATAGGAGAACTGAACCGTACACAACTGCCCGATAGACTGGAATTCCCAACCCAGGTAATTCTGAATCCCCTTCACCCAGGTCTCCCCCCCGTTCGGGACCGTCACCCGCACACCGGCGAGATTAAAATCAGGCGAGGCCGCCCAGAGATTCATTGGATCCTGCACGGACTCGACTTTGATCCTCGTTTTCGACCCCGGGAACGGCGGCACCCGCCAGGCATAGGAATTGGCCCCGCCCGCGTTCGTCACGTTCAGTGCCACGGTCACCCACGAGACGCCACTGTTGGTAGAGTAATAAATATTAACCTTATCCCCGGCGCCGCCCGCCTGCCAGGTCACGGTATTCGTTGACCCCATCAACCAGACAGATTCCGCCGTCGGGCTGGTGACATCAATATCGGCCAACGTAAAGACATCCGAAACACCCAGCACATTAGTATCCGACAGGGACCGGAGTCTTAACTGCGCCAAATCGGTGGGAGGCGCAACAGCCACCCACGCATAGGTGTTACTTCCCGCCACACAGGGAGCCGAGGCCACTACATTCGTCCAGTTCGCTCCGCTGTCAGCCGAAAAATCAATGGCCACAGCCGCGCCTGCCCCTGCGGCAATCCATTGGATATTGAACGAACCATTACGTTTGACAGAGGAGCCCAGAACGGGATTCGTAAACTCAATTCCGGCCAAGGTGAAAGGAGCATCGGAGGCATCAAACCCACCGCCCGAGAACGTCCGGACACTCATTCGCCCGGCTTCTGAGAGCAATTCCGGGACCCTGGTGGGGGTTGCCCACTGGAAGACATTTGAAGACGACCCGGGAGTGTTCGCCAATCCAATCGCCACGTTATAAGTATAGTTGGCGGCAACGGCGGCGTTACTATCGCTGGCGCCATTCGCCAGATAATCCAACCGCAACAACCCCAAATTCAAGGCCGAGGCCCAGCGAACCGTATTTGTCCGGCCCGTGTACCATCTTTCGCCGCCATTTGGCACGAGCATCCGGAACCGCTCCACGATACTGAAGTCGTTGTCCGAGAGATCACTGATCGTGGGATCGGCCATATCGGTCACACGGACACGACACAGATCAGACACGGACGGAGGAGTGGTCCAGAAAGAGTAACTGTTCGAGCCCGCGACATTCGCCACATTGGAAGCGATCAGGTTCCAGGACGAACCACTATTAAGTGAATACTCCAACTTCACCTTGTTGCCAACAGTACCGGCTGAATTCCACTGAACCGTGTAAGGCACACCCTCCAGCCAGGACTCTTGTCCAATTTCGAGGCCATTCGGAACCGTCATCACAACCCGCCCAGGAGAATAGGCGAGGCGAACCTCATCCAGAGAAATTTGCTTAATGGCATCAGATTTTAGAAAGGCCTTGAACTTAAAGACACCACCGGTTTTGGCATAGAGCTGGTCATAGAACGAGCCGATGTTTGCCGTAATCAAATCCTTAGTATTTGAAAACTGCCAACTGGAAGCAGAATTGGTAAAGATCGTGACATCGTCCCATGAACTACCTCCCCAATAATACCAGTTCGTTCCATTATTTCCTGAAATCTGATATTTCACTTCAGAGTCATTGTTGTTCGTACCCAGAACATGCATATAACTCAGTAGATTCCCGAAGAAGGGCGCCCCATACCCGGTCGCAGGCGCCACCCAGGGATTATCGGTGGGATAAGCCGACATATCCACTTGAACCCCCTGAAGCGTCGGAGTCAAAG
>JBAWZH010000176.1:0-5216 GCA_037143135.1 bacterium
GAAGGCAAATGGCAATCTTCGCGGGGGAAAAAGTTATGATAGCAACTATCACTGGATGGACTCGCATTACTTCACGCGAGCCAGTTGTTATTCCTGACGCGACTGGAGATGGTATTGCTGAAACCATCTGGACAGAAGTTCCAGCATGGCAGGATCCCAAAACGGGCATGGTGTTTCTTGATGGTGAGGCCCATGAACTATTGGACGAGGTTAAGGCGCAACATTTAGGTGTTCTCGCTCCTCATCAAACAAAGAAAAGGCGTGCCATCGAACGAGGCGAATTGATAGTATGATAAATATGCATTTCACACGCATACAACTGAAGAACTGGCGCAATTTTGTTGATGTTGACCTCGCGTTAGGCGAACGACTGTTCATCACTGGGCCGAACGCCAGTGGTAAATCGAATTTATTGGATGCGTTTCGCTTCTTGCGCGATATCGCAAAGACCGGCGGGGGATTACAACAAGCGGTGCGGGAACGTGGCGATTTATCAAAACTGCGTTGTTTGGCGGCAAGGCGGTACCCGGATGTGGAGATTGATGTCGAATTGACTGATCGGGAAGGATCCGAGGTGACGGTTTGGCGTTATGCAATCGGATTGCGCCAGGAGCCGCGCGGACTGAGGCGAGTCCTCTTGTCTCACGAGCGGGCGTGGAAAAATGGACGACAGTTACTGAATAGGCCGGCTGATAACCCGGAGGACCGGAACGATGAACTTCGCATGACGCAAACCCATTTGGAGCAGATTGCGTCCAATAAGGAGTTTCGCCCCATTGCTGATACATTTCAGAAGACGCTATATCTCCATCTCGTGCCGCAGTTGCTCAAGTTCCCGTCGTTGGCCAATCGTGAAAATGCAGGGGAGGATCCCTTCGGCATCAAATTTCTCGAGCGGGTTATGGAGACGCCCGAGAAGACGCGGCGGGCGCGTTTGAAGAAAATCGAACAGGTTCTGAAGGTTGCCGTTCCTGAACTCAAAGACCTGACCGATTTGCGTGACGAAAAAGGACTTCCCCACCTTGAGGTGGTTTACCAGCATTGGCGTCCCCATGGAGGCAAACAGCGGGAAGACCAGTTTTCGGACGGTACGTTACGTCTGATTGGGTTGTTGTGGACGCTCTTGGAGGGTGATGCGCTTCTATTGTTAGAGGAGCCGGAACTTTCTTTGCACTCCAAGATCGTCACAAAACTACCGGCCCTAATCTGGCGCATGCAAAGGGTGAGGCGGCGCCAAGTTCTGGTTTCGTCACACAGTGCGGAGTTGTTCAGCGACCGAGGTATCAAACCATCAGAGGTGGCCCTGTTGCGTCCGCGTGGCAGTGAAGGTACCGTTGTTGAGCTGGCATCCGCCAAGGAAGAAGTTCGCTTGTTACTTGAGGGCGGAATGACCATGGCTGATGCAGTTCTTCCACTCACAGCTCCTTCGGATATCGAACAACTTTCTCTCTTCGAATGAAGCCGCCGATCCCGATATATCTGGCAGTCGAGGACGATTTGAGCGAGTGGATCGTTCGACGCATTTTGTCTGACCGGTCTGTGGACTATGCCGTTGGGGCGGTGTATGGCCGAACTGGGTTTGGATATCTTAAAAAACAGGCTTCGGCTTTCAATAATGCCGCCAAAGGTTGCGTGTTTCTGCTTCTCGCGGACTTGGATCGCTGCCCGTGCCCCCCTCAGTTAATAGAAGAATGGCTGGGACAACCGCGCCATCCTCACTTTCTTTTACGGGTTGCAGTACGTGAAGTGGAGAGTTGGCTTCTAGGCGATGCCGCAGGTCTGTGTGATTTCTTCGGGTTGAGGAAGCGGATTGCCTGTCAAAATCCCGAACAACTGGCTGATCCGAAAGGGGAATTGCTTAAACTCGCCATGGCCAGTCCGCGCCGAATGATGCGAGAGGCCCTTGTATGGAAGGATGAATCCGGTGGAAAACTGTTACAAGGTCCGGACTATAACGCAACATTGGCGAAATTTGTTGTGAAAGACTGGAACATCCGGCAGGCCCGGCGGGTGTGTAGTAGTCTGGATCGCCTATTCGTCGCACTCGATCGTCTTGAGGCGGAATGATAGGGAATTAGTCCGCACCCCTGAGTTGAGTCAACTATCGCGGAATACCAGCCTTTTTCCGCGATAATTGATTCCAGTACGCAGATGATGACACTGGGGTCGCGGAGCCACGTTGGGGTTGCAGAAACCAAGGATGTTATCAGGCTTGCCGTTTCCGCGAACCGGGCGGTGGCGGATCTCGAAGGGCGAAATGACCTGGGGGTTGTCCGATTTGAAGACCCGCGTGCGCGGTGGAATATCGCATTTTGCAACGCTTCAGTTCCGGACGGCATGAGGGCCGCCCAATATCATCGACAGGGAAGGATGCCGGATCCCGGATAAATTTTCCGACGCTCATTCTGGGACATTTGCATTTCCTAATCACCGGTATTTGTCCGGCGAAAATGTCGCTGACGTCGGGCGGTGTCACATTGTAACAAGTAACTATTAGAACTAAATATAGGCATTCCGGGGTGAAGATGATACTTTGTGAAATTGGCATCCCGCAGTTCCTTCAAAACGGCGTCCCGTGGGACGCCACTGGTTCTGCGCAGTTCCCAAAATGGGAATTATGTCTTGCGTATATACGGCGTATATGGGAATATCCTGATGAGAGTCATTTCAAAGAGCATGCTGCGGGCGTTTGGGGAGAGGCATCCTGACGCGGAGTTGGCGCTGAGGAGTTGGCATGAGGAGGCGGAGGCTGCGGTCTGGCCGGGGCCGGCGGATGTGAAGCGAAAGTATGGGAGTGCGAGCGTGATTCGCGGCAACCGGATGGTGTTCAATATCTGCGGCAATAAGTACAGGCTTGTGGTCAAATTCAACTACGCATGGCAGGTCGCGTATACTCGGTTCGTGGGAACGCATGCGGAATATGACTCAATAAAGGTGGAGGTGGTGTGATGAAGCCAAAAGTAATCCGGACTGAGGAAGATCATAAGACGGCTCTGGCCCGCATTGAATCCTTGATGGATGCCGATGCCGGAACGCCAGAGGGGGAGGAATTGGATCTTTGGGTTACCCTTGTGCACTCATATGAGGAGAAGGTCTATCCCATCGGCTTGCCCGATCCCATCGAGGCGATCAAATTTCGGATGGAACAGGCGGGACTGACCCCGCGCGATCTTATTCCCTATTTGGGAAGCCCCAGCAAGGTGTCGGAAGTCATGTCCCGGAAGCGTCCCCTCAGCATCACCATGATGCGGCGGCTTCATGAAGGGTTGGGAATCCCGGCCTCTTCCCTGTTGGGTCAACCCGGCGGGGTATTGCCTCCGGAGGTCAATACGATTGACTGGCCGCAATTTCCGGTCCTCGAGATGATCAAGCGTGAATGGATTGTGTTTAAGGGTTCTCCGAAGTCTGCCCGTGAACGATCAGAGGAATTGATGCGCAAATTCATTGCCCCCTTTGACGACGAGGTCGCATTACCCATGTGTGCCCGGCAGCATGTTCGCGACGGCAAGAAGATGGATGCCTATGCGTTATGCGCCTGGAAAATCCGTGTCATGCATCTGGCATCCGATCAGAAGGTCGCCGCGCACGTGCCCGGCACGGTCACACAGGCATACATTCAGGAAGTGGTTCGGTTGAGTTATCTTGATGAAGGCCCGCTTTTAGCCCGGGAGTATCTGGCAAAGAGTGGCATTTATCTTGTCATTGAGGAGCACCTGTCGAAGACCTATCTCGATGGGGCAGCACTCCTGATGCCGGATGGACATCCACTGGTGGCCCTGACCCTCCGGTACGACCGGCTGGACAACTTTTGGTTTACATTGGCCCATGAATTGGCTCATGTGGCGCTGCATCTTGACGGAGAGAATCAGGCTTTCTTTGATGATCTCGAAGCCGGTGGCTCCTCAGAAATGGAAACCGTAGCAGATCGCCTGGCCGCCGAAGGGTTGATTCCAGGAGAGGTCTGGCAGTCCGCGCGTTTGACATCACGTTCGACAGTATCGCAGATCCGGGCTTTTGCCTCCGAGCAGCGGATCTCGCCCGCAATCCCTGCTGGCCGAATCCGCCACGAAACCAATGATCATAGGCTCTTTTGGCATATTCTTGGGAAGGGAAAAATACGCGAAGTGTTTTAGGCTGACTCAGCGTGGTCTTTTTCTTTTTGGGGAAGTCTCAGTAAGGTCCCAAAATTTGGGCGAATGGTACAGGCATTAGGACGCGGCCTTGGGCTCGGGTGAGACCAGGTTTCAGGGAACTGCGACATGAAAGGAAGAAGTAATGAGCAAATCTAAATCGATAGACGTATTGACCGATCCGGAGATCCAGCGGCATACCCAGCGGATCCTGGAGTTGCAGAAAGAGGAGCGGCAGGCGCAGGAGGAAATGGGGCGGATTGTGGCTGGGATTGGCGCCGAGTTGATTGCCGTCAAGGAGGCACTTGACAAGACCCCGGATAAGACCGCTTGGCAGCGCTGGTTGAAAGGGCATGTGCACTACACGGTCAAGACGGCGCAGAATTACATGAGCGTGGCTCGGTTCGCTGGAAAAAACGAAAACGTTTTCGTTATTTCTGGGCTCGATCCCGCCGCCCTCTATCGCCTTGCAGCGTTACCTGACGAGAAGGCCGCCACGCTCACTCCTGATACGCTGCTGACCGACCCGCGAACCGGTCGGCAAACCGCCCTCAGCCAGATGAGCGCCCGCGAGTTGGACCGGGCACTCGACGCCCTGGAGGGCAAGTCGATCCCGCAGAACCCGAAACCGGCCTCCACAGGCGTCGCGTTGGCGGGTGTGACCCGTGAGGACGCCGCCGCCGACGCCCAGCGAATCATGGGCCTACTGGCCGATCAACTGGCGGATATTCGTAAACGAAAGGGATCGTTGACCGGTGCCTCGAAACAACAGGTCCTGGAGGCGATCGAGCACTTGCGCGGCATCGTGTTGAAATGGCCTGCCTGGGCTACGCCCGCCACCAGGAAGAAATGAGCAGAATCATCGACTGGGAAGGATGCCGGATCCCTGATACGTATTCCGACGGAAATCATGAGGCAGGCAAGATGATGTTGTGGTGGATGACAATGGGGATTGGTGCGGCTTGAATATGAGACTCCGACCAGGATGGGGCGTACTTCTGGGGTTGTTTTTGGCGGTTCTTCTTCTGAGGATGGAGGGGCGTCTCTGGTGGTGCGCGTGCGGGTTCCTGAACCTGTGGGATGGCG
>JBAWZH010000177.1:0-5169 GCA_037143135.1 bacterium
GCGGGCGGGTGACAACCACCGGGTATGATGCCTTTGGACAACTCGTTTTAAAAACGGTCGGGGTCGGACAACGGGACGCGCGGCGAACTCGCTACGAGTACGACCTTAGGGGGCGCCTGGTTCGGGAGGAGGATCCCCTGGGACACGCCATCCAGATGCGATACGACGCCGTCGGAAACAAAACCAATCTCGTGGACAGGCGGGGTCACATAACCGTTATGGAGTATGACGCTCTGAACCGGTTGGTGTGTACAACGGATGCGCTCGGAAAACGATCCCGTGTGGAGTACGACAAAGTCGGGCGAGTTGTGGCGGCGACCAATCGCCGGGGATATTCAACCCAGCATGCCTACGATGCCGCCGGCCACCTGATCAGTCTGCGTGATGCGAAGGGGAACACATCGCGCAAACTCTATGATGCCGCGGGACGGTGTTGTGAGGAGGTGGCGGCCAACGGATTGCGAATCCGGTATGAGTGTGATCAGGCAGGTCAACTTACCAATCGCGTGGAGGGGGCCGGAAGCACCGACCTGCGGAGTGAGGCGATTGCCTATGACGGGCTGGGAAGAAAACAACGTGTTGTGGATGCGCTTGGCGGGATAACCCGGTACACCTACGACGCCAACGGAAACGCCACCACCGTTTCCGTCTTTGCCGCCTCGGGCACTCTGCTCCGCACGACACAGACACAGTTCAATTCAAGAAATCTGCCGGTGCGAGTTGTGGATGCCCTCGGGAATGTCCGGCAGATCGGATACGATGCCATGGGGCGAAAGACGGTCGAGTTGGATCCCCTTGGGAACCGGACTGAATACGAGTACACCCTCTTCGACGAAAGGGCGGCGGTTATCGATCCGATGGGCAACCGGACACGCACCCGATATGACCTGTGCGGACGGGTCTCGGAAACCATCAATGCCCTGGGTGCGCACACCCGGTACGCCTATGACCCGAATGGAAACAGGACAGCAGTCATTGATGACAACGGCCGGGCCGTTCTGACCTCGTACGATCCCCTGAACCGGGTTGTCGGCCTCAACAAAACCATGCCGGATTGTCCGCAGGATACTCTCCAGAGAGCGGATGTAAATGGAGACGGAACCGTGGATCAGGCGGATGTGGTGGCGATGGAAGAGAGGTTGCCGTGAGGAGACTGATTCACTGCGTCTGGGGCATCGTTTTCTGGATGGCGAGTTCAAGCGCCTCCCTGGCCTTTCCGGAGTGGTGGGTCTCCCGACAGGTGTTGGTGAGTAATGCGCCGATCAATGACTTTGCCCCGGTTCTTCAGGGACAGGTCAGGTGGTTGGCCTCGAATGCCGTTTGCGAACTGGAGTCCAAACTGCCCGGCGGCGCCGGGGCGGAAGCCCGGCATCAGATCGAAGACGCGGGAAACAACCACTTCAGCGCCGTGAATGCCGGACAATTGAAACAGATGGCGACGGCCATATACCGGCGCCTGGTCGAGGAGGGCGTTGTTTCAGGGTATCCGTGGACGGGGGAGGCCGCCGACGATTATACTCCGGTCAATGTCGGGCAGACCAAACGGATATTTGACTTTCAGGTTGAAGGAATTCGGTTCTCTCCCTCCGTTAACGGAACACTCCACTATTCAGGCGCGCAGACCGGATTATTCCAGGTTGTGGCATACCCCGTTGCCGGTGCCGGATTCGAGGTCTCGACGACCCTTTTCTCCACGGGAACGTATCATCTTGTGGTCGGAAGGGTAGCCACCCGGTGGCGGGTTGAGGCGTGGCGCGATTCCCAGTGTGACGGCCTGCGCCAGTCGTGGGAAGCGACGGGCGCCTACGCACTCAATCCTGTTGTTGTGACATCGGTTGTGTCTGGAATCGATTTGACGCTGTCCGATCCCGACGAGGATGGGGACGGAATCCCGGGTTATGTGGAACGTCAACTCGGTTTGGATCCCTATTATCCGGGCGATGCATCCAGCGATGCCGATGGGGATGGCTTATCGCTGGGCGATGAATACCGGTATGGTTCGGATCCGCAGAACGGGGATTCGGACGGAAACGGGATGGGGGATGGCGCGGCGGTCATCAATGGTCTGTCGCCGACGAATGGCGGTTCCGTCGCCAGACTGCCGTTTATGGAGTCCTTTGAAACGCCGGTCTTGTCAGGCTCCTTGGCGGGGCAGAACGGTTGGACAGCCGTTCCTTCTGGCAACGCGATGGTGGTTACTAATCCCGTGCTGGTGGGTCGGCAAAGTCTTCGGCTGCGGGCGGTTACGAACGGGGGCGTAACGGTCACGCATCCGTTGGCTACGCATCAAGCGAAGAGAGTGTGGATTGATTTCCGCGCCGTGCCGGTGTGGCGTGTCGCCGTCCTGCCGGGCGCGCCAGCGGCCTCCACGGTATCCTCGTTCTATATTAATCAGGTCGGACAGGTGGTGGTGTTTGACCGCACCTGGTTTCCCGGGGAATGGGTTGTCCTCACGAATACTCCGGGAATAGAACCCGGCGCGGCGGTGCGATTCACCGTCCAGCAGGACTATGTGCGCCGCCGTTGGGGGCTTTGGCTGAATGGAATCTCGATTGCCCGAAATCTTCCCTTCAGCGGGTCGGCCACTGAATTGGCCCGCCTGCGCTTTGTCGGCGCCGAAAACGCGGATTCCTGGCTCGATGAGATTGCCGTCACATCGAATGCCCCGCCGGGCTTTGTGGCGGATTCAGATCAAGACGGTATGCCGGATGACTGGGAACGGATGTATGGCCTGGATCCCTATGTTCCGTCTGATGCGGCGACGGATCAGGATCATGACGGTCTTTGTAATCTGGAGGAGTACCGTCGCGGACTGGATCCCTCGAATCCGGATGGGGATCGGGATGGTTGGAGTGACGGGACTGAAGTGGCGCGGGGGAGCTCGCCAACAAATGCCGATGCTGATGCCTCGGCTTCGATTCCCTTTCTGGAGCCATTTGAGCCGCCGGCCATGCCCCCCGGTGACATCCATGGTCGGCATGGGTGGGTGGCCGCCCTGTCAAACTGGGCGATTGTCCAGACCAGCAACCGGGTGGAAGGACTCCAGGCGCTTCAGTTGCGTCCGGCGACCAACGGCCCTGCTTTTTTTCAAAGTCTGAAGGGCGCCTTGGGGGCCGATGTGTGGACTGACTGGCGGGCCATACCGGTTCGGCGTCAGACCACCGGAAGACCGGTTCTTTCTCCCGTCACCACGGCGGCATTTTACCTGGATGGCGCCGGCTACCCCGTGGTGATGAATGGAACCACGTGGATGACTCTCACCAACAGCCCGGTGGTCGCCGAAACCAATTGGATCAGATTTACCGTTCATCAGGATTACTCAAACCGGGTGTGGGCCTTGTATTGGGATGGCCGGCCGGTGGCCACGAATCTGGCGTTGGCATGCGGTTTGACCCAATACACCGGGGTACGCTTCAACGGAGCCACCTATGCTGCGACCCGGATCGATGATCTCCGCATCACCGGTTCCGCGCCGGGGGACATTGACTCCGATGGCGACGGGATGCCTAATGACTGGGAACTCCTGCATGGCCTCAATCCGTCCGATGCGTCTGATGGATCCGAGTTGTCCGACACCGACCATGATGGCCTCCCCAACCTCGAGGAGTACCGTCTCGGCCTGAACCCGGCTGAGCCTGACACCGACCATGATGGCATGGGGGATGGCGCGGAAATAGCGCGCCGGTTCTCGCCAACCAACACGGACGTATTCACGGGAATCCCTTTTGTCGAATCGTTTGAACAGCCGGGCGTTGTTCCAGGACGTTTGGCCGGACAGCATGGCTGGCGGGTCACTCCCACAAATGCTCCGGCCTGCTCTCAGACGAACACAGTATTTGAAGGTCGGCAGGCGCTCCAGTGGGGTGGTTCCGCCCCGACGGCGGTGATCCATCAACCCATAGGGGGACGGTTGGCTCCCTTTGTCTGGACTGATTTCAGAAGCATTCCCGTCTTCAGGGACGGAAGCGCCACCCCCGTGTTAAGTCCGGCCTCGACGGTTGGATTCTATGTGAATGGAAGCGGTCGGATCGTGGTCAGTGACGGGACGGAATGGATGCCGCTGACAAATCATGTCCCGCTTCAAACCCAAACGTGGAGCCGGTTCACGACCTGCCAGGACTTCAGTAACCGGACATGGTCACTATTCTTGAATGGCATTCCTGTCGCCACCAACCTGGCGATGGCGCACCCGGTGACGGAGTATTCCGGATTTCAGGCGACCGGTTCGCCTTACCAGGCCGGATTTATCGATGCGATTACGGTGACCCCTAATCCTCCCGCCGACATTGACTCCGATGGCGACGGGAGGCCTGATGACTGGAGACTGTATGTGGGTCTGGATAGCGACCATGACGGCATGAGCGATAGTGCGGAAGTTCGGCTGGGCTATTCCCCGGTACTGTCCAATGCCTTCATGAGAATGCCCTTCCTGGAAGACTTTGAAACTCCCGCCGTCACCAACGGGGCGCTCGGGGGCCAGAATGGCTGGGTATCGGAGAGACTGGCCGGGGCCCTGGTGCAACGCAACACGACGTTTGAGGGAACGCAGGCCTTGGGCCTGTCCTCCAATGGCGCCGTCTCGCATGTCGTGGCGTCATCCGGAGCGCCCGTGGTCTGGTGCGATTTGCGGGCGCGCCCCGTGTTCAGGAGTCTGGAAGGGTTCCCCGTGGTAGGGTCGAATGAAGCATCGGCGTTTTATATTAACACTACCGGCGTTCTGGTTGTGTGTTCCGGCGCCGCCGGCACGCAACGCTGGGAGGCTGTTTCCGGCGCCGGGCCGGTTTCCACGTCGCAGTGGATCCGCCTGACCGTATGTCTGGACTATGTCAACCGGACATGGTCGCTCTGGTTGGCCGGAGTTCGCGTCGCACGGGATCTCACATTTGCCAATCCCGTCACGGAATTCTGCCTGACCCGGATATCGGCGCCCGCGCTATCAGTCGGATATCTGGATCAGCTGGCCATTACCACGAATGAGCCTCCCGATCTGGATGATGATGGGGACGGTCTGCCGAATGCGTGGGAACGGCGTTACGGTCTCGATCCGTCAGATCCGGACGACGGTCTGGCCGATCCCGATCTCGATGGGTTGAGCAACGTGGAGGAATACCGGCAAGGAACAAATCCCCATGATCCCGACACGGATCACGATGGATTGGTGGACGGCCA
>JBAWZH010000178.1:0-5098 GCA_037143135.1 bacterium
TTCCCGGGACTGGAACTCCATGCCAGTACGCAGATGGCCATCCATAATACGGCTGGCGCCCTGGCGGCCAGGGATCTGGGTTTCAGTCGCGTAACGCTGGCGAGGGAATTGACACTACGGGAGGTCAAGAAGATTGTCCGTGAAAGCGGGCTGGCGGTCGAAGTTTTCATTCACGGCGCACTCTGTTATTCCTACAGTGGTCTTTGCCTGTATTCCTCCATGCTGAGGGAACGCAGTGGAAACAGGGGCAAATGCGCCTATCCCTGCCGCGATACCTTTGAGGGGGCAGGGGCCGAAACGAGTTATCCGTTTTCCATGAAGGATCTCGCCCTCACCGCGGATGTGCTGAAGGCACGCGATGCGGGAGTCTTCAGTTTCAAGATTGAGGGACGAAAGAAAAGCGCGCTGTATGTCGCCGCCGTCACCAGTTACTACAGGTCTCTTCTGGATAAACGACTGTCCCCGGATGCCAGGCGGGAGGCAGAAGAGGACATCAAGACCGTTTTCAGCCGACCCTGGACAGATCTGTATGCGAAATCGGCTTTCAATCGATCGGTGACGGATGCCGAGGTGGTGGGACACCGCGGCGCGCCGATCGGTACGGTGCAGGAAATTGTGAGGCCGGGGCGTGATGCCTGGGTTCGGTTTAAGACACGTCGACGGATTGAGCGGCACGACGGCATCCAAACCGATGTTCCGGGGCAGGGGCGGCCCTTCGGTTTTCCTGTAGACCGGTTACGGGTCGCAGGGGCTCGCGGTAAAAAGCCGGAAGACGTGTTTGAGGCGCCTGCCCACGAAGTCATCGATGTTCTTCTGCCCCGTGAACATCCCGAGATTGCAGTCGGCGCCCCGTTGTATTGTTCCTCCTCGCAGGAGGTGAAGCAGCGATACCGATTTCCCCGGCCCAAGCCCGGTACGTTCAAGATCCGCACGCCGGTCGGGGTGGTCGTGGAGGTTGAGGCGCATGCCGTCAAGACCACGGCACAGGCGGCCCGAAGATCCGGCAATGCCATGACTGCAACGGCGTCCTCCGAAGGGATTTTTGAACCTTCACATGATGCCGTTAAAGCGGACGACGCGATACGTGGGGCTTTTGAAAAACTGGGCGATACCCGGTTTGAACTGGCTGATTGTGAAATCCGAAATCCGGTCGGTCTTTTTGTGCCCATATCGCTCATTAACCGCCTGCGTCGTGAAGTCATGTCGAGTCTTGCGGACAGGATGGACGAGGAGATGCATCGGAACATTCACGAGATCCAGACCGCCGAAACCATGACTGAGCACGGGAACGATCCGGTTAAACCCCTCTGGAGTCTCAAAGTTGACCGTCTCAGCCATCTTGCCGCCCTCGAGGCGGATGACTATCGCGCCATGGAAGAGGTGATTGTGGAGATTCAGCGTGACCCGCTTCCGGCGCTGCTGGAGGCGCTGACCGGTCTTGGCGGGGCCCTGGGTGGAAGGGAACGAATCCGGCTGTCTTTGCCAATTCTGGCACGCGAGTGGGAGTGGAAGCCGCTGGAAGACAAGGTCAAGGCCTTGAGTGAAGCCGGGTGGACAAACTGGGAATCGGCATCACTGTGGGGACCGTTATGGCTTACCCGGTGCGGGATCGCCACGACCCTCACAACAGACTGGCCTGTGTACGTGACAAACCGCTCTGCAGCGAGGCAGTTGGTGACGATGGGGGTGGAACGATTCACCCTTTCGCCGGATGATGACCGGCATAATATCAAGGGACTCATCAAGCAGTTCCCGGATCGGGCCACGATCATCGTCTATCAGGATACCCCTCTGTTTATTTCAGAGAATTGCGCCCTGGCCGCGATGGAGAGACGCTGTCCTGCCAGTCCCGGTTGCCGTGATTCGGAGCGGGACTGGGTGTCCGGCAGTGGCGAGAATGTCCGGTTGGTTCAACAGGGATGCCGTACCCTGCTTCTCAACCAGATCCCGTTTTGCCTGTCGAAACGCCTGGGTGAACTCCGGGAGATGGGGGCGAGGCATTTCCGGGCGGATTTTATCAACCGCCGCTATGATCCCGCGAAGGTTCGCGCGATCTGGCATGCCCTGCGCCAGGGCGATACAATCCGTGGCCACGAGGGTAATTTCACGCGCGGAATGCAGTAGGTTTTTCGGAATACGCCAACGTCAACAGCCTACATCCCCAAGGCTGGATTTTTGTATTTCATTTGCCGGTGTTCTGAGTAAGCTTCCGCCCTTCCATGATTGATTTCCGCAATGTTTCAGTTGGGTTTGGCGCACAGCAGGTGTTGGACGATGTCTCGTTCCGCATCAACCGCGGTGAGCGCGTGGGTATTGTTGGCCCCAATGGGGCTGGCAAGAGCACTCTATTTTCACTCTTAACCGATGAATCCACGCCGGATCACGGCGAGGTCACGCTACCCCGTGATATCCGGGTCAGTCATCTGCGCCAGCAACTCAAACCTGCCTCAGCGGACATCAATCTCCTCGAGTATTCCGAAAATGCCGTTCCCGCACTGTTGGAATGCCAACGCGAGATTGAACGGCTTGAGGCCGGACTGGATGCGGCTGACGAGGTTGAGCGGGGCCGCATTGTGAAACGACTGGGTGTACTCCAAACCGACTTCGAACATCAGGGGGGATACAACCTGAGTGGACGGGCCAAGGCGGCCCTGGGCGGTCTGGGGTTCAAGGTCAGTGATTTCCACCAGCCCTTTGTCTCGTTCAGCGGGGGATGGCAGATGCGTGCCGAATTGGCGCGCGCCCTGGTGGCCGATCCCGATCTGTTGCTTCTGGATGAACCGACCAACTTCCTGGATATTCCCGCTGTCGAATGGCTCCAACGCTATCTGAGAGACTATAAAGGCACGATGGTTCTGATCTCGCATGACCGTTACCTCCTCAACTCGCTAACGACGGTGACGATGGAAGTGGCAGGCGGGATGGTGACCCGGTATGCCGGCAACTTCAACAAGTATGAGGAGGATTGCCGGATGCGCCATGCCCAGATGGAGGCGGCCCGCGGCAATCAGGATCGGCGCCGTGAGCAGATTGAACGGTTTGTCGAGCGGTTCAGGGCGAAGAACACGAAATCGTCGCAGGTTCAAAGCCGGATGAAGATGTTGGAGAAAATGGACGAGATCGAGATTCCCCGTGTCGTGATGCGGGCGCCCCGGATCAAGGTCCCGAAGCCCCCGCTGTGCGGCGTCGAAATGATGCGATTGGATCAGGCCGGAGTGACCTATGACGGGGAGAACTGGGTGTTGCGCGGACTGGATCTCCGTATCGAGCGGGGCGAGAAGATCGGTCTGGTCGGGCTGAATGGCATGGGTAAAACGACGTTATTGAAGGCGATAGCCGGACGCCTCCCTCTGAATGAAGGGCGCCGGGTGATGGGGCATAATGTGGTGATCGGTTATCAGGCCCAGGATTTCGCGGAGATGATGGATCCGGTTCGCTCCGTTCTGGAGACCGTAAAAGGGGCTGCCCCGAACCTCTCGGAACGCGATGTCCGGGCCGTTCTGGGCGGATTCTTTTTCTCGGGTGACGCGGTGGATAAGAAGATTGCCGTGTTGAGCGGCGGCGAGAAAATGAGGGTGGCCTTTGCCCGCCTGCTCATGAACCCGCCCAATTTCCTCCTCCTTGATGAACCGACGACCCATCTTGACATTCCATCCCGCGAGGCCCTCGAGAATGCCCTGCATGACTATCATGGAACCATTTGCCTGGTGAGTCATGACATTGAGTTTACCCGCCATGTGGCAACGAGTATTCTGGCTATGACGCCGCCGACGGTCAGGAGATTTCCCGGCGGATATGATTATTATCACGAGAAGATGGAGGCGGAGGGCCGGGGACAGAATACGGACGTCAGGGGGCAGAAGCCGGATGATGAGGGTGATGAGGGGGGCGGGGATCGGAAGGCGTTGAGGAGGGAGCGGGCTGAAAAGCGGCAGGAACAAAGCAAGCTCCGCCGTCCCCTCGAGAATAAAATCAAGTCTGCCGAACGGAAGATCGCAGACCTGGAGAAGGAGCAGGACCAACTTTCCGGTGAGTTGATGAAACCGTCCCCGGGCACGGACTACGCCACACTCAACCGTCGATTGAGCGAAATTCAGGCGACACTCGCTGAGACAGTCGAGATTTGGGAAAAGGCTTCAGTTGAACTTGATGGCTTGCCCAAGGAATAGACCTTTTTTCTCCTTGCGCCACGGGGGTGTATTCGAGATACTCGCCAATTCTTAGTCGGTGGGTGGTTGGTTTTTCGGGGGTGTCCCTGAGCCTTCTAGCCCGTGTAACTGAGGTAATAACAACAAGATAAGTATTGTATGGCTAAAAAGCATAAGAAGAGCGCTGCGCCGGCGGTTGTCGAAGACACCGAAAGGGCCCAGATGTCTCGGATGTACGAAGAAACCCTCAAAACGTTCACTGAAGGCTCGATCATTCCCGGCAAAGTCCTGGAAGTTCGTGGCGACGGTGTCCTCGTCGATATCGGTTATAAATCTGAGGGTATGATCCACGTCAGCGAATTTCCTGATATTTCCGCTGTCAAACCCGGTGATGTGTTCAACGTTCTTCTCGAAGGAATTGAGGACGAGGAAGGCCTCGTCATGCTCAGCAAGAGCCGCGCCGAACAGCAGGAGCGCTGGAACGAAGTTCTCGAAACCCACAAGGAAGGCAGCATCGTCAATGGCGATGTGCGCAGCCGCGTCAAGGGTGGCTTTATCGTCGATGTGGGCGGTGTGGAATCGTTCCTCCCCGGTTCCCAGGTCGATGTTTCACCCGTGCACGATCCCGATGCGATGGTGGGCAAGACCCTCGAATTCAAGATCATCAAGATTCACGACGACCGCCGCAATATTGTGCTGTCGCGCCGTGAACTGATGGAAGACCGTCGTCGCGACCGCAAGCGTGAGTTGTTGACTGAGATCAAGGTTGGCCAGGTTCGCAAGGGCTCGGTCAAGAACATCACCGATTTCGGTGTGTTCGTGGATCTCGACGGGATGGATGGCCTGTTGCATATCACGGATATGAGCTGGGGCCGTATCAACCACCCGACCGAATTGGTCAAGGTGGGCGAGGAACTCGAGGTCGTGATCCTGGATGTCAACATGGAGAA
>JBAWZH010000179.1:0-4965 GCA_037143135.1 bacterium
TAAACGGGGTCATTACTGATGTCGAATCAATCTGGCATTTCCGGCGCTTTTGAGTTCAGCACGGGCATTCCTTCCCTCGATAGAACCCTGCAAAATCTGATTCCCGGAGACAATGTCGTCTTGCAGGTGAATGACATTGAGAATTACAGCCCCTTCGTTGACCGGTTTGTACGCCATGGTCTCACAACCGGGGCGCCTCTTGTCTATTTCCGGTTTGCCAGCCATCGTCAGCTTATTCCGGAGACGCATGGTGTTGAAATTCACCACATTGAGCCTGAGGCTGGATTTGAGAAGTTTGTCGGCGAAATCCTGAACGTCATTGAGTCCAAAGGGCGTGGGGCGCTCTATGTCTTTGATGGTCTTTCGGAGTTGGCCGCCGATTGGTACAGCGACCGGATGCTGGGCAATTTCTTCATGATCACCTGCCCATTCCTTTATAAACTGGACACCATTGCGTACTTTGCGCTTTTCAACAAGCGGCACTCGTTTCATGCCGTAGAGAGCATTCATCAGACCGCCCAGGTTGTGCTGGATGTATACCGGAACCGGGAGACCCTGTTTGTCCAACCCGTCAAGGTGGACAAACGGCATTCCCCTACCATGTACACGCTGCACATCTGGGGCGCTCAGGATGACTTTTCTCCGGTGACCTCCAGTACCACGATTTCGGATATTGTCGCCCAGACCCCCCAGCCCTGGTTGGACTTTTCAACCTCGCGTCCCGGTATCTGGATGAAGACGGTTTCGGATGCGCAGAAGGTCCTGGAAGCGCTCCGGAATAACAACGGTAATGAGAAGGACGTCCAGGAGTCATTTCAGCGACTCCTGAGAAGCGCAATCACCCGGGATGATAAGTTCATGCCGCTGGCCGCTTCCTATTTTGAACTGGCCGACCTGATGGCCGTTATCCAGCGGATGATCGGCACCGGCCTGATTGGCGGAAAATCCCTGGGCATGCTACTGGCCAGGGCCATCTTGAAAAAGCAGGCCCCGCGACTCCATGAACGGCTCGAAGCCCATGATTCATTTTTTATCGGATCCGATGTCTTTTACACCTATCTGGTTCAGAATGGGTGCTGGGAACTCAGGCGCAAGGCGAACGACCTGAGCTATTTGATCGATCACAATGACGAGGCCCAGCAAAAATTACTGTCCGGTCAGTTCCCGGGCACCATCCGTCGCCAGTTCATGGAGATGCTCGACTATTTCGGGCAATCCCCCATCATTGTGAGATCCAGTTCCCTGCTGGAGGATAGTTACGGGAACGCCTTCTCGGGTAAGTACGATACCGTTTTCTGCGCCAACCAGGGTGATCCCGGGCAACGACTTTCCGAGTTCATGAGCGCGGTTCGCACAGTCTACGCCAGCACCTTGAGTGTCGATGCCTTGTCTTACCGATCCCAACGCGGCTTGCTGGATCGCGATGAACAAATGTCCTTGCTGATCCAGCGCGTATCCGGGGAATTGCACGGGGACAATTTCTTTCCCCAGATTGCCGGCGCCGGGTTTTCGTTCAACCCTTATGTTTGGGATAAGGATATCGATCCCGCTGCCGGGATGGTGAGGCTGGTCTTCGGATTGGGCACTCGCGCGGTGGATCGGCTGGGGGACGACTACACACGCTTGATCGCCCTCAATGCGCCGGAAAAACGGCCTGAAGCCTCCGCCGGAGATAGCCGGAAATATTCCCAGCGTCAGGCCGATGTCCTTGATCTTCCCCGTAACCAGCTCGCGTCAAAGAATATCAATGATGTGGTTCTGCCCCTTTCCAAGACTCTTCCCCTGCATCTGTTTGCGCTTTCAGACAGCCTCGCCGGAAGGCCGGATTGCTACTATCTGACTTTTGACCGGCTGATTCAGGAGACCGGTTTTGTGGATGACATGCGCCTTCTGTTACGACAACTCCAGGAGGCCTATAACTATCCTGTCGATATGGAGTTTACGGCCAATTTCTCGTCGGACGGATCCTATCGAATCAATGTGGTGCAGTGTCGTCCCTTCCAGGTGCGCATCGCTGGGGATGCCACCGACATTCGAAGTCCTGAATCCCTCAATAAGGATCGCGTGCTGATGGAGAGTGCAGGACCGATCATCGGCCAGAGTACCTCCACGAATATTGACCGGCTCATTTATATTGTTCCCTCCGTTTATGGGCGCATGTCGGTTGCCGAACGCTATGCCGTCGCCCGCACAATCGGCAAATTGAATCGGCTGACGGCGGCCACTCCCGGCGAACGACTCATGATCGTTGGCCCTGGACGCTGGGCCACATCAACGCCCGCCCTCGGGGTTCCGGTGTCCTTCTCTGAAATCAACGCCGTATCGGTCATTTGCGAAATCGGCGTGATGCATGAGGGGTTGGTTCCGGATGTTTCTCTCGGCACCCATTTTTTCAACGATCTGGTGGAAATGGATATGCTCTATCTGGCCGTATTGCCCGATCGCAAGGGCCATTGGATCAACCCCGAACTTCTCGGATCCCTGCCGAATAAACTGACGGCGTTACTGCCTGAAACCCAAAACCTGGCGCAGGCCATCCATGTCATTGACGGGAAAGATCTCCTGCACGACTCGCGGCTCAGGCTTTATGCGGACAGTTTTGGGCAAAAGGCATTTTTCTATCTGGGCTGACTGAACAAAAAAAACTGACCGCCCTTTCAGGCGGTCAGTTTATCCCTCAACTCGATGACCGGGTTCGGCTAGACCAATCCCTGGGCAATCATGGAATCCGCCACCTTGACGAATCCTGCAATGTTGGCGCCCAGGACGTAATTTCCCGCGTCCCCGTATTCCTCCGACGCCGCATAGGCGTTCGCGTGGATCGACTTCATGATCCCGTGCAACTTCTGGTCAACCTCCTCGCGCGACCAGGCCAGCCGCATGGAATTCTGCGACATTTCCAGGCCTGAGGTTGCCACTCCGCCGGCATTGGCCGCCTTTCCGGGACCGTACATGACCTTGGCCTTCAGGAAGATTTCCACACCATCCGGATCCGTGGGCATATTGGCGCCTTCCGCCACCAGTTTGCATCCATTCTTCACGAGGGTTCTGGCATCCTCGCCCGAGATCTCGTTCTGGGTTGCCGAGGGGAACGCACAGTCGCACTTGATACTCCAGGGCCTTTCGCCGTCCTTGTACTGGCAACCGAACTTGTCCGAGTATTCCTTGATTCGGCCACGCTTTACATTTTTCAAGTCCATGATGAACTCGAGCCGCTCCGCCGTGATTCCCGTGGGATCGTAAATCGTTCCATTCGAGTCGGAGACGGAGACGCATTTGCCGCCCAACTGATTCACCTTTTCAATGGTGTACTGGGCCACGTTGCCGGATCCTGAAACGGCACAGACCTTGCCTTTCATGGAGTCTCCGCGTTTGGCCAGCATTTCCTGCGCGAAGTAGACCGCGCCATAGCCGGTGGCCTCCGGACGAATCAGGGAGCCGCCCCAGTTCAATCCCTTGCCTGTCAAAACCCCGGTGAACTCATTGACAATGCGCTTGTACTGGCCGAACATAAATCCGATCTCGCGGCCACCCACGCCGATGTCGCCGGCCGGTACATCGGTATTGGCTCCCACATGGCGATACAATTCAGTGATGAAAGACTGGCAGAAACGCATCACTTCGGAATCAGATTTGCCTTTTGGATCAAAATCCGTTCCTCCCTTGCCTCCGCCCATGGGAAGTGTCGTCAGTGAGTTCTTGAAGACCTGCTCAAAACCCAGAAACTTGATGATTCCGAGATTGACGGAAGGATGGAAGCGGAGCCCTCCCTTATACGGGCCGATGGCGCTATTGAACTGGACTCGGAACCCGCGGTTCACCTGAAAGCGCCCCTTGTCATCCTGCCAGGGAACGCGGAATATGATCACCCGCTCAGGTTCCACAATACGTTCCAGAATGGCGTGATCCTGATATTTCTTATGGCGCTCAACCACGGGCGAGATCGACTCCATCACTTCAGTCACAGCCTGTATGAACTCAACTTGCTCGTGATTCTTGCGTTTTGTCTGTTCCAGCACCGATTCCACATATTTATTCATTCATTACTCCTTTAATGTTTATACGGTAACAACGTGCCGTAATATAGTACTTGAATAAGGCCATATCAAAAATAATAATGCAGTCTATGCGGTAATTGTAACGGCAGAAATGCCGTATAATTAAAATCAATTAGTCATGTATGGATGGGGTTATGATAAAAAAAGATCTTACCCGGTTGGGGATACTCAAGGTTTTAAGTGAATCTTCAGTGCCGATTGGGGCGGCACGAATACGGGCATCTCTATTATCGGCAGGACTGGATATTCAGCCAAGAACCATCAGGTTGCATCTTCTGCACTTGGATCGTGCGGGTCTTACCTGGCTTGCCAGTCGCCGGACAGGGCGACTGATCTCGGAAAAAGGACGTCAGGAGTTGGCTCATGCCAATGTTGTTGAAAAGGTGGGAGTGATTGCGTCGCGTGTCGATACCCTTGCCTACCGGATGTCGCTCAATCCACCCGAGAGATCGGGTACGGTTGTGATTAATGTTTCACTGATTCAGCCGGAGCATCTAACGCGGGCTCTGAATGAGATGAAATTAGTGTTCCGGCATCAACTGGCGGTCAGTCCGAACATTCTGATCGCCAATCCCGGGGAGTGCATTGCAGGCATGCTTGTTCCCGAGAACCATATAGCCATTGGAACTGTTTGCAGTGTTACGTTAAGTGGCGCGTTACTGCATCGGAGTATTTCCGCCAAGGCGCGTTTCAGTGGACTTCTGGAAGTGAGAAACCGTCTGCCCATCCGTTTTGTGGATTTGATCAACTATGAGGGCACGACTTTGGATCCTCTCGAAATATTCATTCAGGCCAACATGACCCGTGTGAGGGATGTTATCCTGACCGGTAACGGCATACTCTGCGCCGCCTTCCGGGAAATCCCGGCCGTGGCGCTGGGGGATGCGCTTGAGTTGGAGAAGAAACT
>JBAWZH010000180.1:0-4926 GCA_037143135.1 bacterium
CTTCACCCCTCACCCTTCACCCTTCACCCTTCACCTCTCACCCTTCACCCCTCACCTCTCCCCCTTCACCTCTCACGGACGAGTCTCCCGATCCCCGCAATCCGGACTGGGTCAAGCGCGTCCATATCGTCAAGGCCGACTTCAAATACCCCCTGTGGCGTGTGGAGGAGACCGTCCTCCCCGGAAAAAGTGGCGAACCCGACACCGTTCAGTCCCGTTCCATCATGATCGCCGATCACGCCATAGTCCGTTTGAACTCCGCGGAGGACTTCGGGAAACTGCAATCCCTGACGGATTCCCTTGGCCTCGGCATCCGCAAAAACATGAAGATGCCCGGTTGTTATCTGGTCAGCATCCCCGAGTCAACGACCGGAGCCTTGCCCCGACTGCTGGCCATGCTGGGCCGAAATCCCTCCCTGATCCGCTATGCCGAGCCGGATTATATCGTCCACTCCCAGCAAACCGCGCCCAATGACCCGATGTTCAGTTCCCTCTGGGGCCTGCGTAATACCGGCCACCCCGGCGCCGACATCTCCGCCGCAAAAGTCTGGGATCTGGCCACCGGCGGCACCCAGGTCGTCGTGGCCGTCATTGACACCGGTGTCTCGTACACCCATGCCGATCTGGCCGCGAATATCTGGAGCAATGCGGCCGAGAACGTCAACGGCGCCGATGAGGACGGCAATGGATATATCGACGATGTGCACGGCTGGAATTTCTACGCCGGAAACAATAACCCCATGGACGACCATAGTCATGGCTCTCACTGCGCCGGCACCATCGGGGCCGTCGGCAACAACGGGCTGGGCGTCGCAGGCGTCAACTGGCAGTGCCAAATCCTGCCGCTCAAGTTTCTCGATTCCAAAGGCAGCGGAACTGACTCGGATGCGGCGGACGCCCTCCACTATGTCGCCGACTTGAAACGGCGCGGGGTCAACATCCGTCTGACCAGCAACAGTTGGGGCGGCGGCGACTACACCACCACCCTCCGCGATGCCATCCGGGAAAATGCCTCGCTGGGAATCCTCTGCATCGTGGCGGCGGGAAATGACAGTTTGAACAATGATCACACTTTCTTCTATCCCGCCAGTTACGGGGAGTCCAACATGCTGGTGGTGGCCGCCACCGACTCCAATGATGCCCTCGCCTCGTTTTCCAACTACGGGGCCGCCTCCGTTCATCTCGCCGCGCCCGGGGTCTCGATCCTCAGCACCGTGCTGAATAACGACTACGGTTATAAAAACGGAACCTCGATGGCCACCCCGCATGTGGCCGGCGTCGCAACCCTCCTTTTCAACTCCTGGCCAACCGCCCGGGCGGACGATGTCAGGGACGCCATTCTGCGGGGCGTTGATTCCCTCCCCGCCCTCGCTTCAAAAACCATCACGGGCGGCCGCCTGAACGCCTATCAGTCGCTTCAAACCCTGTTCCGCATCGTTCACCAGCCGCTCGTCAACACCTATGACACCGGCGCCGATTATCCCGTCGAGGCCGATGTCGGGCCGTCTCTCTTTTATTCCCCGACGAATGTCATCTGTTACTGGAATCTGGACGGCTCGGACACGTTCTCCGCACTTCCCCTCGTGAATGTCAGTAACACACTCTACCGGGCCTTCATCCCCCGGCAACCCGAGGGCGCCACGATCTACTACTGGATTCGGGCCGCGTCAACCAATGGCACGGGGCTCAACGCCCCGACAAATGCCCCCGCCTCGACCTATCACTTCCAGATTGTCCCCTCGTATTCCCTCACGGTATCCGGAGACCCCGGCCCGCTTTCCACCGTGAATCCCCCCTACGGCCACGTGTTGTATCCCTCCAGTCAGGTATTCAATGCCACCGCCCAATCCCCTACGGCGCCTTCCAATGGCTTTCGCTGGGCCTGTACGGGTTGGATCGGTTCCGGCAGTGTTCCCCCATCCGGCGCCACCAACTGTGTGACGTTCACCCTGACCAATAGTTCCACACTCGCCTGGCAATGGCGCCGTGAGGTTGCCCTGACCCACTCCAACGCCCTCAACGGGGCACTCAACACGACAACCTGGTGGCCCGAAGGCGGTGCCGCAACCACCCTGACCGCCGTTGCCTCATTCTCCTACGGCCTCACAAATTATTCCTTCATCGGCTGGAACATCGACGGCCTCCGACAACCCGACGCCACCCAGCCCGCCGTCAATCCGGCCATCATCAACCCGATGACCGAACCCCATCTGGCGGAGTCCTTCTTTCTGCCGGAAAATCAGGACGCCGATGGCAATGGCATCAGCGACTGGTGGGAGTGTTTCTATTTCGGAACCTCCAATACGGATCCCAACGCCGACAGTGATGGCGACGGCTTCAACAACCGCTCTGAATTCAAGGATCGCACCGATCCGCTCGATCCAGCCTCCCGGCCCGAGCCGCCCTTCATCCTCCACACCCCCCTGGCGGATCCGCTCTCTCACCCCGCGCCGTTTCCGGTCACCGCCACCATCACGGACAACTTCAAGGTGGTCTCGGCAACGCTCTTCTGGCAACGCAATGGCGGCGCCATCCTGACGAATGACATGACCCCCGGCGCCGGCGCCCTGTACTCGACGGCCATCCCCGCGCCCGGAACCAATACCGATACCTTCACTTATTGGATCATCGCCTCGGATCTGATCAGTTCAACCACCAATGGGCCCCACTCCTTCGCGCTCCATTTTCCCACCGCCCTCATCTCGCCGGCCCGTTTCGCGGCCATTCAACTTCCGAACACACTCAGCAACCTGACTCTGACGATCACCAATATCGGAACCGTCGCGTGGCAGGCCGACCTGTCCTTGTTGTGGGGCGGACTCAGTAACAACTTTGAGGGCGGGGCCGCCGGGTGGTCCCATTCCGGCGCCAACGACCTGTGGATCCTCTCGACCAACCGGAGCGCCTCCGGCGCCACCGCCTGGTACTGCGGAAACCCGGCGACACGAACCTACGCAAGCAGCATGCACGCCTGCCTCGACACCCCGTCCGTTTACCTCGCCCGGGGAGCGCGTCTCTCCTTCAAGCACTGGCTGAAATGCGAACTGGATGGCCAATACTGGCGCCCCGGCTGGCACCCGAATAGTTGCTGGGACGGCGGTATCGTGGAAATCTCAACCAATGGAGGCGCCTCCTTCTCGCCCATCACGCCCGTCGGAGGATACCCCCATCTCATTTCCGGTTACGAGGCCTCGCCCTGGCCGGATCAGACGCCGTGCTTCGCCGGGACCGGGGCGGCGTGGGGCACCGCTGAATTTGACTTGTCGGCCTATACCGGTTCGGTCGCCATCATCCGCTTCCATTTCGGGACGGATGAGAACACCGAGCAGGAAGGATGGTATATCGACGATGTCGTGGTCTCGCCCACCCTCGCGCCCCAGTCGTGGCTTTCGCTGTCATCCCCGCAGGCAACGGCGGCGCCTCTGAGCGCCGACGCCGTTCCCGTGACGGTGAATACAGAGGGGATTCCCACGGGAGACCGTGAGGCGGCCGTGTGGATAACCTCCAATGATCCGATCTCCCCGACCAACATCATCCCCATCCGCCTTCAGATCCGATCCCCGGCCACCCTGGCCTGGCTCGGAACCCCGCGGACCTCCACGAACGGAACCGGCGCCGTGATCCTGAGTAATCAGGTGTGGGACGCGGACGGTGATACCTGCCAGGTGGAGTTCCAGTGGAGCGCCGCCGCAGACGGGCCCTGGAGCAATCTCTGGGTCACGGCGGTTCAGGCATCGGCAGGCAACGCCGCGTTCAGTAATGCGGCCACGCCGCCGATCTTTTCAATCCTCACCTGCACCAATTCGGGACTGATCACCAATTCCCTCGCCACAGCGTGGGACTCGCAGCATCCCGGCGATGGCCTCGTGTTCTCGCCCGAAGTTTGGATTCGGGGGCGGATTGGGGACGGCCTGTTCTGGAACGCATGGGTCACCAGCCAGCCGTTTATGGTCGATAATGAACTCCCGCCCACGCCCACCCACTTTGTGTCTCTTGTTCACCAAACCAACGCCTGGTCGATATACCCGGTCATGAGTCTGAGCTGGGATCCGGTTCAGGAGGCGCGCGGGAGCGGAGTGACGAACTATGTGTACGGGGTGACGACGAATGTGACGAGTCTGACGCCACAAGGGGAAACCACCGGGCTCACGGCCTCGCCGCCGCCGGTGCCGGACGGAACCAATTTCTGGGCCTGGATCCGTGCGCGGGATGGGTTCGGGAATCTCAGCGTGCCGGCCCTGTTCGGCCCCTGTTGGGTAGATGCCACTCCGCCGTCGTCGGCGGAGGCGGTGATCCACGTATCGCGCAGTCCCTTCGGTCCTTATCTGATCGGCGCCACGCCCGCCGCCGTTTCCTGGTCCGGATTCAGTGATGCCGGTTCGGGTATCGCGGGTTACTATGTTGCCCCGACCAACGCCGGGGGAACAAGCCGGGGATGTTGGACGACCAACCTCCAGGATGTGCTCACCGGGTTGACCGCGGATCGGACCAACACGGTGCACGTCTGGGCCCGGGATCAACTCGGTTGGATTGGCCAGGCCGCCGGCGCCGACATCCTCGTCCTGTCACCTGACGGCGACTGGGATCATGACGGGATCCTGAACAGTGAGGAGGAGACGGCGGGCACGGACGCCGCCAGCGCCGGGAGCACATTCAAAGTGGGACTCAGCGGCGACGCGGGCTGGACAAATCGCGAGTTCATCATCCGCTGGCCCGGAATCACCAATCGCCACTATACGGTCTTCTTCAATGACCAACTGACTTCCGGCGCCATGTGGAACGTTCTGCCAGGGGGATCGAATCTGCCCGGCGCCGAGGGCGTGATGTCCTGTACCGACCGGACCGCCACCCTGCCTTCGCGTTTCTACCGGATCACCGTGACCGCCCCGTGAGAGTCCCTCTTGCAGGGACTGTCCCTTGAGAGTG